>NZ_JBWKXC010000002.1:0-391089 GCF_059422605.1 Clavibacter sp. GW821-FHT01D01
TGGTTCCCGATATACGGTCGGGTACTAATTGAACAACCAGCTTGACTGGTCGATTCATCACAGTTTTCATGCCCCGTTGGGGTGTGTATGAGGTGTTTCGGCGGCCATAGCGAGAGGGAAACGCCCGGTCACATTCCGAACCCGGAAGCTAAGACTCTCAGCGCCGATGGTACTGCAGGGGGGACCCTGTGGGAGAGTAGGACACCGCCGGACTTGATTTGATCGAACGGGAAGGCCCGTCGCACTTGGTGCGACGGGCCTTCCTGCGTTAACAGCCACGGTGCTGGTCGGGACGCGTGCCCGCCAGCCGACGTCCGAATGCCGGTCACGTCGGCACCGTGGCGGGCTCTCAGCCGGTGGGCCGATCGTGAGCAGGGGGTGGCGCTCAGCAGCGTCCTCGCCGGGGCTCCCATCTCCACTCAGGAAGGCAGAGAGGGGCACAGCGTGCCCGCGCGACCGCGGGAGCCGTCATGCGTCCCCGCGGACGCGAGTGGCACGAGGCATCTCAGCGGTTAGCCTGGGACCTGACTTCCGCACGACCCACAACACCACAGTCATCATCTGGCCCACGGGCCGACAGGAGCACAGTGAGCGACTCATCCGACCGAGACAGCCGGCCCGAGGGCCAGGACCGCGGATCGTCGCACTCCCCTCGTGGTCGCGATGCGGGTGGTCGCCCCTACGAGCGCGGATCCTCGGGGGCGCCGCGCGGCCCTCGAGACGGCGGTCGCTCTTCCGCGCCTCGAGGCTCTGGCGGCGACCGTTCGCAGCGGGATGGCGAACGCAAGCCGTGGTCACGTGACGCAGGTTCCGGCAGCGGCCGGCCGGCCCGTGACGGGGAGCGCAAGCCGTGGACGAAGGACGGCGGGAGCTCTGCGCGTCCCGCCCGTGATGGGGACCGCAAGCCGTGGTCGAAGGACGGCGGGAGCTCTGCGCGTCCCGCCCGTGATGGGGAGCGCAAGCCGTGGTCGAAGGACGGCGGCAGCTCTGCACGTCCCGCCCGAGATGGGGACCGCAAGCCGTGGTCGAAGGACGGCGGCAGCTCTGCACGTCCCGCCCGAGATGGGGACCGCAAGCCGTGGTCCAAGGACGGCGGTCGAGACGCCGGTCGTGGTGGATCGCGTCCGCCCCGCGATGGCGACAAGCTGTGGACCCGTGACGGACGTCCGGCCCGCAACGACCGCGACGCCCCTCGCTACGAGGAGGCCCTGACGGAGGAGCAGCTGCGGGCCCGCGAGCTGCGGTCCGTCCGGCCGCGGCATGACGATCCCGAGATCCCGGAGGATGTGAAGCCCGGCGACCTCGACCGGATCGCCCGCAACGAGTTGAAGACGTTGAGCAAGGACAACGCAGAGGGCGTGGCGCAGCACCTCGTGATGGCGGCCCGTCTCATCGAGGAGGACCCTGAGCTGGCGCACCGCCACGCGACGTCGGCGGCCCGACGTGCCGGCCGCATCGCGGTGGTCCGGGAGTCCCTGGCGATCACGGCGTACGCCGTCGGCGACTACGCGCTGGCTCTCCGAGAGCTCCGGACGTACCGGCGGATCTCCGGGAAGAACGACCAGCTCGCCCTCATGGTCGACAGCGAGCGGGGACAGGGCCGGCCCGACAAGGCGCTGGAGCTCGGACGCTCCGTCCCCAAGGAGACGCTGCCCGCGGCGGAGCAGGTGGCCCTGGCGATCGCGATGTCCGGTGCGCGCCTCGACCTCGGTCAGACCGAGGCGGCCCTCGACGAGCTGTCGATCGCTCAGCTGAACCGCGACGTCGCCTACTCGTACAGCGCCGACCTCTTCCACGCCTACGCCGAGGTGCTCGAGGAGCTCGGCCGGTCGGAGGAGGCGGAGGCCTGGAGGCAGCGTGCCGATGCGGCCGAGGCGGCGTTCGCCGATCCGGACGAGGGGTGGGACGACATGGTCGAGGTCGTCGAGGAGGAGCTGGAGGTCGACGACGATGCTGATGTCGACGGCTCCGACCACGACGTCGACGAGGCGGATGCCGAGGCCGATGCCCCCGGTGAGGAGTCCCGCGTGGACGTCGACGGGCAGGTGTCCGCTCAGGATGCCGACGGCGACGAGGACGCAGCGGCGGGAGCGGGTGCGGCCGACGACGCCGTGACGGCGCCCGTCGAGGACGGGGACGACGACGACATCTCGGTGGACGTCGACGACGAGCTGGGCGTCCCCGTGGAGGGGCCGGCTGGCGCTGGCGTCGACGAGGATGCCGATGCCGATGCCGATGCCGATGCCGATGCCGATGCCGATGCTTTCGCGGGTGCCCAGACCGACGAGGGCGACCGCGATGTTCGCTAGGGCGGGCAAGGGGCAGACACCCCTCGACGGCGTCGACGTGATCCTCGCGGACCTCGACGGCGTCGTCTACGCGGGCCCCGCCAGCATCCCCCACGCCGTGGAGGCGCTGAACCTGGCGGCCGACGGGGGCATCCGGCTGGGGTACATCACGAACAACGCCTCCCGCACGGACGCCTCGGTCGCCGAGCACCTCAGCTCGCTCGGCCTGACCGTCGCGCCGGAGGACGTCGTGACGTCGCCGCAGGCCGCGCTGCGGCTGCTGGCGGACCGGGTCCCCGCGGGCTCCACCGTGCTGGTCGTCGGCGGTGACGGGCTCGTGCACGAGCTCGAGAAGGCCGGGTACGTCGTGACGCGCTCCGTCGAGGACGCTCCGGTGGCGGTGGTGCAGGGCTTCGCCCCCGAGGTCGGATGGACGCAGCTCGCCGAGGCGGCGTTCGCGCTGGCCGACGCGGACGTGGTGTGGGTGGCGACCAACACGGACTGGACCATCCCCGTCGCGCGGGGCATCGCTCCGGGCAACGGCACGCTCGTCTCGGCCGTGCACACGGCGGTCGGGCGCCTGCCCGTCGTCGCCGGCAAGCCCGAGACGCCGATCTTCGACGTGGCACGCGAGCGCTTCGGCGCGCAGCGGCCCGTGTTCCTCGGCGACCGGCTCGACACCGACATCCTCGGGGCGACGCGCGCCGGCATGGCGTCCGTCCACGTGCTGACCGGCATCGACCGGGCCAAGCAGCTCCTCGCGGCGGAGGAGGACCAGCGGCCGACGTTCATCCTCGAGCACCTCGGGCAGCTGCACGAGCCGTACCCGGAGACGCGGTTCTCGCAGGAGGGCCGGGTGGCGACGGTCGGCAAGGCGTCCGTCCGCATCGCGGGCGACCGGGTGGAGGTCGTGAAGGACGGCGGGTCGACCATCGACACGCTCCGCGCCGCATGCGCCGTGATCTGGAACTCGGGCCGCCCCATCTACGGGCTCGACGTGCCCGAATCCCTCTACGTCGCCGCCGGCGCCGGCGCCGCGGGTCGGGCCTAGCGTGACGCCGTGAGCGACGACCACGCGCACCCCCACGACGGGCTCGGGACGGCGGCCCCCGGGCACGACGCCGCGGCGGACGGCGACGTCGCCGAGGAGCTCGTCTCGCGGCTGCAGCTGATCGAGGAGCAGCCGCTGGGGGAGCGGGCGGCGGCGTTCGCGCTCCTGCACGACGAGCTGCGCGCGCGGCTCGAGGGCGGCGACGGGGTCGCGGCGCGTGGCTGACCCGACGGGGCCCGCCGGGGAGTCCGCCGCGGACCCGGGCGGCGGGATGCGGCTCGACGCCGCGCTGCCCGCGCTCGGCCTGGCCCGCTCCCGGACCCACGCCGCGCGTCTGATCGCCGACGGGCTCGTCACGGTCGACGGCCGCGGCGTCGTGAAGGCGTCGGTCAAGGTGCTCCCCGGATCCGCCGTCGCCGTCGCGGGGACCGACTCCTACGTGAGCCGCGGGGCCCACAAGCTCATCGGCGCGCTCGACGCCTTCGACGGCGTGCAGGTCGCGGGACGGCTCGCCCTCGACGTGGGCGCCTCCACCGGGGGCTTCACCCAGGTGCTCCTCGAGCGGGGCGCGCGACGCGTCGTCGCGCTCGACGTCGGGCACGGCCAGCTGGATCCCCTCATCCGCGCGGACCCGCGGGTGGACGTCGTCGAGGGCTTCAACGTCCGCGACCTCACCCCGGAGTCGCTCGGCGCGGTCACGTCGCCGGATGCCGCCGGCGAGGCGCCCGCGCTCGTCGTGGGCGACCTCTCCTTCATCTCCCTGGGGCTGGTGCTGCCCGCCATCGCGCGCACCGCGACGCCCGACGCGGACATCGTGCTGCTCGTGAAGCCGCAGTTCGAGGTCGGGCGCACGGGGATCCGCGAGGGCATCGTGCACGACCCGGGGCTGCGCGACGACGCCGTGATGCGGGTGCTGTGGGCGGCCTGGGACCTCGGGCTCGGGACGGCCGGCCTCGTCCCCTCCCCGATCGTCGGCGGAGCGGGCAACCAGGAGTACCTCGCCTGGTTCAGCGGTCGTGCGGGGAGCAATCCGACACAATGGAGATCGACGTCGAACGAGATCACAGGAGCGTGAGCGAAGTGGCTGGACCCGCGAGGCACATCCTGGTCGTCTCGCACACGGGACGCCGCGACTCGATCGACGCCGCGCTCAGCGTGTGCGGTCAGCTCGCCGAGGCCGACGTGCGCATCGTCCTCACTGCGGAGGAGAAGGCCGACATCCTGCCGTTCGCCCCCGAGATGGACGGCGTCGCCGTGCTCGGCGAGGACGTGCAGACGGCCGACCTGGAGATCGTCATCGTGCTCGGCGGAGACGGCACCATCCTCCGCTCGGCCGAGCTGGTGCGGGGCACCTCCGTCCCGCTGCTCGGGGTGAACCTCGGGCACGTCGGATTCCTGGCGGAGAGCGAGCGGGAGGACCTCACGGCCACCGTCCGACGCGTGCTCGACCGCGACTACACGGTCGAGGAGCGGATGACCCTCGACGTCACGCTCAAGGTCGGCGCCGACGTCGTCTACCGCACGTGGGCGCTCAACGAGGCCACGGTCGAGAAGGCCAGCCGCGAGCGCATGCTGGAGGTGGTGGTCGAGATCGACGGGCGCCCGCTAGCGTCGTACGGGTGCGACGGCATGGTCGTGTCCACGCCCACCGGCTCCACCGCGTACGCGTTCTCCGCCGGCGGCCCCATCGTGTGGCCGAGCCTGGAGGCGATGCTCGTCGTGCCGCTCAGCCCGCACACGCTCTTCGCGCGCTCGCTCGTCGTCGGTCCCGAGTCCACGGTCGCCGTGGAGGTGCTCCGCCGCACGTCCGGCTCCGGCGTCCTCTGGTGCGACGGACGCCGCACGCGCGACATGCCGCCCGGCGCCCGCGTGGAGGCCCGCCGCTCCACCATCCCCGTGCGCCTCGCGCGCCTCAAGCAGTCGCCCTTCACCGACCGCCTCGTGAACAAGTTCGAGCTGCCGGTCACCGGCTGGAGAGGTCCCGTCGACCGTGATTGAGGAGATCACCATCCGCGACCTCGGGGTGATCGGCCAGGCGACCCTGCCGCTCGGCCCGGGCTTCACGGCCGTCACCGGCGAGACCGGCGCGGGCAAGACCATGGTCGTCACGGCCCTCGGGCTGCTGCTCGGAGCGCGCGCCGACTCCGGAGCGGTGCGCCAGGGGAGCGAGCGCGCCGTCGTCGAGGGCCGCTGGATCATCGCGGCCGACGGCCCGGTGCCGGAGCGCGTGCGCGACGCCGGCGGCGACGTCGACCCGTTCGGCGACGGCACGCGGGGCGAGCTCATCGTCACGCGCCAGCTCTCCTCCGAGGGCCGCAGCCGCGCGTCGGTGGGCGGCCGCGGCGCCCCCGCGGCGCTGCTGACCGAGATCGGCGAGCAGCTCGTGGTCGTCCACGGCCAGTCCGACCAGATGCGCCTGCGGTCCTCCACCGCGCAGCGCCAGGCGCTCGACCGGTTCGCCGGATCCGCGCTCGCGCCCGTGCTCGGCGAGTACCAGGACGTGTTCCGCCGCTGGCAGGCCGCGCGCGCGGAGCTCGACCGCCTCGTCGCCGAGCAGGACGCCCGCACGCGCGAGGCGGAGGACCTGCGCGCCGCCATCGACGCCATCGAGGCGGTCGCACCGCAGCCCGGCGAGGACGAGGAGCTGCGCGAGCGCATCGACCGTCTCACCAACCTGGAGGACCTGCGCGCCGCGGCGTCCGCCGCCCACGAGCTCATGTCGGCGGAGGACGCCTCCGGCGAGATGGCGGACGCCGCCTCCGTGCTCGACACCGCGCACCGCCGCCTCGACCGGGTCGCCGCCCACGACCCCGCCCTGGCGGAGGTCATCGAATCGCTCGACAGCGCGCGCATCCTGGTGTCGGAGATCGCGGTGCAGCTGTCGGGGTACCTCGCGGGCCTCGACGCGGACGGCGCCCGCGAGCTCGAGACCCTGCAGGACCGCCGGGCCGAGCTCGTCGCGCTGACCCGCCTGCACGGGCCGACGGTGGAGGACGCCATCGCGTTCCTCGACACGGGCAGCGCGCGCCTGCTGGAGCTCGACGGCGACACCGACCGGATCGACCTCCTGCGCGTCGAGGTGGAGCGCGACGAGGAGCTCGTGGGGGAGCTCGGCGCGCGCGTCACGGCCGTCCGCGAGGAGGCCGGAGCGCGTCTCGCCGCAGCCGTCACCACGGAGCTCGGCGCCCTGGCCATGGCGGACGCGTCGCTCGAGGTCCGCGTGAGCCCCCGCGAGGAGCCGGCCCTGTCCGGCGCCGACCGCGTCGAGATCCTGCTCCGGCCGCATGCGGGCGCGGAGGCGCGGCCCCTCGGCCGCGGTGCGTCCGGCGGCGAGCTGTCGCGCGTGATGCTGGCCATCGAAGTCGTCGTCGCCGGCGACGACCCCGTGCCCACGTTCGTGTTCGACGAGGTCGACGCGGGGGTCGGCGGGGCCGCGGCCATCGAGATCGGCCGGCGGCTGGCCCGTCTCGCCGAGCGGGCGCAGGTCATCGTGGTCACCCACCTCGCGCAGGTCGCCGCCTTCTCGACGAACCACCTGCGCGTCGTCAAGGGCGGTGACGGGCAGGTCACCGCGTCGAGCGTCACGCAGCTCGAGGGGGATGACCGCATCCAGGAGATGGCGCGGCTGCTCTCGGGACTCCCCGACAGCGAGAGCGGGCTCGCCCACGCCCGCGAGCTGGTCGAGACCGCCGCCTCCCTGCGCTGAGGGCCGGCCTCCGCGGGTCGCGGGCCGGGTCCGCCGAGGGCCCGCGCGCGTCGTGGCTGTCGCGGGGCGCCGGAACACACGTAGGATGGAAGCCCGTGGCGGACATTCACTCAGCAGCGGACACGGACTCGAACACGACGACCAGCACGACCAGCACGGCAGGCGGGAAGACCACCCGGCACATCTTCGTGACCGGCGGCGTGGTCTCCTCCCTCGGCAAGGGCCTCACGGCGGCCAGCCTCGGCAACCTCCTCACCTCGCGCGGCGTGCGCGTGGTGATGCAGAAGCTCGATCCCTACCTCAACGTGGATCCGGGCACCATGAACCCGTTCCAGCACGGCGAGGTCTTCGTGACCGACGACGGCGCGGAGACCGACCTCGACATCGGGCACTACGAGCGGTTCCTCGACATCGAGCTCGACCAGGCGGCCAACGTGACCACCGGTCAGATCTACTCGGAGGTCATCGCCAAGGAGCGTCGCGGCGAGTACCTGGGCGACACGGTGCAGGTCATCCCGCACATCACGGACGAGATCAAGCGGCGCATGCGCCTGCAGGCCTCGGACGACCCGCAGCCGGACGTCATCATCACCGAGGTCGGCGGCACGGTCGGCGACATCGAGAGCCAGCCCTTCATCGAGGCGGCACGCCAGGTGCGGCACGAGCTGGGCCGGAACAACGTCTTCTTCGTGCACGTCTCCCTCGTGCCGTACATGGGAGCCTCCGGCGAGCAGAAGACCAAGCCCACGCAGCACTCGGTCGCGGCCCTGCGCTCCATCGGCATCCAGCCGGACGCGCTGGTGCTCCGCAGCGACCGGCCCGTCTCCGACTCCAACAAGCGGAAGATCGCGCTCATGTGCGACGTCGACGAGCGCGCCGTCGTGAACGCGGTGGACGTGGCGAGCATCTACGACATCCCCGAGATGCTCCACGGGCAGGGCCTCGACAGCTACATCATCGACCACCTCGGCCTGCCGGCGACGGACGCCGTGGACTGGTCCGGCTGGAGCGACCTGCTCGACGCCGTGCACGACCCGAAGCACGAGGTCACGGTGGGCCTCGTCGGCAAGTACATCGACCTGCCCGACGCCTACCTGTCGGTCACGGAGGCGCTGCGGGCCGGCGGGTTCGCCCACTCGACGCGCGTGAAGCTCCGCTGGGTCGCGTCGGACGAGTGCGAGACGCCCGAGGGCGCCGCCAAGAGGCTCGGCGACCTGGACGCGCTGTGCGTGCCCGGCGGCTTCGGCATCCGCGGGATCGAGGGCAAGCTCGGCGCGCTCAAGTTCGCCCGCGACAACGGGATCCCCGTGCTCGGCCTGTGCCTCGGCCTGCAGTGCATGGTCATCGAGTACGCGCGCAACGAGGCGGGACTCGCGGGCGCGTCCTCCACCGAGTTCGACCCGGACAGCGAGTACCCGGTCATCGCGACGATGGCCGAGCAGGTCGACATCATCGCGGGCGGCGACCTGGGCGGCACCATGCGCCTCGGCGTGTACGAGGCCGCCCTCGCCGAGGGGTCCCTCGCCGCGGAGCTCTACGGCGCGCCCGTCTCGCACGAGCGCCACCGCCACCGCTACGAGGTCAACAACCAGTACCGCGAGCGCATCCAGGACGCCGGCCTCGTGTTCTCCGGGACCTCGCCCGACGGCACGCTCGTGGAGTACGTGGAGCTGCCGCGCGACGTGCACCCGTTCTACATCGGCACGCAGGCGCACCCGGAGCTCCGGTCGCGCCCGAACCGCGCGCACCCGCTCTTCGCCGGCCTGATCCGCGCGGCCCTCGACCGCCAGGAGGCGAGCACCCTGTTCGCCGAGGACGACGCCGAGGCCGTCGCGTGACGGACGCCGCCACGGGATCCCCGGCCGACGGCCTCCACGACGACCCGGTCTCCGTCGAGATCACGTCGAGCGAGCGGGTGTTCGCGGGGAGGATCTGGGACATCCGCCGGGAGACGTTCCGGTACGGCGACGGCGAGATCACCCGGGAGTTCGTCGACCACACGGGCGCCGTCGCGGTGCTCGCGATCGACGACGAGGACCGCGTGCTCCTCATCAAGCAGTACCGGCACCCGGTGCGGATGCGCGAGTGGGAGATCCCGGCGGGGCTCCTCGACGTGACGGACGAGCCGCCGCTCGCGGCCGTGCAGCGCGAGCTCGCCGAGGAGGCCGACCTCGAGGCCGCGGAGTGGAGCGTGCTCGCCGAGTACCTCACGACGCCCGGCGGCAGCGACGAGGCCATCCGCGTCTACCTCGCCCGCGGACTCACCCCCACGGCGGAGGCGTTCGCGCGCACCGACGAGGAGGCCGACATCGAGAAGCGCTGGGTCGACCTCGACGAGGTCGTGACCGCGGTGCTCGAGCGGCGGATCCAGAACCCGTCGACCGTGATCGCGGTGCTGCAGGCGCACGTCGCCCGCTCCCGCGGCTGGGCGGACCTCGGCCCGGCCGACGCGCCGTGGCCCCGCCACCCGAAGCTCCGCCAGGACGGGACCGCGCGCGCCTCGTGACCGCCGACGACGCGGCTCCCGAGGTGCCCGTGGCGCTCCGCCGCGCCGTCGACCGGTGGCTGCGGCACGTCGAGGTCGAGCGGGGGCTCTCCCGGAACACCGTGCAGGCGTACCGGCGCGACCTGGCGCGGTACACGGAGCACCTCGTGGAGGAGGGCGTCCAGGATCCGGCCGACGCCACCCCCGCGCACGTCGCCGGGTTCGCGCAGCGCGTCCGCTCGCCCGAGCACGGCGGCCTCACGGCGTCCTCGCTCGCGCGCATGCTGTCGAGCGTCCGCGGCTTCCACCGCTTCCTGCTGGAGGAGGGCATCGTCGAGGTCGACGTGTCCTCCGACGCGCGGCCGCCCAAGCTGCCGAGCCGCCTGCCGAAGGCGGTCTCCGTCGAGACGATGACGCGGATCCTCGACGCGACCGACGGCGACGACCCGCTCCGCGTGCGCGACAAGGCGCTGCTCGAGCTCCTGTACGCCACGGGCGCTCGCGTGAGCGAGATCACCGCCCTCACCGTGGACGACGTGCTCGGGCCCGACGGCGCGGCCGCCGAGCTGGTGCGCGTGCTCGGCAAGGGCGGCAAGCAGCGGATCGTGCCGGTCGGCTCGTTCGCCCGCCGCGCCGTCGACGCCTACCTCGTGCGCGTCCGTCCGGTCCTCGCCGCGCGCGGCACGGCCACGCCGGCCCTGTTCCTCGGGCTCCGCGGCCACGCGCTCAGCCGCCAGAACGCGTGGCTCGTGATCAAGGCGGCCGCCGAGCGCGCCGGCGTCACGGAGGAGATCTCGCCGCACACGTTCCGGCACTCGTTCGCGACGCACCTCATCGCGGGCGGCGCCGACGTGCGCGTCGTGCAGGAGCTGCTCGGCCACTCGTCGGTGGCGACCACGCAGATCTACACGCGGGTGACCGTCGACACCCTGCGCGACGTCTACACGACCGCGCACCCGCGTGCCCGCCGGGCGTGATGGGCCCTCCCCGGTAGACTTCCAGGATCCGGCGGGACCGCGTCGGAGGAGCGGCAGAGAGAGATCCACGTGACGCGCAAGCCAGATGTGACCGAGCTCCCGGGAATGGACGTCCCCGTGCTCGGACCCACCGGTCGGGAGCTGCGCGAGTTCGCCGAGCCCGAGCCGCTCGATGGCCACGGGCCCGCCAAGATCATCTCCCTCTGCAACCAGAAGGGCGGCGTCGGCAAGACGACCACCGCCATCAACCTCGGGGCCTCGCTCGCGAGCTACGGCCGCCGGGTACTCGCCGTCGACTTCGACCCGCAGGGCGCGCTGTCGGCCGGCCTCGGCGTGCAGACGCACGACGCCGTCACCATCTACGACCTCCTTCTCGGCACCGTGAAGGACCCGCGCGAGGCCATCAGGAGCACGGGCTTCGAGGGCCTCGACGTCATCCCCGCGAACATCGACCTCTCGGCCGCCGAGGTGCACCTCGTCAACGAGGTGGCGCGCGAGCAGATCCTCGCGAGCGTGCTGCGGAAGGTGAGCGGCGACTACGACGTCATCCTCATCGACTGCCAGCCGTCGCTCGGCCTCCTCACGGTGAACGCCCTCACGGCGAGCCACGGCGTGCTCATCCCGTTGGAATGCGAGTACTTCGCGCTCCGCGGCGTGGCGCTCCTCGTGGAGACGATCGAGAAGGTCAAGGACCGGCTGAACCCGGGGCTCGCGCTCGACGGGATCCTCGCGACCATGTACGACTCCCGCACGCTGCACTCCCGCGAGGTGCTGCAGCGGGTGGTCGAGGCGTTCGACGACAGCGTGCTCGAGACCGTGATCGGGCGCACGGTCAAGTTCCCGGACGCGTCGGTGGCGGGCAAGCCCATCATCCAGTTCGCACCCGAGCACCCGGCCGCGCTCGCGTACCGCAAGGTGGCGCGGGAGCTCATCGCGCGTGGCGCCGTCGCGTAGGGGCTCGTCCCCGGCCGCGCCCGGCCTCGCGGTGGAGGACGCGCCCCGCACGGATCCCGAGCGGGCGTTCCGCGTCAGCATCGGCAACTTCGAGGGGCCCTTCGACCTGCTGCTGTCGCTCATCGGCAGCCACGAGATGGACATCACCGAGGTGAGCCTCAGCCTCGTCACGAACGAGTTCATCGCGCACATCCGCGGGCTCGACGGGCCGGACGACCTCGACGAGGCCAGCTCCTTCCTCGTCGTCGCGGCGACCCTGCTCGACCTGAAGCTCGTCGGGCTCCTGCCGCAGGGCGAGCTCGTGGACGCCGAGGACGTGGCGCTGCTCGAGGCCAGGGACCTGCTGTTCGCGCGGCTGCTGCAGTACCGGGCGTTCAAGCAGGCGGCGTCGTGGTTCCAGGAGCGGCTCGCGGCCGAGTCCGGGCGCGCGTTCCGGGACGTGCCGCTCGAGGAGCGGTTCCGGGCGCAGGTGCCGGAGCTCGTCTGGACGACATCGGCCGACGACCTCGCGGCCATCGCGCTGCTCGCCTTCGCCCCGCGGGAGATCCCGACCGTCGGCCTCGACCACCTGCACGCGCCGCTCGTGAGCATCCGCGAGCAGGCGGCGGTCGTGGTCGCCCGGCTCCGCGCCGGCCTGCCGATCACGTTCCGGGAGCTCGTCGCGGACGCCGGGGTCACGGGCGTCGTCATCGCGCGGTTCCTCGCGGTGCTCGAGCTGTACCGCGTCGCGGCGATCGAGTTCGACCAGCCGGAGGCGCTCGGCGAGCTCACGCTCACCTGGACCGCCGAGAGCTGGACCGACGACGCCCTCGCGAGCCTGGGGGCCGGCTATGACGGCTGAGCCGGCGGACGCCGCCGCCGTGGACGCCGCCGACGCGGACGCCGCCGCCGATGCGCCGCTCGAGCTCGACCGCGCGATCGAGGCGCTGCTCATGGTGGCCGACGAGCCGCAGAGCGCGACGACGCTCGCGACGGCGACGTCCACGCCCGTGAAGGAGGTGCGCCGGGCGATCCAGCGGCTCGTCGACGACTTCGACGGGCGCACCGGGGGAGTGCGGCGCGGCTTCGAGCTGCGCGAGGTCGGCGGCGGATGGCGCGTCTACGTCCGGCCCGAGTACGACGCCGTGGTGCGCGACCACGTGCTCACCCAGAACCCCACGCGGCTGTCGCAGGCCGCGCTCGAGACGCTCGCGGTGATCGCCTACAAGCAGCCCATCAGCCGCAGCCAGGTGGCCGCCATCCGCGCCGTGAACGTCGACTCCGTGGTGCGCACCCTGCTCGCCCGGGGCCTCGTGACCGAGGCCTTCACGGACGGCGAGACCGGGGCGATCCATTACGGTACGACAGACCACCTGCTCACGCAGCTCGGCATCAACTCGCTCGACGAGCTCCCCCCGATCTCCCCGTTGCTCCCCGACGGGGCGGAAGGCTTCCATGACCCCCTCCACTGAGAACGACCGCGCCTGGAACCCCGACGAGCCGGTGCAGGGCGTCCGCCTGCAGAAGGTGATGGCCGCCGCGGGCGTCGCCAGCCGCCGCGTCTGCGAGGACATGATCGCCGCCGGCCGCGTCACCGTGAACGGCGAGGTCGTCACCGAGCCCGGCCGCCGCATCGACCCGGAAGTCGACGAGGTCGCGGTCGACGACCAAGCCGTGCAGCTCGACACCTCGAAGCGCTACCTGATGCTCAACAAGCCGGTCGGCATCTACTCCTCGCTCCGCGACGAGCGCGGCCGTCCCGACCTCCGCGAGTTCACGGAGGAGTTCGAGGAGCGCCTGTTCAACGTCGGGCGCCTCGACGCGGAGACGAGCGGCCTGCTGATCCTCACCAACGACGGCGACCTCGCGCACGTGCTCGCGCACCCGTCGTTCGGCGTGCTGAAGACGTACATCGCGAAGGTCACGGGCCGGGTCACGCCGCAGACGATCCAGCGCCTCACGCAGGGCGTGGACCTCGAGGACGGGCCCATCCAGGCCGACCGGGCCCGCATCCTGTCGGGCGGCGGCGACCAGACGCTCGTGGAGATCACGCTGCACTCGGGCCGCAACCGCATCGTGCGCCGCATGCTCGACGAGGTCGGCCACCCGGTGGAGGAGCTCGTGCGCCGCCAGTTCGGCCCGCTGCACCTCGGCTCGCTCGGCGTCGGCCGGGTGCGCGACCTCACCTCCGACGAGCTCGGCCAGCTCCTCACCATCTCGCGCGAGGCCCGCGCCCAGGCCGGTCCCGCGAACCCGCAGGGGCCCGGCGCCGCCGCCGAGGCGCAGGGGGACGTCGACCGCGAGGACGGCGAGTGACCGAGGCCGCGGACGTCGTCGCCGCGGCGGACACCCGCGTGCAGGGGACCGTCCGCATCGTCGGCACCGGCCTCCTCGGCACCAGCATCGGGCTCGGCCTCTCCGCCCGCGGGGTGGACGTGGTGCTCGCCGACGCATCGCCCACGACGCTGCGGCTCGCGGCCGACATGGGCGCAGGGCGCATCGCCGACATCCAGGCAGCGCCCGACCGGCCGTCGCTCGTCGTGGTCTGCGTCCCGCCCGACGTGACCGCGCGCGTGGTCGCGGCGGAGCTCGACGCGCACCCGGACGCCCTCGTCACCGACGTCGCCAGCGTGAAGGTCGCGCCGCTCGAGGAGCTGCGCGCCATGGGCGCCGACCTGTCGCGGTACCTCGGCTCCCACCCGCTCGCCGGGCGCGAGCGCGGCGGCCCGGTGTCGGCCACGGGCGACCTGTTCCTCGGGCGCCCCTGGGTCATCGCCGGGCACGGCGGCATCACCTACACCGCGGGCGCACCCGTCGAGCAGCTGATCCTCGACCTCGGCGCCGTGCCCCTCGAGATGACCGCGGAGGAGCACGACTCCTCGGTGGCGCTCGTCTCCCACGTGCCCCAGGTGGTCGCGAGCCTCCTGGCGTCGCGGCTCGGCGACGGATCCGCCACCGCCCTCGGGCTCTCCGGCCAGGGGCTCCGCGACACCACGCGCATCGCGTCGAGCGACGCGTCGCTGTGGGTGCAGATCCTCGGTGCCAACGCGGGCCGCGTCGTGCCCATCCTGAAGGCGCTCCGCACCGACCTCGACGAGGTCATCGCGGCGCTCGACGACGTGGACGCCCAGGGGGCGAGGCTCCGGGTGGCCGAGCGGATCCACGCGGGCAACGCCGGCGTCGCTCGCATCCCGGGCAAGCACGGCCAGGACCGCCGCTTCGCCGCGCTCACCGTGATGATCGACGACCGCCCCGGCCAGCTGGCCGCGCTGATCTCCGACGTCGGCGCCGCCGACGTCAGCATCGAGGACCTGCGCCTCGAGCACTCGCAGGGCGCGCAGGTGGGTCTCGTCGAGATCGCCGTGCTGCCCGAGGCCCGCGACCGCCTGGTCGCGCGGCTGGAAGAACGGAACTGGAGGATCGCCGGATGACCGGAGACGCATCGACCGCACCCGACCCGCTCGAGGCCGACCCGCTGGCGGAGACGCTGCTCGTGGACGCCACGCTCAACCGCACGGTCGTCGCCGTCGACGGGCCCGCGGGCAGCGGCAAGTCGAGCGTGAGCCGCGCCGCCGCACGCGCCCTCGGCTTCGACTACCAGGACACGGGCGCCGCGTACCGCGCGCTCAGCTGGTTCGCGCTGGAGAGCGGCGTCGACACGGAGGACCCCGCCACCGTCACGAGCCTCATCGAGGGCTTCGACTACGACATCGGCATCGACCCGTCCGAGACGCGCGTGAGCGTCCGCGGGACGGACGTCACCGAGGCGATCCGCGAGCCGCGCGTGTCCGCCGTGGTGAGCCGCGTGGCCCGCGTGCCGGAGGTGCGGCACTACATGGTGGAGCTGTTCCGCTCGCTCATGGCCTCCAGCGACAAGCCCGGCATCGTGGTGGAGGGCCGCGACATCACCACGGTCGTCGCGCCGGACGCCCAGGTGCGCATTCTCCTCACGGCCTCCCCGGAAGCTAGGATGAGGAGGCGTTCCGCGGAGACGACGAATCAGTCGGCCGCCGCGGTCGGCGAATCACTCGCCTCCCGGGATCGGGCCGACTCGCAGGTCGTCGATTTCATGAACGCCGCAGATGGTGTGACCACCATCGACTCCACGGACATCGACTTCGACCAGACCGTCCAGGCGGTGGTCGATCTCGTTCACGCACGAACAGATTGAGGCGCGGCCCGGTGACGGGCCGACACGCCAGAGGACACACGCATGGCTGATCACGACGACGACTTCCCCGAGCTCGACAGCGGGCTCTCCGAGCGGCTGTCGAGCATCGACGAGGAGCTGGCCGCCCAGCGCGCGCAGGCGCTCCGGGCCGGGCTCGCCGACTACGAGCTCGACGACGAGGACCTCGAGGTCCTCGAGACCGCGACGGACGACCCCGACCAGGTCACGTACCTGCCGGCGCTGCCCGTGCTCGCGGTCGTCGGCCGCCCGAACGTGGGCAAGTCGGCGCTCATCAACCGCATCCTCGGCCGCCGCGAGGCCGTCGTCGAGGACACCCCCGGCGTTACGCGCGACCGCGTCTCCTACAAGGCCGAGTACGCCGGCCGCTGGTTCACCCTGGTGGACACCGGCGGCTGGGAGCCCGACGCGAAGGGCATCAACGCGTCCGTGGCCATGCAGGCCGAGATCGCGATGGACCTCGCCGACGCCGTGCTCTTCGTCGTCGACGCCAACGTGGGCGCCACCAGCACGGACGAGCACGTCGTCCGCCTGCTCCGCAAGACCAAGAAGACGGTGATCCTCGCGGCCAACAAGGTCGACGACGCGCGCCAGGAGCCGAACGCCGCCTCGCTGTGGTCGCTCGGGCTCGGCGAGCCGCACCCCGTCTCCGCGCTCCACGGGCGCGGCGTCGCGGACCTCCTCGACCTGGTGCTGAAGACCCTGCCGCTCGTCTCCAAGGTCGCCAAGGAGGAGGTCGGCGGCCCCCGCCGCGTCGCCATCCTCGGCCGCCCGAACGTCGGCAAGTCGAGCCTGCTCAACAAGGCCGCGGGCGAGGAGCGCGTGGTCGTCAACGAGCTCGCCGGCACCACGCGCGACCCGGTCGACGAGCAGGTCGAGATCGCCGGCAAGGTGTGGCGCTTCGTCGACACCGCCGGCATCCGCCGCCGCATGCACCTCGCCCAGGGCGCGGACTTCTACGCGTCGCTCCGCACGAGCGCGGCGCTGGAGAAGGCGGAGGTCGCGGTCGTCATGATCGACGTCTCCGAGGTCATCAGCGAGCAGGACATCCGCATCATCGAGCTGGTGCTCGAGTCGGGCCGCGCGCTCGTGCTGGCGTTCAACAAGTGGGACCTCCTCGACGACGAGCGCCGCCGCTACCTCGAGCGCGAGATCGAGACCGACCTCGCGCACGTGTCATGGGCGCCGCGCGTCAACATCTCGGCGCGCACCGGCCGCCACATGGAGAAGCTCGTGCCGGCGCTCGAGACGGCGCTGGAGTCGTGGGACACCCGCATCGCGACGGGCAAGTTCAACGCGTTCCTCGCCGAGCTCACCGCGGCGCATCCGCACCCCGTGCGCGGCGGCAAGCAGCCGCGCATCCTGTTCGGCACCCAGGCCTCGAGCCGCCCGCCGACATTCGTGCTCTTCACGACCGGATACCTCGACCCGCAGTACCGTCGTTACATCCAGCGCCGCCTGCGCGAGATCTACGGCTTCGAGGGCAGCCCGATCATCGTCAACATGCGCGTGCGGGAGAAGCGGAAGCGCTAGCGCGTCTCCGAGGGCTCCGGCTCGCAGCATGACGGACGGCGTCGATCCCTCAGGGGGTCGGCGCCGTCCGTCGTCGTGGGGTCGGTGCGGATCACGTGTACCAGGTGGGCTCCGGGATCTCGCCGAGGAGCACGTGCCGGCCGACCTCGCGCCGCTTGTAGGCGATGGGGTCGTGGAGGCTGTGGGTGCGGAGGTTCCGCCAGAAGACGTCGAGCCCGACGCTCGACGCCGACGCGCGCGCACCCGTCAGCTCGAAGACGCGCGTGCCGACCTCGAGCCCGTCCTCGACGATGCGCGCCTTGGCCGCGGCGATCCGCACGGCGATCTCGCCGCGCTTGCGCTCCGTGAGCCTCTCCCGCGGCGCGTGCAGCACCGCGCTGATCTCGGCGCCCACCGCATCCAGCAGCGCCTCGGACGCCCACAGCTTCGACTGCAGCTGCCCGTAGCCCTCGAGGACGTACCACTCGTCGGTCGCGCGCTCCTTGTCGTCGCCGCCGAACGGCCAGGCGCGGGTGGTGCTCCGCGTGTAGGCGGCGGCCGTCTCGAGCGCGCCCTCGGCGATCCCCTGGTAGAAGTTCGCGAACACGAGCTGGATCGTGGGCACGTTGAGCGTGCCGTAGGTGAGCGGCTGGAACACCCGGTCGACGAAGCCGGCGGCGTCGGACCACGGCACGCGCACGTCGCGGATCTCCACCGAGCCGGATTCCGTGAGCCGCTGCCCGAGGCTGTCCCAGTCGTGTCCGAAGACGATGCCCGGCTGGTCCGTCGGCACGATCGCGAACACGTGGGTGTCCGTGCCCTCGATGACGCCTTCGAGCACGGTGAGGTCGGAGACGACGCCGCCCGTGGAGAACGACTTCCGGCCGGCGTAGACGAGCTCGTCGCCGTCCTCGCGGATGACGAGGTCGGAGTCGCGCGGGTTCACGGCGCCGCCGAAGAGGAGGTTCCCGGTGGTCGCCAGCTTCTCGACGGCCTCGATCTGCGCATCCGTGGCGACGAGCCGCGCCGCCCACGCCCAGAGGTAGTGGTAGCCGAGGAGCTGGCCGATGGATCCGTCGCCGCGGGCGACCGCGCGGATCACCCGGTAGGCGGTGTCCCACGTCTGCCCGCCGCCGCCGTGCTCCGCGGGGCCGAGCAGCGTGACGAGACCGGCGTGCTTGAGGAGCGCGACCTCCTGGTGCGGGCTCGCGCCGGCGCGGTCGCGCTCGACCTGGTCGACGGCGAGGATGTCGGCCACCTCGCGGGCGCGGGCGATCCACCCGGCCGGGGTGGTGGGGCGCGGGGTACCCTTCCAGCGGTCGACGGGAGCGTCGCCGAGGGGTGCGGGGCGGGGGCGGTCCGTCCGCGCGTCGGCGGTGCCGGGGGCGGGCGTGGGGGAGCCGGATGCGGGTCGTGGCTCGCGGTCGATCAGGGTCATGTCCTGTCCTCTCGTGAAGGGGCGCGACCGGTGCCGCGCCTCGCGGTGGGGCCACGGTAGGGGCGGGCCGTGCGGGGTCGCGAGGGGTGTGACGGCGGGTGTCCCCGCGTGACGACGCGGGGCGTCACGGGGGGTCATGGAGGGGGGAGCTAGTCGTCGTCCTCGTCCTGCGCGTCGTCGGAGACGTCGTCGATCACGAGCACGGACTCGAGGTACAGCCGGATCTCACCCGTGTCGAGGAGCACGTGCCAGGCGCGCTCGGACCGGTCCGTGTCGCGGGCGCTGAGGCGGATCCATGGGCTCGCGGTGGCGCTCGGCCGCACGATCCACCCCTCCCGCTGCTCGGTGGTGATGGCGACGCGCGCGCCGGCCGCGGGCACGTCGTTATCGTGCTCGACGTGCGCCCATGGGAAGACGTCCGTGGGGAGGGTCGCGTAGGAGGCGGCGCCCGCGGCGTTGTCGGCGTCGCGGATGGCCAGCGCCTCCATGCGGTCCGCGGCCGTGACGAACCCGCGCGCCCGCACGCGGTCCTTCACCGCCTCGAGCTCTCGGGTGCTCCATCCGCAGGTGATCTGCGTACCGTCGGCCGCGCGCTGCAGGGCGCCGAGCGCCTCGCCGGTCGTGGCTGGTCCCATCAGGCGCATTCGGGTTCCTCGCTGTCGTCGTTCCGTCGGATGTCGTGGCGAGAACCATCTCATCCCGTGCCGATCGGGGCGTCGCGGGAAACATGAATCATGTTTCGTGCGTGGGGCGGGAGGGTGCTGATGGGGGCCCATCGGCGGTGACGACGTGCGTCGGAATTCCTGACGAAGACCCGTCGACGAGTGCCCGGTCACTGAGATCCCGACGGATTCATGCGCCTTGAGTCGGTTTCCCGACATCGCATGTTCCGAGCGCCCGTCCGGCGATCCACGAGGTGGCGGGACGTAGCGATCTCCCTCGGCCACCGCTCCTGTCGAGCACTGTCACACGTAGGCTCATTGAAAACCAATCGAGCGTTAGGTATTCAGTGGAGCGCGTGTTCGGCAAGCCCGAGGGAATCGAATGGGGCGCGTGGTTCGCGTCGCGGATGGATGCGAGCAGGGCCGGCGTCCATCGCCCGCCCATGCACGGCATATCCGGTACGGCAGCGTCGGGAGCGGATTCGATCGTGGTCTCCGGCGGGTACGAGGACGACGAGGATCACGGCGACGTGATCCGGTACACCGGCCATGGTGGACAGCAGGGTCGCAAGCAGGTACGGGATCAGAGCCCGCTGGACGGCGGCAATGCGGCATTGCGGACGAGCATGCTCGAGGAGCTCCCGGTGCGCGTGCTGCGCGGTCCCGATCGCAGGTCGGAATACGCGCCGGCCTCGGGATACACGTATTCCGGCGACTATCGCGTCACGGACTCGTGGATGGGCGTGGGTCGTGCCGGTTTCAAGATGGTGTTCTTCACGCTCGAACTGCTGCCCTACCAGGGCGCCGCGCAGCTCATCGAAGAGATCGGGTCACGTGTCGCCGCCGAGGCGAGGTACGCAACGGTCTCCGCCTTGCGGCGCGTCCGCGAACGTCAGGTCCGCGAGCAGGTGATGGCCATGTACGCGCACCGCTGCCAGATCTGCGACCTCCAGATAGTCACGGTCACAGGCAAGCCGTATGCCGAAGGCGCCCACATACGGCCGCTCGGGCTCCCGCACCAGGGAGACGACCACGTCCGCAACATGCTCTGCCTGTGTCCCAACCACCACAAGCAGCTGGATCTCGGC
Organism: Clavibacter sp. GW821-FHT01D01; assembly: GCF_059422605.1. Lineage (NCBI taxonomy): Bacteria > Bacillati > Actinomycetota > Actinomycetes > Micrococcales > Microbacteriaceae > Clavibacter > Clavibacter sp. GW821-FHT01D01. Next base: position 20,330 of record NZ_JBWKXC010000002.1, read on the forward strand.
GACCTCGTGATCACCGCTGACCTCCGCGCACGGCGGACGCTGACGGGGGAGGACCTCGGCGCGCTCACCGTCCATCCCCTGCACGGAATACAGGCCGAGGACGTGGACTTCCGTCGGTCGCTGACCTTCGCGGAGCTGGCGACCGAGCCTGGCTGGTTCTCGGGGAGTGCGGGACAGGGAGTCTGACTCGGGCCGCTTCGCGGTCGAATCGGCTTGGCCGCTCTGCCCTGACGAGAACGACGCTCGGTGTGACCGAGGGAAGGCGTCGTACCCTGATCCGGGCGCACCCGACGCCTGCGCACGAGACCGTGGAGGATCGCACCGGTGGACCAGCTGCTCAGCCGTCTCGACCGCATCGCCGCGGGTCGCCAGGCGGGCCACGTGATCGCCGAGGACATGCGCGACCACCCGTGGACGGCTCGGGCGTTCCGCTGGATCCGGTGGATCCTCGTCGCCGAGACCTTCGTGGGTGCGGCGGCCGTGGCGATCGCGCTGACCCTCGCGGCGGACGGCGTGGATGTCGCGCCGGCAGTCTGGTTCCGTTCCTTCGTAGTGCTCGCGATGACCGTCACGCTCTACTACTTCGCCTGGCGCGCCTCGGCCGGCTACTGGTGGGCGTACTCGCGCCTGCGGCTCTTCAGCCAGGTCTTCCCGGTCGTCACCCTCGTGATCGCCGCGATCCCGGGCCTCTACCCGCTCTGGATGGTCGTGGAGCAGATCGTGTTCTCGCTGCTGCTCATCGGGGTGGGAGACATCCTGCGGGGCGACCACATGCGGGAGGCGTTCCCGAAGCCGGGGCGGGCGGGGCGCGCGGCGTCCGGGTCGTCGCCGGCCCGGCCCTCGGGTGGCGCGGCTGCCTGATCCGGTGCTGCCGTCCTGGCTCGCGCGTGCCGGAGCAGTCCCGCTGATGCGGTAGGCTCTACGAGTTGCCCAGCGATGGGTAGCGGGCTGTGGCGCAGCTTGGTAGCGCACTTGACTGGGGGTCAAGGGGTCGCAGGTTCAAATCCTGTCAGCCCGACGGACATGCCTCGGAAGGACCCATAGGTTCGGCCGGGGCATTCGTCGTCTCCGGGTGATGTCGGTCGTCCATGGTCCCCTCGCCGCATGTCCTGGGCCTCCTCCGACGCCGCGCGCAGCATCATGCGGGCGAACAAGCGTCGGGACACGCTGCCGGAGCTCCTCGTCCGGCGCCGCCTGCACGCTCGAGGCCTGAGATACCGGGTCGACCTCCGCGTGGTGCAGGAGTCGAGGACCCGTGCCGACATCGCCTTCACCCGTCAGCGCGTCGCCGTGTTCATCGACGGGTGCTTCTGGCACAGCTGTCCGGATCACCTGCACCTCCCGAAGGCGAACGCGGACTACTGGGTGGCGAAGCTCGCGCGGAACGTCGAGCGCGACGCGGAGGTCACCGTCCTGCTCCGCAGCCTCGGTTGGACGGTCCTCCGCTTCTGGGAGCACGTGCCCGCGGAGGACGCGGCGATGGAGATCATCGCGGCCGTGGAACTCCATCGTGGGGGTTGAGCGCCGAACCCCTTCCTCGGCATCCTGGGACGGGCCGGGTAGCCCGGCCCCTCAGCTCACGATCAGCAGATGGAGGCGCGCATGCAGACACCCATGAGCACGGGCACCGTCTCGAGCACCCCGAACGAGGATGAGCGCTCCTCATGACCGCGTCGAGCGTGCTCCGCAGCATCGGGGTCGTCGCTGCGGCGGTGGCGGGCATCGCCTTCTGGGCCTCGGGGCAGGCGGGGCCCGGCATGCTCCTCCTCCTCGCGGCCCTCGGCGGGGCGTTCCTGGCGGGGCCGGCCATCCTCGGTGATCCCGCCGGTGCCGGTCGGTTGCCGGACCGTGTCACCGCCGCGGTCGTGAAGGAGCACCGGAAGCGGCACGGCGGATCCATCTCCGACGCCCTTCGCGCTGTGCGGCAGCGGGAGGGCTGAAGGAACGCGGCGACGCCCGCGGGCCGCTCTCGCGAGCGTCGCGTCAGCCGGGAGCGCGGTTCCCTCGGCCGCGGCTCCCTTTCACCCCCGTGTGAGGGCTTCCCGCCAGGAGAGCGCGCTCATAGCCTCAGGCGTCGACATTCGACGGATCCACCGCCGCTTACCCCCTTCGTCGCGGCACGCACCCGAGGAGCACCATGCCCGCCGTCCCGTCCTCCCCACCCGCCGGCTGGTTCCCCGACGGATCCGGCCAGCTCCGGTACTGGGACGGCGCCGCGTGGACGCAGCACGTCGCGCCGATGGTGCAGCCCGCCGCCCCGCAGGCGCCCGCTGCGGACGTCGCGGCACTGGCCGCCGCGGAGGCCGCACAGGCTGGCGCCGCTCGTGCCGCCGACACCGCGCGGGCACAGGCCGAGCACGCCGCCGAGGCGTCGCGTGCGCAGGCCGCTCGCTCCGCGGCGGCCGAGCAGCAGAGGGTCGAGAAGGCCGCTCAGCGGGAGGCGGCCAGGCAGGTCAAGGCCGCGGAGCGCGTCGAGGCGGCGCGACTGAAGGCGTCGCGCGCGGCTGCCACGGCGGTCGCGGTGCCCGCTCCTCCGGCCCCGCGCAGGAACCAGGCTCCCGTCGTGCCGGCAGCGGCCACCGCCCCCGCGACTCCCATGGCGGTCCTCACCGACACACGTCCGAGCCGGCACCCGGCCACGTCGTGGGTGATCGGGGCGGCGGTCGCGCTGGCGGTGCTGATCACCACGGCGATCGGCGGCTTCGGGGGCATGTTCGTCTCCGTCGGGCTGGTCGCCCTCGTGACCGCGCTGTACCCGCTCTTCACCGGACGGCGCAGCTGGGTACCAGCGCTCGCCTCCCGGCTCCGCAACAGCGCGACCGCGGCCGGAGCGATCCTGCTCCTGATCATCGGCGCCGCCGTCCCGGTCGCTGCCTCGGCACCCGGCCCGCGCCCGGTGGCCGCGATCAGCGCGAATACGTCACCGACGCCCAGCCCCATGCTGACGCCGTCCGCGACGCCGACACCCGCGGTGCACGTCGTGGAGGACGTCAGCACCAAGTCCGCCGCAGATGCGCGCACGTTGCTCCGTGAGGCGGGCTACCTCGTCCAGTTCGTGCTCGTGTCGGGGGAGAGGACCAGCCCGACCGACGGCATGACCGTCACGTCGCAGAGCCCGACGCCGGGATCGCGCGTCGACGCCGGATCCACCGTGACGCTCACGCTGCTCGCGCCCGCCCCCGCGCCGACCGTGGAGCCGACTGTGGCGCCTGCTCCCGCGCCGGCACCCGCTGCTCCGGCTGCGCCCGCGCCGAAGCCGGCTGCGCCCGCGCCGGCCCCGGTCGCCCCCGCGCCGGCACCCGCGCCGCCGGCGCCGGCACCTGCTCCCGCACCAGCACCTGGTCGCGTCATCACGCCGGGCGCGTTCTGCAAGAAGACCGAGGTGGGGAGCGTCGAGAGATCGTCCTCCGGAGCGAGCTACCGATGCGCCCCTGACGCCGACGGACAGCGCAACCGCTGGTACCCGATGTGACCGGCTGCGGGGTCACCCAGTGTGGCCGCCCTCACCGCACCATCCGCACCATGACCTCGCCCTGGAACATCTGCCGCCTCACGGCGCCGTCTCGGGTGGAGGTGTTGCTGCGGTAGAAGGACTCCGCTCGTGGATCGTCGTCGGTTGCCCAGAGATAGGGGGAGCATTGCTCACGGCGGTCGTCGAGGAGGCGACAGAGGGCGGCGCGTTGACCGATGGCGGAGCCTTGGACGAGCAGCTTCAGACTGCCCCTGGATGCACCTCGCCCGATCGCATGGCTGCGCGTCGCAGGAGGTCGTCGGCGAACGACTGATTGTGGTGACGGCGGTATGGGGAAGAGCGCCTGCGCATCTGCGAGGTGTTGAGCTTGTAGGCGCCCTCGACGAACGGCGGGAAGCCCAGGGCTCGCTCGAAGTCCTGCCACGAGTCGAACGTGGTCTGCATCACGGACGCATCGGCGTACGCCGTCTCCTGTACGTCGTAGAAGTCCTCCGGCATCTGAGAGCCCATGCCCAGTGACTCGAGCCCCTCCAAGGTCCGTTCGGCATCGAAGTTGACGTGGATCTGGATCTCCGTCTCGTCACCCTCCCGGTATTCGAGCGCGAACAGCGTCTCCATCCCGCCGCAATTCAGGGTGAACAAGCGCCGGCGCTTCTTGGTCTGGCTGGTCTTCGGGAGAGCAGCGATGTTCCACAGGATGCGTTGCGTCCCGAAGGGATCCGGGAGGCACTCGTCGACGTACTTCGCGACGGCGTCCGCCATCTCCCCGTAGTCAGCGCGCATCGAGAGCGACCAGAACCTCCGTTGGAGGGTGGCGACTCCTTCGTCTCGCAGTCGCAGGCGTCGGTCGCGATCCCAGGGCAAGAGCACGCTCTCGCCGTCGGCCACGGTCACGTCCAGGTCGCCTGTTCCGGCGGGCCACCCGGTGAGATTCAGATTCCGGAGGCTGTGCTTCGCCGTCTCCTGTCGCTGGATCTCCTGGCGCTCGTGCTCATCGAGGTGGGCCGGTGAGCAGGGGGCGAAGCTGAAGGCGACGATGTCCCCGTGCGTGCGTCGGTGTGATGCATAGCGGGAGACGATCTGCCGTGTCTGGCCGACATAGCGCATCCGGTCCTCGAATTCGAGGACGTAGATGCCGCACACCTCCTTCGAGTCGGCGAACAACGCGGCCGCGGATCCGGCGTCGCTCATGTCGTATCGGGTGAATGCGAGCGGGCTCAAGGGAACGGACATCGTCCAAGGCTACGGAACGACTGTCCCAGTGGAATGGGGTGGGTGCGGGAGAATCGGATGCCGACCAAGGAGGCTCAGTGGAATTCACGATCGACGGAACCCGGTACGACCTGACCCGCGCGGGTGTGGAGGCCGGACTCGCGACGCGCGAACCGGAGACGGTGCACACGTACTCCGTCGAGGTCGATGGACGCCGCTTCCCGGTGAAGCAGGTCTTGGCCGCAGCCACCGGTCTGTCGACCACGGATTTCGACTCCACGCGTGCCCAGCGCATCCTCCGGTCCCTCGGCTTCCAGTTGCTCGGCGGCACCGGAGCTGACATGGGGCCGACTCGGCTAGGGCGCCGCGTCGCCATCTCCGAGGCAGCGGGCGTCGTCCTTCGGGGCGCGCTCCGGCGTCAGCCCTCCGTCCTGGACGGCAGGACCGTCACGTGGACGGCGGAGACCGCGACGGAGCTGCGGGACGCGATCGCGTCGTCGGGCTCGGGCGCGACGTTTCGCGAGCGGCTCGTCGAGCAGCTCACCGGGCGGAGCCGAGCGGTCGTGCTCCTGGCGGCCGAGCTGTGCTTCATCCAACGCCTGCCCCTGATGAACGTCCTCGCCTCGACCAAGCAGGCTCTCGTGCAGGAAGTCATGGACCTGCTCCCCGACCGCCCCCAGGTGCCGGACTCCGTGACGAGGGCCCTCGCCACGCCGGGGACCTTCCACGGGGGACAGGGGTTCAACACCCAGATCCCGCAGCACATCCAGTGGCTGTGCGAGTTCATCCGCCACTGGGAGGGTCTCGATGCTGAGGCGCGGACAGAGGCCATCGACGACCCGTGGCGGTTTCGGGACCGCGTGCTCGATGCCGGCGCGGCGGTCCCCGCCATCCAGAACTCGTTGCTCGCGCTCGCCTTCCCCGAGACCTTCGAGAGCATCGTCTCGGCGGCCGACAAGAAGTCGATCCGCGACGCACTCGCGCCGGTCCTCTCCGCGCCCTCGGGAGACGTGGATGCGGACCTCCTCGCGATGCGGAGGCGGTTGGATCCCGATGACGAGCTCGACATCGGTTGGTACGACGAACCATGGCGGTCGGAATGGCGCGGCTCCGCCCCGAAGTCGGAACGGCGCGGGTGGGTCGTCACCACCGCAGCCGCGGGGCGACCGCTGACGATGCCGCCGGTCAGCTTCGAGGTCCAGCGCAGCAGCCATCGACAGCAGATCCGGGAGGACGCGCTGCGGGCGTGGAGCGGCACCCCGCCGATCCTCGACGTCCTCGGTCAGATCCAGACCGCCACCTCCTACCTCGTCACGATGCGCCCCGGTGACCAGGTGTTCGCCCCTGGGGACGATGGCGTCGCGCTAGGCGTCGTGGGAGAGCTCGACTCGGATCTGCTGCGGGCTGTCGAGTGGGGCCAGACCGTCGACCGATCCGCCCTCCCGGATGCGGTCCTCGACCTCCTCGCAGGAGACGTGCCCCTCTCGGAGGCCCACTACCTGATGCCGGATCCCGTGACGGCGGAACCCGTCACCCCCGAGCCGGCGCCGCCGGGTCCGGTCCGCCTCCCGCGCAGCACCGCGGAGCTGGCCGAGCGGCTGCACTTCGACGCCGGGTGGCTCGACGGCGTCATCGACCTGCTCGAGGAGCGACGCCAGCTGATCCTCTTCGGGCCGCCCGGGACCGGCAAGACGTACCTCGCCCGCGCGCTCGCGTCGTTCATCGCCCCCGCTGGTGCGATGCGGATCGTCCAGTTCCACCCGTCGTATTCCTACGAGGACTTCTTCGAGGGGTTCCGGCCGACCGTCGACGACGCCGGCGCGGCCTCGTTCCGCCTCGCGCCCGGCCCCGTGCGCCTCCTCGCCGAAGCAGCAGCCGAGAATCCCACCGTGCCGCACGTGCTGATCATCGACGAGATCAACAGGGCGAACATCGCGAAGGTGTTCGGTGAGCTCTACCTGCTGCTCGAATACCGCGACGCGAAGGTGTCGCTGCAGTACTCCCCGGAGGAGGATTTCCACCTGCCGGCGAACCTCTTCGTCATCGGGACCATGAACACCGCCGACCGCTCCATCTCACTCGTCGACGCGGCCATTCGGCGGCGCTTCTCGTTCGTCGAGCTGCACCCGGCGGAAGAACCCGTGCGCGGGCTCATCGATCGCTGGTCCGTGGCGAACGACCACGAGGTCAGCCGTGGGGCCCTGCTGCGCCTGCTGAACGACCGCATCGGCGATGTCGACCGCGACTTCCAGATCGGTCCGTCGTACCTCATGGGTCCCTCGGCTCGGACAGAGGCCGGGCTCGCCCGGATCTGGGAGCACGACATCCTCCCGCTGCTCGACGAGCACTACTACGGGCGGTACTCGCGCACCGAGATCCGTGACAGGTTCGGCCTCGCTGCGCTGATGCCCGACGAGATGGAGGCGTCCGTCCTCACGACGGACGATGAGATCGGGGGATGACCCGACTCGAAGTGCCGGAGAACGGCGACTGGGCCCCTGCGCCGTTCGAGTCGGACACGATCGAGGCCGCGTGCGCGGTGGGGCTGTTCGAGTCACGATCCGTTCACGGCGTCGTGCAGCTGAAACCCGTCCTCAACAGGGTCGGGGCGGTCGCCATCGGCATCGACGAGCTGATCGTCCGGCCGAAGGCACCGTTCTCCTCCGTCCTCTTCATGCTCGGGTACGCCCGGGACCCCGGCTTCCGCCCTGATGAGGTGGCGGGAGGCGGGACCGCGCTCTTCCCCGCGATCGCGGAGACCTACGCCCGGCTGATGGAACGAGCACTCGGCCGCGGCGTCCTCCAGGGCTACCTGCGCCTCGACGAGACCGCGCTGACCGTGCGGGGGCGGATCCGCTTCTCCGACCAGATCGCGCGTCGCGGTGGGCAGATGCTCCCCATCGAGCTGACGGTGGACGAGTACACGACCGACATCGCGGAGAACCAGATCCTTCGCGCGGGTGCCCGTCTCCTGCTCGCGATGCCTCGCGTGCCGGACGACGCACGTCGTCGGCTGGCGCACCTCGAGTCGCGGCTGACGGAGGTGTCCGCCCTCGCGCTCGGCGGCGCGCTCCCGGCCTGGCAGCACTCCCGGCTCAACGCCCGATACCACTCGGCGCTGCTATTCGCGGAGTCGGTCCTGCGACGGCTCAGCCCCTCGACGACCGGTGTTGGGCAGCCGATCGCCTCCTTCGTCGTGAACATGGCGGAGGCGTTCGAGGGCTTCGTCACCACGGCGCTCGCCGCGTCGTTCGCCGATGCATCCCGAGGGGTCAGCACCTCGCAGTACGCGACCCACCTCGACGAGGAGCGGGCGCAGCCGATCCGGCCGGACTTCGTCCACTCCGTAAGTGGAGCGCCGCAGGTCGTGGTGGACGCGAAGTACAAGACCGGGGCAGCCCGCGTCGAGGACCTGTACCAGATGCTGGCGTACTGCACCGTCCTGGGATTGACCGAGGGCACGCTCATCTACGTGGCGGATGGTGGCGATGCGCGGTCGACGAGCGCCACCGTGCGGAGAGCGGGTGTGCGGATCAGGACCGCACGTCTGGACGTCTCCGTCTCACCGGAGCTGATGTTGAGCCAGCTCCGGCAGCTGGAAGCGGGCCTCCATGCTGCCCGGGTGGCTGGCGACGCGGGCGTGCGACGTTCACCCATCGTGGGCGGGACGGGGTCGCAATAGGCATCCGGATTCCGCGGGTCGCTGGGCGCCGCCCACGGTCGTGGATCGGAGGGACGGCCCCCTTCAGACCGATGACCGCTCCTCCTGCGCTCCGGCTCTCGCTGCCGCTACCGCCTCTTCTCCACAGCCTCCGGCGCGATCGAGGAACAGGACGCAAAGGGTTGGGCAGGATGGCCCCCACCGGCAGAGCCGGGTCGACATCCGAGAGTCATCAGAGGGGGACGCATGAAGCACGGCACGATCGACATGACCGTCACGAGCGGCAGGCGCACGAGGCTCCTGCTCAGCGTCGCGGTGGCGGCGTCCCTGTTCGCGACGACCCTGGCGCCCGCACCGGCAGCTCACGCGGTGCAGCCAGAGCCGGTGACGCCGAGTGGGACGATCAGCCAGCGCATCGATGACGCGGAGCACGCGAAGGAACTCCAGGCGGGATTGGAGCTCCTCGACTCCATCCCGGATGACGTCCTCCGGACAGGAGACGCGGGCACGGCTGCCTGGTTCCGCGAGCACGCAAGTTCAGCGGAAGATGCCGAGCGCGGGTGGGAGACCATGCAGGCGAGCTTCGTGGGCTGCGCTGCGGCCATCGCGATGGTCATCGCCTCCACCGCGATCCCCGCGGCGAAGATCCTCCGGGTCAAGAGGCTGATCGACGAGTTGGGCGGCGTCGCCAGAGCGGTCCAGATCCTCTGGGGCGCGTCGTTCTCCTGCGAGAAGCTGCAGGTCGTGGGCGGAGCCGCCCTGGCCTTGGCGGGCGAGCTCCTCGGGATCACCTCGATCCAGACGGAGTGCTTTACGTGAAGATCGGGAACACCGTCCGGGTGGTCGGCATCCTCGCCGTCGGTGCGGTGGGAGTGGCGCTGGTGGCGACCGGCCAACGCAACATGGGAGCTCTCCTCCTCCTGGCGGCCCTCGCCGGGGCGTTCCTCACGGGCCACGCGATCCTCGGCGATCCTCGCGGCGTCGGCCGCCTGCGGGAGGGCGTCTCCGCGGCGGACGTGAAGGCGCATCGGCAGCTGCACGGCGGATCCATCTCCGATGCCCTCCGCGGGTCGTCGCGGGGGAGGGAATGAGGGCCGGTTGACGGACGGCGCCCGTGGCTGGATGCCACGGGCGTCGTCCCGCGAGGAGCGTCGCGGTGAGCGTCGGGCAAACGGCGGGACCACCCGCTGGCCGCACGAACCGCGCCCCCACCGCATCCATTCCCCTCATGACGCCCCGTTTCACCCCGTTACGCCGCGTGTTCCGCGGACCTGCGAAACCCCTCCATGCGTGTTGGAGTCGTGTCATCCCACCCGCACACCTGACACGCAGGAGCAGAACCATGCCTCGTCCACCGCGCACCGCCCTCGCCCTCACCGCCCTCGTCGCGGCGACCGGTCTGATGGCCGGCTGCTCGGCCGGGGGCGGGGGAGGGGCGGGGGGAGCCGGGAGCGGCGAGCCGAAGTCCGGCGGCACGCTCACCTACCTCGAGCCGCAGACGTGGACGACGCTGTACCCGCCGGCCGCCGGCTTCTACCCGAACGGCGCGGTCGTGAACAACATCACCGACCGCCTCCTCTGGCAGGACCCGGAGACGCTCGAGCTGCAGCCGTGGATCGCGACCGCTCTTCCCGAGGTCAATGCCGACGCGACCGAGTACACCTTCGACATCCGCGACGACGTCACCTACTCCGACGGCACCCCGCTGACCGCGGAGAACGTCGTCGCCAACTTCGACCTCTACGGCAAGGGCGACACCGCGCGCGCCCTCACGGTCAGCGAGGCGATCAACAACTACGACCGCGGCGAGGTCGTCGACGCCGACACCGTCAAGTTCCACTTCACCGCGCCCGCGCCCGGCTTCGCGCAGGCCACCTCGACCATCAACTCGGGGCTCGTCTCCGACTCCACGCTCGCCAAGGCGGACGACGGCTTCGGGCCGGGGCAGGCCAAGACGGTCATCGGCAGCGGCCCGTTCGTGGTCGGCGACGAGGCCGTCGGCACGCAGATCTCCCTCACGGCCCGCGAGGACTACGACTGGGCGCCGCCCGCGGCCGAGCACCAGGGCCGCGCGCTCGTCGACGGGGTCGACCTCATCGTCGCCGCCGAGGACAGCGTGCGCACCGGCACGGTCGTCGCCGGGCAGGCCGACGTCGCCCGGCAGATCGAGGCGCCCGACGAGGCGCAGTTCCGCACCGGCGACCTGCAGCTCGTCGCCGCAGCCACCAACGGCGTCGACAACGGCCTCAACCTCCGCTTCCGCACCCCGCAGCTCGAGGACGTGCGGGTGCGGCAGGCGATCATCGCCGGCGTCGACCGGCAGGCGATCCTCGACACCCTCTTCAGCGACAGCTACCCGCTCGCCACCGGCGTGCTCGCCACGAGCGCGCTCGGCTACGTCGACACCTCCGCGTACTACGCGCACGACGCAGAGAAGGCCGCCGCGCTCCTCGACGAGGCCGGTTGGACGCTCGGATCCGACGGCGTCCGCCAGAAGGACGGGCAGGACCTGGAGCTCGTGGTCAACGAGGCGCTGCCGCAGCCGCGCTCCAAGGAGGTCGTGACGCTCATCCAGTCGCAGCTCGCGGAGCTCGGCGTGAAGGTGGACCTGTTCTCGGGCGACCAGGCCGCTCAGACCAAGGCCTCGCAGGATCCGGACGCGCTCGAGGTGTACCACTCCATGGTCGGCCGCGCCGACTACGACGTGCTCAAGTCGCAGTACTTCTCGACCAACCGGAACGTGCTCCTCAACCGCGACCCGTCCGACGGCAGCATCGCCGACCCGGAGCTCGACGCGCTGCTCACGGCGATCGCGTCGGAGCCCACGACCGAGGGGCGCCAGGCCGCGTCCGCCGCGGCGCAGCAGCACATCGCCGACCAGGCCTACGTGCTGCCGCTCTTCGAGGAGCCGCAGGTCTACGGGCTCCGCGGCGACGTGCAGGGCTTCGCCACCGAGTCGGTCGGCCGTCCGACCTTCGCGGGCGTCTGGCTGGACCGCTGATGCGCCGGCCGTCGCGCGCGACGGCGCGGCGGGCGGCACGGCGAGGGGGAGCGCGATGAGCTACGTCCTCCGCCGCGCCGGCCAGGCCGTCGTCGTGCTGGTGCTCGCCTACGTCGTGGCCTACGTGCTGCTGGCGGCGCTCCCCGGCGACGCCGTGCTCGCCCGGTACGGCAGCCCGGAGCTCGGCCTGTCGCCGGACCAGCTCGCCGCGATCCGCGAGTCGTACGGGGCCGATCGGCCGCTGATCGTGCGGCTCGGCGAGTCCGCGGGCGGGTTCCTGCAAGGCGAGCTCGGGTACTCGGTGCAGAGCGGCGCGGCCGTGTCCACGCTGCTCGCCACCGCGATCCCGTCGACGCTCGTGCTCGCCGTGCTCGGGCTCGTCGTGGCCGTGGTGCTGGCCGTGCCGATCGCGTTCCTCGCCACCTACGGCGGCGCCCGCTGGATCCGCCGCGTCTTCCGCGACCTGCCGCCGCTGCTCGTCTCGCTGCCGGTGTTCTGGGTCGGGATCATCCTCATCCAGGTGCTGTCGTTCCGCCTGGGGCTCGTGCCGCTGATCGGCGCGAGCCCCGGCGAGGCGCTGATCCTCCCGGTGCTCACGATCGCGGTGCCGATCGCGGCGCCGCTCGCGCAGGTGCTCATCCGCAGCATCGATGACGTCTCCGCGATGCCGTTCGTGCAGGTCGTGCGCTCCCGCGGCGCCGGCACGCCGTGGCTGCTCCTCCACGGGGTCGGCCGGAACGCGCTCCTCCCCACGCTGACCATGGCCGGGCTGCTGTTCGGCGAGCTCGTCGGCGGGGCCGTCGTCACCGAGGCCGTGTTCGGCCGCGCCGGCGTCGGCCAGCTCACCGTGCAGGCCGTCGCCAGCCGCGACAGCCCGGTGCTGCTCGCCGTCGTGGTGCTCTCCACCGTCGCCTACGTCGTCATCAACCTCGTGGTCGACCTCCTCTATCCGGTCCTCGACGCGCGCCTGCGCAGAGGAGGTGCGCGATGAGCGCCACCACGCTCGCCACCCTCGACGCGCCCCGCGCGCGTCCCGCCAGCCGGGCCCGCCTCGCGTGGAGGCTCGTCGTCCCCGTGCTCGTCGTGCTCGTGATGCTGCTGTGGGCGCTCGTCCCCGGCCTCTTCGCCTCCGGCAGCCCGACCGCGTCCGTCGCGCCGTCCCTGCAGGCGCCGAGCGCCGCGCACTGGTTCGGCACCGACTCCACCGGCCGCGACCTCTACACGCGCGTCGTGTTCGGGGCGTCGCAGTCCGTGGTGGGCGCGGTCGTCGCGGTGCTCGTCGGCCTCGTGGTCGGGACGCTGCTCGGCGTCGTCGCGGGGGCGGTCGGCGGCATCGTCGACGACGTCCTCATGCGGCTCGTCGACGTGCTGCTCGCGATCCCCGGGCTGCTGCTCTCCCTCAGCATCGTGATCCTGCTGGGCTTCGGCACCACGAACGCCGCGATCGCGGTGGGCGTCACCTCCATCGCGGTGTTCGCGCGGCTCTCCCGCGCGGAGGTCGTGCGGGTGCGGGTGAGCGAGTACGTGGAGGCGGCATACGGATCCGGCGGCACGCTCGTGCAGGTGCTCCGTCGGCACGTGCTGCCCAACTCCCTCACGCCCGTCATCGCGCTGGCGGCGCTGCAGTTCGGCTCCGCGATCCTGCAGATCTCCACCCTCGGCTTCCTCGGCTACGGCGCCCCACCGCCCACGCCCGAGTGGGGCCTCCTCGTCGCCGAGGGGCGCGACTACGTGGCCACCGCGTGGTGGCTCACGGTGCTGCCGGGCGCCGTGGTCGTCGCCGTCGTGCTCGCCACCAACCGCATCAGCCAGTCCATCCGAGGAGGGCAGCTCGCATGACCGATCCCACGCCTCCGCCCACGTCGGCACCCACGTCGCCGCTCCTCGCCGTGCGCGGCCTCCGCGTCGACTACCGCACGGCGGCGGGAAGGCGCACCGCCGTCGACGGCGTGTCCTTCGAGGTTGCCGCGGGCCGCGTGACCGCGCTCGTCGGCGAGTCCGGATCCGGCAAGTCGTCCATCGCGCAGGCCGTCGTCGGGCTGCTCGCGCAGAACGGGACGATCGCGGGCGGCTCCGTCGCGCTCCGCGGCACGGAGCTGGTGGGCATCGGGGAGTCGCGGCTGCGCGGCATCCGCGGGCGCCGCATCGGGCTCGTGCCGCAGGATCCGGGCAGCTCGCTCGACCCCGTCGCCACCATCGGGCAGAGCGTCGCCGAGGGCTTGCGCATCCACGGCTCCCGCGACCGCCGGCGGAACCGCGCCCGCGTGCTCGACCTGCTCGAGCGCGTCGGCATCGACGACCCGGAGACCCGCGCGCGGCAGTACCCGCACGAGCTCTCCGGCGGCATGCGCCAGCGCGTGCTCATCGCCGCGGCGATCGCGCTGGAGCCCGAGCTGATCATCGCCGACGAGCCCACCAGCGCCCTCGACGTGACCGTGCAGCGGCGCGTGCTCGACCTGCTCGACCGCCTCCGCGCGGAGACCGGGGTGGGCGTGCTGATGATCACGCACGACCTCGCGGTGGCCGCCGAGCGCGCCGACGACGTGGTCGTCCTGCAGCGGGGCCGTGTTCAGGAGCAGGGACCCGCCGCCCGCGTGCTCGCCGCGCCCGCCTCGCCGTACACGCGCGCGCTCCTCGCGGACGCGCCGTCGTTCCGCCAGGTGGTGGAGCGGCGGCCCGTCGTCGTCGACGCGTCGGCGCCGCCGCTCGTGGAGGTCGCGGGGCTCCGGCGGGAGTTCCGCCGCCGCGGATCCACGCCGCTCGTGGCCGTCGACGACGTCTCCTTCGCGGTGCCGCGCGGCACGACGCACGCCATCGTGGGGGAGTCGGGCTCCGGCAAGACCACCACCGGGCGCGCCATCGCGGGCTTCGACCGGCCGACCGCGGGCACCGTGCGGATCGGCGGCGTCGACGTCACCGCGCTCCGCGGGCGCGCGCTGCGGGAGTCCCGGCGCACCGTGCAGCTCGTGCACCAGAACCCGTTCGGGTCGCTGGATCCGCGGCAGACCGTCGCGCAGATCGTCCGCGAGCCGCTGCTCAACTTCCGCGACGGCGGCGACGCCGCATCGCGCCGGGAGGCCGTCGCCGAGCACCTGCGGCTCGTCGACCTCCCGCCCGAGACCGCCGAGCGGCACCCGCGGGAGCTGTCCGGCGGCCAGCGCCAGCGCGTCGCCATCGCCCGGGCGCTCATCCTCCGGCCCGAGCTGGTGGTGCTCGACGAGGCCGTCTCGGCGCTCGACGTGACCGTGCAGGCGCAGGTGCTGCGACTGCTCGCGCGCCTGCAGTCCGAGCTCGGGCTCACGTACGTGTTCATCTCGCACGACCTCGCGGTCGTGCGGCAGATCGCCGACACGGTCTCCGTGCTCCGGCGCGGCCGGCAGGTCGAGGGAGGACGGGTGGACGACGTGTTCCACGACCCGCAGCACGAGTACACGAGGGAGCTGATCCGGGCGATCCCCGGCGGCGGTGCGACCGCGCCCGGCACCGCGGGGCCGGCTCTCCCGGGCCTCCCCGGCACCACCCGTGTCGCCCGCGAGGACGAGGGGGCCCGGGCATGACCGGCGCCCGGCTCGGCTTCTTCGGCCGCGTGCTCGACGCGGGCACGCCGGCGGAGCGCTACGAGGCCGCGCTGGAGCAGATCCAGCACGCCGAGCGCCACGGCTTCGCCTCCGTCTGGCTCGCGCAGCACCACTTCGGCGAGGAGGGCGGCGGGCTGCCGTCCCCGTTCGTGTTCCTCGCGGCGGCCGCCGCGCGCACCTCGCGCATCGGCCTCGGCACGGCGGTGCTCACGCTGCCGATCGAGGATCCGCTGCGGGCCGCCGAGGACGCCGCCGTGCTCGACCTCCTGAGCGGCGGACGCGTGCAGCTCGGCCTCGCGAGCGGCGGCACGCCCGCGTCGTTCCCCGCGTTCGGACGCGACCCCGGGGAGCGGCACGCGCTCTTCCAGGACCACCTCCAGGTGCTGCTCGACGCGCTCGACGGCCGCGGCGTGCGCGGCACGGGCTCCTGCATCTACCCGCCCGCGCCGACGCTCTCGGCCCGCATCTGGCAGGGCACGTTCTCGGTCGCGGGCGGCGCGCGCATCGGATCCCGCGGCGACGGCCTCATGCTCTCCCGCACTCAGCCGCGCCCCGGCACCGCGCCCGACGCGCCGCTGCACGAGCTGCAGCTGCCCATCGTCGACGCGTACCGGGAGGCGCTGCCCGCCGGGGCGCCCGAGCGGGTGCTCGCCTCACGGACGGCGCTCGTCGTGGATCCGGGCGACCTCGCCGCCGCCCGCGCCCTCGCGGAGCCCGCCCTGCGCCGCTTCGCCCGCACGATCGTGGGCGACGCGGCCGACGCCCTCGACCTCGACGCCGTGCTCCGCGTGACCGACACGCACCTCGGCACGGTCGACGAGGTCGCCGACGGCCTCGCCGCCGACCGCACCCTCGACGCGGCGACCGACGTCTCGTTCCAGGTGCACTCCATCCCCGCCACCCACGCGCTGACCCTGCGCAGCCTCGAGCTGCTCGCCACCGGGGTCGCCCCGCGCCTCGGGCTCGCCACCGGATCCGCCGCCGCCGACGGCCTCCGGCACGCGCACCTCGGCGGCGCCGAGCGCATCCCGGCCGACCGGACCCCGGCCGACCGGACCCCGACAGACCGCACCCCGACCCCCGCACGAGGAGGAGCCTCATGACCGGATCCGACACCGCCCGCGCCGCCGACGCGCCCGCCGCCGACGTGCCCCGCGCCGACGTGATCGACCTGCTGGCCGGCATCACGCCCGACCATCCGCTGAGCCGCGTGCGCGACCTGCGCCCCGACGCCCGCGCCAACGCGCAGCGGAGCTTCGAGGCGCTGCTGGAGCCCGCGGACCCCGGCGCGTTCGGCTACGCCGAGCGGTACGCCGTGGCCGCCTTCGTGGCCGGGCTGCACGGATCCGCGCGGGCCGCCGCGTTCTACGCCGACCTGCTCGGCGACGCGGACCCGGACCTCGCGCCCGTCGTCGACCGGGCCGCCCGCGACTCCGCGACCGCCGGCCCGACCGGCGCCTACCGGGAGCCGGGCCTCGCCGACGAGAGCGTGCCCGCGGATCCGTGGCAGCCCGACGCCGCCACGCGCGATGCCCTCGGCGTCCGCCTCGCCGCCGCGCTCGCCCACGCGCACCTGCTCGTGATCCGCCCCCGCGAGTCGAGCCCCGCGGCGCTCCGCGCGCTCGGCGCCGCCGGCTGGACCCCGGACGAGATCGTGAGCCTCTCCCAGCTGGTCGCGTTCCTCGCCTTCCAGCTGCGCGTCGCGTGGGGGCTCACGGTGCTCGCCGCGACGCCCGCCGACGGGTCCGCCGACGGATCCGCATCCGCACCCGCCCCGGAAGGAGCCACCCGATGACCGCCGTCGAACCCGTCACCGATCCCGTCACCGACCCCGTCGACCTCGCCCGTCCCGACGCGTTCACCCAGCAGGGCCTCGGCTGGGTGCCGTGGCTGGAGCCCGTCGCCGAGGACGCCCTCGACGACGCGCAGCGCGCCGCCCTCATCGAGCCCGCGCGCGCCCGCATGCCGTACTTCCGGCTGCTCGCGCGGGATCCGGCTGCGCTCGAGGCCCGCACGCTCACCGACCTCGACATCTTCCACAACCCCGACGGCGGCATCGGCCGGGCCGAGCGCGAGCTCGCGGCCGCCGCCACCTCGCGCGCCAACGGCTGCGTGTTCTGCGCCTCCGTCCACGCGGCCGCCGCGACCCGCTTCTCGGGCCGCGGGGACGACGTGCAGCGCCTCCTCGACGAGGGCACCGACGCGGCGCTCGGCGACGAGCGGTGGGACGCCGTCGTCGCCGCATCCGTCGCGCTCACCGCCACGCCGCTCGGCTTCGGCCCCGCGGACGTCGCCCGCCTCCGCTCCGCCGGCCTCGACGACGCGGCGGTGGTCGACGTCGTGAACGGCGCCGCGTTCTTCAACTGGGCGAACCGGCTGATGCTGTCCCTCGGCGAGCCCGAGGTGCCCGCGACGCGTCGGGGCGCGGGCGCATGAGCGAGGGGTCCGCCGCCGCACCCGCTGCGTCCGCCGCGGTCCCGGCGCTCCTCGACCACGTCGTCATCGCGGGTCCGGACCTCGCGGCGCTCGTCGCCTGGTTCCACGACCTCACCGGCGTCGCGGCGGAGCCGGGCGGCGTGCACCCGACGGGGACCGCCAACGCCCTCGTCGCGTTCACCGTCGACGGCGCCCGCGGCCCGCGCTACCTGGAGCTCATCGGCCCGGATCCAGCGCGAGACGCCGGCGTGGAGCCGACCCGCTTCGGCATCCACCGGCTGACCGCGCCGCGGGTGGTCACCTACGCCATCCACCCGGACGGGATAGAGCGGGTCGCCGCCGACGCCCGGGCCCGCGGGGAGGACCCGGGGCCCGTCGCCGACCTGTCCCGCCGCACGCCCGACGGCACGCTCCTCCGGTGGCGCCTCACGCATCCGCGGGGCGACCGGCCGGACGTGCCCTTCCTCATCGACTGGGGATCCACGCCGAACCCGGGCACCACGATCGGCCCCGCCGTCGAGCTGGTCTCCTTCACGCAGCGGGCCGAGGACGCCGCGGCGACCTCGGCGGCACGCGACGCCCTGGGCCTGCCCCCGGGATCGCTGGCCGCGCTCGGTGCGGGCGGCGCGGGCGCAGCGCGCGGTGCGAGCGACACGGGCGCCACGGACGGCGCCGGTGCCGGCGCAGCAGCCGGCTACGTGCTGCGGGTCCGCCGTGCGGACGGCGGGATGGTCGACATCTGAGGGCCGCGGTCAGCGCGCCTCGACGGCGCGGTACGCCGCCTGGATCACCGGACCCCAGGCGGGGGAGAAGAGCCGGGTCGATCCGAGCGAGCGGTTGGTGCTGACGCTGTACTGCGGGGCGTCCGCGTCGTCGCCCGCGAACCACGGCCCGCCCGACGCGCCCTCGTTCATGGAGCACGCGACGCCCTGTCCGGTCGGAGCGTCATCCGACGACGCGGTGCCGCGGCAGAGCAGGGGATGCCGGCCGTCGGACGGGGGCAGCCCCGGGTACCCGTAGACCGTCGTCGCGAGGTCGCGCCCCGCACCGAACCGCACCGGGGACGCCCCGACCGTCGCGGCCAGCGTGCGCCCGGTCGGGCTGGAGACCGTGAAGAACGCGGTGTCCGACGCCGGGGAGTGGACGCCGGTCCATCCCGCGGGCAGCGCGTACGCGGCGAGCGGCCACGTGCCGAACGGCGCACGCCCGTCCTCGTAGGCGGGGACGAAGGCGATGTGCGCGTGGAAGGCGCCGAAGTCGTCGATGCAGTGCGCCGCCGTCGCGACCGTGACGCCGTTCGCCGACTCCACGGCGTTGGCCGAGCACGTCTGGTAGGTGTCGTCCGCGTTGACCATGTACATGCGGCCGACGTGGGGGACCGGGGCGACGCGAGCGGCCTGGCGGACCGGGGCGGCCACGAGGGAGGAGGCCGGCCCGGTCACGGTCTCCGCGGTCGCGCGGTCCGCTGCCGCGAGCCGTGCGGGCGTCCAGAAGGAGGCGGTCGCTGCGACCTCGTCGGCGGCGAGGGCGACCACGTGCGGTCGGTCCGCGTCGCCGGAGACGGGATCCGCGACGGGCGCGACGGGTCCGCCGGTCCCGGCCGGTCCGCCGAGCGCGACGGGCACGGCGAGCGAGGCTGGCCCGCCGGACGCCGGGGCCCCGGCCCCGGGAGCGCCCCCGAGGAGGGCGACCGCGGCGGTCAGCACCGCACCGGTCAGCACCACGGCGGCGCGGGGGAGGCGAGCGGAGCGGGCGCTGCGGGGCATGGGCGATCTCTCGGCGCGGGGAGGGAGGCACGGCGAGCGCCGTGGACGCCACCGTAGGGAGATCCGGCACGCGGTGCTCGGCGGACGCACAGCCGGCGGACGCGCGGACGGCGCGGACGGCGAGGACAGCCCGGACGACGTGGAGGGCCCGAACGGCGCGGAGGGCACCCACGACGCGGAGGGCGCGGCCGGACGGGAGCGCGCTCCCCGTCCGCCCGCGCCCACGCGGCGCTCCGCGGCTCAGCCGTCGCGTCGCGCCGCGATCGCCTCCCGCGCCGGGTCCTTCGCCGCGAGCGCGGCCGCGATGGTGAGCACCGCGTAGAGCCCGATGTACGCGCAGAGGATCCACGGCGATCCGCCGCCCCACTGCAGGAACAGCACCGCGAGCAGCGGCGTGAGGCCGACGGAGAAGATGCTGCCCACCTGGTAGCCGAGCGAGACGCCGCTGTAGCGGACGCCCGTCGGGAACTGCTCGGCGAACCACGCGGCCTGGGGCCCGTAGATCGAGTCGTGGAACACGTTCATGCCGAGGGCGAAGACGAGCGGCAGGAGCAGCAGCGGGCCGGAGTCGAGGAACGCGAAGAACGGCCAGATGAGGATCCCGATGCCGGCGGCGCTCGCGATGGTCAGGCGGCGGCGGCCGACCCGGTCGGAGATCCAGCCCCAGAGCGGCGTGGTCAGCACGCTGAGCGCCGAGACGATGAGCACCGACGTGAGGGCGACGCCCGAGTCGCCGCGCTTCGCGGCCAGGTAGGAGAGCGTGTAGACGGTGAGGATCGAGTAGAGCGCCGGCTGCACGAGGCGGAGGCCCGCCGTGATGAGCACGGCCCGCGGGTGCTGCCG
Organism: Clavibacter sp. GW821-FHT01D01; assembly: GCF_059422605.1. Taxonomy (NCBI): domain Bacteria; kingdom Bacillati; phylum Actinomycetota; class Actinomycetes; order Micrococcales; family Microbacteriaceae; genus Clavibacter; species Clavibacter sp. GW821-FHT01D01. The sequence goes on from NZ_JBWKXC010000002.1 coordinate 40,299, forward strand.
GAGCACCACGCCGAGCGGGAAGCGCTCCACCTTCCCCGACGCCTTGATCTCGGCGAACTCGGCGGCGTCCTCCACGCGGAGGCGGATCACGAGGCCGACGCCCACGAGCACGGCGCTGAGGAGGAACGGCAGCCGCCAGCCCCAGGCGAGGAACTGCTCCTCGCCGAGCGTGAAGCGGGTCGCGGCGAAGACGCCGGTCGCGAGGAGCATGCCGCCCGCGGATCCCATCTGCGTGAACGCGCCGAAGAGGCCGCGGCGGTGGGCGGGGGCGTGCTCGACGGACAGCAGGGCGGACCCGCCCCACTCGGCGCCCGCCGCGATGCCCTGCACGAGCCGCAGGAGCACGAGGCCGACGACGCTCGCGAGCCCGATGGTGGCGTAGGTCGGCAGCACCCCGATGAGGGTCGAGGCGACGCCCATCAGCACGAGCGAGTAGACGAGCATGCGCTTGCGGCCGATGCGGTCGCCGAGGTGCCCGGCGACGATGCCGCCGATGGGGCGCGCGAGGAACCCGACGCCGTACGCGGCGAACGAGGAGAGGAGCGCGACGGCGGGCGTCTGGTTCGGGAAGAACTGGCTGCCGAACACGAGCGCGGACGCCGTGGCGTAGAGGTAGAAGTCGTAGTACTCGACGGTGGTGCCGACGAACGCCGCGGTCAGGACGCGGCGGCGGCGACGGGCGACGTCGGCGGGGGCCTCGGGGCCGGATCCGGCGGGATCGGCACCTCCGGTCGGGGCGGTCGGGGCGGTCGACGCGGCGGATGCGGCGGGCGGTGCGGTGGTCATGCGGTCTCCAGCGGTGCGGCTGCGGTGCAGGGGGAGGCCGGGCGGGGATCCGCCCGGGTGCCGCCCACCGTGCCCGTGTTCCCGCACGGGAGGAAGGGGCACGGTCACGGTGCGTAACGCGCGCCGTGACCGTGCGGACCTGCGCTCAGGTGGCGATGGCCGCCGTCAGGTCGTACGCCGAGCGCTCCGGCGCCTGCCACGCCGGGCCGTCGCAGTGGAAGGCGTCGCCATCGGCCATGTCGGTGAACTGCGTGCCCTCGGGGCCGTCGCCGAGGAACAGCGGACCCCCGGAGACGCCCGGCGTCATGTCGCACAGGAAGCCGACCTTGCCGGGACCCTCCGCGGTCGTGGTGCCCTGGCAGCGGGTGAGGGACGAGCCGTCGTAGGGCGGGAGGGACGGGTAGCCGTAGCCAGACGCCCGCTGGACGCGCGCGGCGTCGAAGGCGACGGGCGAGGCGCCGGTCACGGACTGGATGTCCCGGCCCGCCGCATCGCGTCCCACGGCGAGGAAGGCCGCGTCGTCGTCCTGGTCGTCCTGCGCGTACCACCGCGTGGGCACGTTCCCGCCGACGACGGGCCAGGAGCCGAGCGCGGACGCGCCGGAGTCGTACCCGGGGAAGAACACCAGCTGGGTCGCGAAGTAGCGGTGCTCGCTGACGCAGTGGCCGGCCGTGGCGATCGTCGACCGGTTGCCCGCGCGCACGACGTTGGCCGAGCAGGAGAAGCCGCCCACGTCGTCGACACCGAAGAGCCGGCCGATGTGCGGCACGGGGGCGACGCGCTGGCCGCGCCCCGCGGTCTGCGCGGCGGACGTCGCGACGGATCCCGACGCGGGGAGAGCGACCGCCGGGGCGGACGCCTCGGCCGGGTTCCCGCGCTCGATGGCGGCCGCGAGGCGCTCCGGCGTCCAGTAGGCGAGCGCCGCGGCGGCGGCACCCGGGGCGACCACGAGACGCGACGACGGCGTGGCGGTGGCGGAGTCGGCGGTCGCGGTCGCGGTCGCGGCGGCCCGGGCGGGCTCCGAGTCGACGACCGCGGGGGCGGAGCCGAGGAGGGCGGCACCGAGGGCGACCACGGCGACTAGCGCGGCGCGTCGCGGCGGGACGGGTGAGGGGCGAGGGGGCATGGGATTCCTTCGAGGACGGCCACGAGCGTGGCGGAGTCCGGCCCGGACGGATGCCGGAGCCGGTGGATGCGCGCCGTGGCCCCGGGAGATGCCCGGCGGGGTCGCGACGGGGCCGACGGTAGCCGCGCACCCGGATGCCCGGGCGGACGGCGCACACCCGACCGCCGTCGGCACCCGCGGAGGCCGGCGCTCCCGGAGCGGAGGGCCGGCGCCCCGGGCCCTCGGCCGGCACATGACGGAGCGCTACGCCCGCTCGGCCCGGGACTCCCCACCCGTGCGACGCTGGAGACCCGACGAGAGGACCTCCATGCCCGACGCCCGGCCCCCGCTCCGCTTCGCGGCCTTCGTGATGAACACCGCCAGCCACATCCAGCACGGGCTGTGGCGGCACCCCGAGGCGCGCCAGCACGAGTTCGACGACGTCCGCCTGTGGGTCGACCTCGCGAGGACGCTCGAGCGCGGCCGCTTCGACGCCATGTTCTTCGCCGACGTGGTGGGCCTCTACGGACCGGGCGACGGCGCCTACGACGTGAACGCGCGCGAGGGCCTGCAGTTCCCGAGCAACGACCCCTCCGTGCTGATCTCCGCGCTCGCCGTGAGCACCGAGCACCTCGGCTTCGCGTTCACGAGCTCCGTGCTGCAGGCGCACCCGTTCGACTTCGCCCGCAAGGTGTCGACGCTCGACCACATCTCGAACGGGCGCATCGCCTGGAACGTCGTGACGAGCGCGCTCGACGGCGCCGCCCGCAACTTCGGGCACGACGGCCTCGAGGACCACGACGCCCGCTACGCCTGGGCCGACGAGTACCTCGACGTCGTCTACAAGCTCTGGGAGGGCTCGTGGGACGACGACGCGCTCCAGCGCGACAAGGAGCGGGGCGTGTTCTCGGACGCGTCGCGCATCCACCGGATCGACCACGAGGGGCCGCGCTACCGGGTCGCGGGCCCGCACCTGTCCTCGCCGTCGCCGCAGCGCACGCCCGTGCTCTTCCAGGCCGGGTCCTCGCCCGTCGGCCGGCGCTTCGCGGCCCGGAACGCGGAGGCGCAGTTCATCCTGTCGTCCACGCCCGAGAAGACCCGCGCCCTCATCGAGGACACCCGGGCGCTCGCCGTGGACGCCGGCCGCCGGGCGGACGACCTCTCCTTCTGGCTCGGCCTCTCCTTCATCACGGGCAGCACCGAGGAGGAGGCGAAGCGCAACGAGGCCGAGATCGACGAGTACCTGAGCGCCGACGGCTTCCTCCTGCACTCCAACCTCGGCTTCGACCCGAGGACGGGCGAGCAGCTGGATCCGGCCACCCCGCTCTCGCAGGTCGAGACGCAGGCCGGGCAGAGCCACCTGAACTGGCTGCGGGAGGCGTCGCCCGACCGGGAGCCGACCATCGCCGACCTCGCCCGGCTCTCCGCGAAGCTGCGCGGCCGCGTCGTGGGCACGCCGGAGCAGATCGCCGACGTGCTCGCGGGCTGGCAGGAGGCGGGCGTCGACGGCATCAACGTCATCAACTGGACCCTGCCGGGCAGCTACGAGGACTTCGTCGACCACATCACGCCGGTGCTCCAGGAGCGCGGGCTGCAGCAGCGCGAGTACGAGCCCGGCACGCTCCGACACAAGCTCACCGGGCGCGACCGGCTGCCGGACAGCCACCCCGCGGCGGCGTACCGCGGCGCGTTCTCGTGACCGCCGGCGGGCCGGCCACCGCCGAGCTGCGGGCCGCGTTCCAGCCCCTGTTCGACCGGATCCGGGCGGGCGCCGTCGGCCGCGAACGCGACCGGGAGCTCGCGTTCGACGCGGTGGCGCTCCTCCGCGAGGCCCGCTTCGGCGCGCTCCGGCTCCCCGTCGCGGACGGCGGGCACGGCGCGTCCCTCGCGCAGCTCGTCGAGCTCGTGATCGAGCTGTCCGCCGCCGACGCGAACGTCGGGCACCTGCTCCGCGGCCACTTCGGCTACGTCGAGCTCGTGCTCCGCCGGCCGCCCGGCGCCGCGCGCGACGCGTGGATCCGCCGCATCGCCGACGGCGCGATCGTCGGCAACGCCACGAGCGAGCAGACCGGCACGACGCTCGCCGACATCTCCACCACGCTCACCGAGCGCGACGGCCGCTGGATCCTCGACGGCACCAAGTACTACTCCACGGGCACGCTCTACTCCGACTGGATCTACCTCGCCGCCGGGCGCGCGGCGGCCGACGGCGTCGAGCGCGTGACCCTCGCGATCCCCACCGACGCCCCCGGCGTCACCGCCGTCGACGACTGGGACGCCTTCGGGCAGACCCTCACCGCGAGCGGCACCACGACCTTCGACGGCGTCGAGGTGGACCCGGCGACCGTCACCGCCTACCGGGAGGCCCCGCTCTCCCACATCCAGGCGTTCTACCAGCTCCACCTCGTGGCCGTGCTGGCGGGCATCGCCGCCGAGGTCGAGCGCGACGCCGCCGCGTACGTGCGGGGTCGGACGCGCACCTACGTCCACGCCACCGCCGCCCGCCCGGAGGACGACCCGCAGGTGCTCGAGGTCGTCGGGCGGATCTCCACGACCGCCTTCACCGTGCGCGCCGCGACGCTCGCGGCCGCGGCGCGCCTCGACGAGGCCGTCGCGACCGCGCCGCCCGGCGAGCCGCTGGAGGTCGAGCCGCTCGACTCGGCGGAGAACGCCGTCTACCAGGCGCAGGTGCACGCGGTCGAGCAGGTCCCCGCGGCCGCGACGCTGCTGTTCGAGGTCGGGGGAGCGTCCGCCACCTCCGGCGCGCGCGCCCTCGACCGGCACTGGCGGAACGCCCGCGTGGTCGCGAGCCACAACCCCGCGATCTACAAGGCCCGCGTCATCGGCGAGCGCGCCGTCTCCGGCCGCGGCTCGGTCGCCGCGTGGGAGGCCTACGGGAAGGTCGGCCCGACCGCGTTCCCGCGCTGACGGCCGCCGCCCGCCTGCCGCCCGACCTGGGGGCGCCCTCCGGTCCGGGGCGCGCCGGGGCGTCGGTACGGTGGAGGAGCGGCCGGGATGCCGCGGGACGAGGGGATCCATGACGACGCACGCGCCCAGCCGAGCCCAGCTGGACACGACCCCGCTGACCGGCCGCATCGACCGCGACGACCTCCGCCGGTTCCGCCGCGAGTTCACGGCCCGCTTCCCGGCGATCGTGTCGCCGCTCCTCGCGCTCGGCCGCATCGCGTCCGGCGTCCTCGCCGCGGTGACGATCCCGCTGGGCGGCCTCCTGCTCCTCGCCGGGCTCGGGGGCGCGCTCCTCGCGCGGCAACCGGAGGACCGCGGCGACGCCCTCGGCATGTCCGTGTTCGCCCTGCCCATGTTCGGGGCCGGGGTGTTCTTCGCGTGGCGCCTGATCCGCACCCGCCGCCGCCGGAGCACGATCCGCGCCCACTACCGCCTCGCGCGCTTCGGCCGGGTCAACGGCCTGAGCTACGCGCCCGGCCCCCTCGCGGACGCGCACATGGGCGCGGCGGCGGCCCGGGGCATGTACGTGACGCGCGTCATGCGGCCGCGCACGGCGCGCCCCGTCGAGTTCGGCAACCACGAGCTCGACCGCGGGTCGCAGGCCGCCGGGATCACGCAGTACGGCGGCTACGCGATGGTCGGGCTGCGGCGCGAGCTGCCGCACATCCGGGTGCTCTCCCACGGCACCCGCCTCCGCCGCGCCATGACGCCGACCGTGGACGTCGCGCGCTCCCAGCGCCTGGAGCTCGAGGGCGACTTCGACCGGCATGCGGCGCTCTACTGCCCGGAGGGGTACGAGCGCGACGCGCTGTACCTCTTCACCCCGGACGTCATGGCGGTGCTCGTCGACCGGGTGCGCGGCTTCGACGTGGAGATCCGCGGCGACCGCCTGCTGCTCCGCTCGCCCGCCGACATGGTGACGCTCGACCCCGACCGCTGGCACGACGTGATCGACGCGACCGCCGCGCTCATGGCGAAGGTCGACCGCTGGGAGCGCTGGCGCGACGACCGGCTGGCGTCGCTCGAGGGCGTCGAGGAGTCGGTGCTCACGGGCGCCGACCCGTCCCTCGCCGTGCCCGCGCCGGGCCGGGTCCGCCGCCGCGCGCGTCGGTCGCGCGGGGTCGCGGCGGCCGGTCGGCGGCTCCGGAACCGGCCCACGGTGGGGCTCCTCCTCCTCATCGCGCTCGCCGCGGCCTTCCTCGGCGCCGGCTTCCTGATCACCACGCTGCCGTGACGCGCGTCCGGACGCTCCCGCGGACGCGGCTCGACACGGCCGCCCTCACCGGGCGGATCCGCCGCGGCGAGCTCCGCGCGTTCCGCCGGGAGTTCCGCCGCGCGCATCCGGAGGCGGAGGGCATCGGGCCCCGGGCGCGCTCCTTCCTCATGCACTTCCTGATGTGGGACAGCGTCCTCGCGCTCGCCCTGATGGGCGCGGTCATGGCGGAGACGCTGCAGGAGGGCGCGCCCGACGCGGGCGAGCAGGCCCTGTTCCAGGGGCTCATCGGCGCGCTCTTCGCCATCCTGCTGGTCGTCTTCGGCAGCTGGGTGATCCGGTCGCGCGAGCGCCGGGGCGGCTACCGCGCGCACCTGCGGCTCGTGCGGTTCGGGGAGGCGAACGGGATGACGTACCTGCCGGGGCCGATGTCGGACGGGCACTTCGGGTCCGCGCGCCGCTACTTCGACATCACGCGCGTGATGCGGCCGACCGGCGCGCCGGGCATCGAGCTCGGCAACCACGAGATCGTCACGGCCGGCCGCCGCGAGGGGGCGCCGCGCTTCGGCGGGTACGCCATGATCCGGCTCGGCGCCGACATGCCGCACATCCGCGTCATCGCCCGCCGCGGCCTCGTCCGCCGGGCGCTCACCATGGCGTCGCGGCCCGACCGGGAGCAGCGCCTCTCGCTCGAGGGCGACTTCGACCGCCACTACGCCCTCCACTGCGAGGCCGGCAGCGAGCGCGACGCCCTGTACCTCTTCACGCCCGACGTCCTCGCGGTGCTCATCGACCGCGTGCGGGGCCTCGACGTCGAGGTGGTGGGGGACCGGCTGCTGCTCACCTCGTTCGACGACGTCGTGACGCGGGACCCGGAGCGCTGGCGCGACGTGGTCGAGGCCGTGTCCGCGCTCGCGGCGAAGGTCGACCGGTGGCAGCGCTGGCGGGCCGACCCGGCGGTGCTCCCGGCCGTGGGCCTGCCCGATCCGGGGCGCGCATCGCGTCCGCGGCCTGCACGCCGCCTGCGGATGACGCCCACGATCGGCGGCGTCATCGCGGTCGGCGTGCCGGTCCTCCTGGTCGTCGCCTGGTGGATCGCGGTCGTCGTCACGGGGTGAGGCGCGTCACTCCCCGGTGGTGCCGTCGACGAGCTCCCGGATCACGTCGACGTGCCCGGCGTGCCGCGCGGTCTCCTCGATGAGGTGCACGACGATCCAGCGGAGCGACGGCATCTCCTCGGGTGGGCCCGCGACCGCGATGTCGTCGAGGTCGTGCCGCGCGATGACCGCGTCGCTCTCGGCGCACGCCGCCTCGTAGTCCGCGAGGATCTCCGCGAGGGAGTCCGTCGGCCCGACGTCCCACTCGCCGTCCGGGTCGTCGTCCCCGCCGAAGCGCCGGTCGTAGTCGCCGGCCTCCATCGTCTCGACGGTCCACGAGCGCTCGACGTCGGCGAGGTGGCGGAGCGCGCCCGAGATCGAGGTGGCGCTCGGCAGCACGCGGCGCGCGCCGTCGGCGTCGGACAGGCCGCGGGCCTTGCGGACCACGGTGGCGCGGTTCAGGGCGAGGAAGCCGGTGAGGCATGCGCGCTCGTCGGCCCGGGGCGGGCGGGGGCGGTCGTCGGGGCCGAGGGCGTCGGCGGTGTCGCTCGTCATGGCGGGAGCCTAGGACCGGTTCCGGCACCCGGGGAAGGGCTGCGGGCGCGGGGATCCGCGTGGAGGGCGCGCGCATCCGCCGCGGTCAGACTGGGCGCATGACCTCCCGCCCCGCCTCCCGTCCGCGTGCCGAGTCCGCCGCCGATCCGCGGGTCGCCCCGGACGGCGGCCGCCGCTCCCTGCCGCGCACGCTCGCGCGGATCCTGCTCGGCCTCGTGCTGGTGCTCGCCGGCACCGGCCACCTGACCGTCGCGCGCGAGTCGTTCCAGGCCCAGGTGCCGACGTGGCTGCCCCTGGACCCGGACTTCGTCGTGCTCGCCTCCGGCGTCGTGGAGATCGCGCTGGGCCTCTCGCTCGTGCTGCTCGGCCGCTGGCGCGTCGGGGTCGGGGCCGTGGTGGCGCTGTTCTTCGTCGCGATCTTCCCCGGCAACATCTCCCAGCTCGTCACGCGCACACCGGCCTTCGGCCTGGAGACCGATGCCGCGCGCGCCATCCGCCTCGTGTTCCAGCCGCTGCTCGTGATCTGGGCGCTGTGGTCCACGGGCGCGTGGTCGGCCTGGCGGAACCGGCGCGCCCGCCGCTGACCGGGGTCGAGCGGCGGGCGCGGTCCGGCGGGGCGGACGGGGCGGGCTACGCGCCTGGTCGGAGGCGCCCGATCGTGCGCGCCGCCTCGGCGGTCCGGTGGCCGACGCCGAACCAGGCGATCGTGCCGAGCACCGGGAGCAGGACGATCGCGACGATCCAGAGGTCCCGCGCCAGCCCGCTGAGCTGCCGGTCGCGGACGACCTGCAGCAGGGCCGCGCCGACGAGGGCGACGTAGGCGAGCAGCAGCGGGAGCACGACGGCCCCGCCGATCGCGGCATCGGTCATGGGATCTCCTCCGGGTGGGTGTCGGACGGGACTAGCGCCGGGCGGTGCCGACGCGGGAGAGGATGGCGGCCGTCGCGGCCCGCACGCCCGTCTCGATCGTGCCCTCCATGGTGGGCGCGAACTGCGGCGTGTGGTTGCCCGGAGGCGGGGTCGCGCCGCCGAGCGCCTCGGGCTCGACGCCGCCGAAGGCCCAGTAGACGGTCGGCACGCCGATGGCCTCGCCGAGGATGCCGAAGTCCTCGCTGCCCATGATGGGCGGCGACTCCACCACCCGGTCGGCGCCGAGCTGCGCGGTGAGGGCCGCGACGACGCCGCGCGTCGCCTCCGGGTCGTTGCGGTTCAGCGGGAAGGACACGATCTCCTCGATCTCCGGCTCCGGCGCCCCGCTCGCGGCGGCCTCGGCCAGGATGATCCGCCGCACCGACGCCAGCACGCGCTCGCGCACGGCCACGTCGAAGGTGCGGATGCTGAGGCCGAGCACCGCGTGCTCGGGGATGATGTTCTCCTTCGTGCCCGCCTGGAACGTGCCCACGGTCACGACGGCCGCGGCCTGCGGGTCGGTCTCGCGGGCGACGACCGTCTGCAGCCGGAGCACGATCGCGCTGGCCGCGACGATCGGGTCGATGGAGTTCTGCGGCTGCGACCCGTGCGCGCCCCGGCCGCGCACGGTGACGCGCCAGGAGTCCGACATGCTCATGAACGCGCCCTCGCGGGTCGCGACCATGCCGACGGGGAGCGGGAACACGTGCTGCCCGAGGACCACCTCGGGGCGCGGCGCCCGGTCCCAGAGGCCGTCGGCCAGCATGGCGCGGGCGCCCTCGCCGGTCTCCTCGCCGGGCTGGAACACGAAGACGACGGTGCCGGCCCAGGCGTCCCGGTTCGCGGCGAGGGCCTGCGCGGTGGTGAGCGCCGCCGCCACGTGGAAGTCGTGGCCGCAGCCGTGCATGGTGGGTACCTCGGTGCCGTCGCGCTGCACCCCGGTGTCGCGGCTGGCCCACGCGAGCCCGGTCTCCTCGAGGATGGGGAGCCCGTCGGTGTCCGCGCGGAACGCGACGACCGGGCCGTCGCCGTTGCGGAGGATCCCGACCACGCCGGTGCCGCCGCAGCGGGTCGTCTCCGCGCCGACCGCCTCCAGGTAGGCCTCGATCGCGGCGGCCGTCGCGTGCTCCTGCATCGACAGCTCGGGGTGCGCGTGCAGCGAGCGGAACAGCTCGTGCGCGTCGCGCACGTCGTCGTCCAGCAGGGTGACACCGGGGTGCACGTCCATCGGGGATCCTCCTCGTGGTGGGTGGCGTCCCTCGTGGGGACTGGTGGATCCAGGCTATGCCCGCTCCCCGGCCCGGCCTCAGTCGTCGGTGTCGGGGGTGCGGTCGTCGACGGACTGGCTGACGACGTCGCCGGAGCCGGCGTCGACGCGGACGCTATGGGTCACGCCCTGGGCGTCGACGACGTCGCCCTCCCAGACGACGGTGCCGCGGTCCTCGTCGAGGCCGAGCTCGGTGATCGTGCCGGCGACGGCGCCCGTCATGGCGGAGGCGGCGTCGGAGGGGGAGACGCGGGCGGCCTGCAGGAGGGCGGCGTTCTCGGCGAGGTCGTCGGCGTCGTCGGAGTCGGCGACGGGTCCCGCGGTCACGGCGGATCCGTCGGCGCCGGTGTGCACCTCGTGCTCGCGGCCGTCCTGCTCGGCGACGACGACCTCCCACGAGGTGCCGCCGGCCTCCTGGTCGACGGAGAGGAGCGCGCTGCCGGGCACGGCGGCGATGGCGGTCTCGACCGCGGCCGCGAGGGCGCCGTCGGCGGGGACCTGGGCGGATCCGTCCGTGCCGGCGGTCGGCGCGGCGGACGCGGACGACGGCACGGCGCCGGGCGCGGACGCGGGTGCGGTGCCGGCGTCCGAGCAGCCGGCGAGCGCGAGGCCGCCGAGGAGGGGGAGGGCGAGCGCCAGGGCGGCGCGGCGGAGGGTGGGGGATGCGGTGTGCGTGGTCATGCGACCACGATGCCCGGGGGCACCTTAAGCGGACCCTAAGCCCCTGTCAGGGGACGCGCAGGCTCGGCGGCGGGGTCCGCGGACGTCCGCGGGATCAGGGCGCGCCGGGACCTGCGGCGGGGAGGCGCAGCACCACCCGGGCGCCGCCGCTCGGCGCCTCCTCCACCGCGACGGATCCGCCGTGCGCCTCCGCGACCGCGCGGACGATGGCGAGGCCGAGCCCGGATCCGCCGCTCTCGCGGTCGCGGCCCTCGTCGAGGCGCACGAACCGGTCGAGGACCCGCTCCCGCTCGGCCGCCGGGATCCCGCGCCCGTCGTCGTCGACCGTGAGCACGGCGCCGTCGCGTCCGGCCGCGGTGGCGACAGACACGGTCGACGCGGCGTGCCGCGCCGCGTTGTCGGCGAGGTTGCGGACGGCGAGCGCCAGGAGCCGTGCGTCGCCGGCGACCCGGCACGCGGTGATCCCCGACGCGTCGACGCGCACGCCCGCCCGGGCCCGGAGCCGCGCGACCTCGTCGAGCGCGACGTCGTCGAGGTCCACCGGGCGGGCGTCGAGGGCGGCGTGCTCGTCGAGGCGGCTGAGCACGAGGAGCGCGTCCACGAGGTCCTGCTGCCGTCCGCCCTCCGCGAGCACCACGTCCGCCAGCTCGCCGAGGCTCGTGCGGTCGGGGTGGAGGCGGGCGAGCTCGGCGTGCTGCCGCACGGTCGCGAGCGGGGACCGCAGCTCGTGCGACGCGTCGGAGACGAAGCGCTGCTGCGCGCGGCGGGACGCGTCGAGGCGGGCGAGCATGCCGTTCAGGGTGCGCGCGAGCCGGTCGACCTCGTCGCCCGTCCCGGGCTCGTCGATGCGGCCGTCGCCCCGGGCGGAGCCGATGGCCTCGGCGTCCCGGCGGATCCGCTCCACCGGGCGGAGCGCCCGCCCGACGACGATCCACGCCAGCAGGGCGACGAGGGCGACCACGACGGGCACGGCCACGAGCAGCAGGCGGACGACCGCCGCGAGCGCGTCGTCGGCGTCCTCGAGCGGCGCGGCGACGGCGACGGTCACCCCGTCCGCGTCGTCCACCTCGTCGGACACCACGAGCCGCCGCTCGCCGTCGCGCACGACGACCCCGGACGATCCCGCCGCGGTGAGCGCGGTCCCGCCGGCGTCCTCGCCGTGGGCGAGCACGCGCCCGTCGGCGTCGAGCACCTGCACGAGGTCGTCGTCGCCGAGCCCCGTCACCGCGTCGGGCCCGCGCGCGGCGACCGTGTCGGTGATCGTCTCGAGGGTCCGCTCCGTGGCCTGCCGCACGCCGTCCTCGAGCGACGCGCGGAGCACCAGCGCGAAGGCGACGGCCCCGAGCGCCCCGAGGACGAGCGCGATGAGGGCGACCGCGGTCGTGGCGCGGACGCGGAGGGAGCGCCGGTGCCGGGACGGCCGGTGCGGGTCACGCATCGGATCCGCCCAGCCGGTAGCCCGCGCCCCGCACGGTCTCGATGGTGGTGGTGCCGTAGGGCCGGTCGAGCTTCCGGCGGAGGTGGGCGACGTACACCTCGACGATGGACGGGTCGCCCTCGAAGTCGTCGTCCCACACGTTCTGCACCACCTCGCGCTTGGAGACCACGCGGCCGGCGTTGCGGGCGAGGAACTCGAGGACCGCGAACTCGCGGCTGGTGAGGTCGATCTCCTCGCCGGCGCGCGTCGCGCGGCGGGGGCCGGGGTCGACGACGAGGTCGCCGATGCGGTGGGCGACCGGGCGGGCCGGGGCGCCGCGCCGCACGAGCGCGCGGATCCGGGCGACCAGCACGGGGAAGGAGAACGGCTTCGTGACGAAGTCGTCGGCGCCGGCCTCCAGCGCCTCCACCTCGTCCCAGTCGCCGTCCTTCGCGGTGAGGATGAGCACGGGCGTCCAGATGCCCTCCTCGCGGAGCGTCCGGCAGACGGCCCAGCCGCTGAGGCCCGGCATCATCAGGTCGAGGAGGATCGCGTCGTAGGCGTTCTCGCGCGCCCACCACAGGCCGTCGACGCCGTCGTGCGCGACGTCCACCGCGAAGCCCTCGGCCTGCAGCCCGCGGCGGATGCCGTCCGCGAGGCGCCGCTCGTCGTCCACCACGAGGATCCTCATCGGACCACCGTGGCAGACGCGCCGGGGAGCCCGGTGCACGTCGGGCGGCGGTCGGCCGGGTCCGCGGACCCGGCCGTCAGCTCCCGTCGGGCGCGCGGCCCGCGCTGGGATCGGCGGGCGCCGGCTGGCCGGGCGCCGCATCGCCGCGGGACGGGTCGCCGAGCGACGGGTGCGCGAGCGCCGGGTCGCGGACGACGCCGATCGGGGTCGTGTCCAGCCGGACGGAGCGGACGACCACCCGCTTGGAGCGGCGGCGGAGGTGGCGCCGGGCCTGCGGCGTGGCCAGCAGGCTCCCGAGCACGAGGCCCGCGCCGATGGCGAGCGTCGTCGCCATCGCGCCGACGAAGGCGCCCGTCGCCCCGGACGTGCCCGCCATCGAGTTGAGGAGCGCCGACGCGACCGCGAGGGAGGGCAGCAGGGACCCGCAGAAGGCGGGGACCGCGATCGCCGTGGCCGACACCCGGAGGCGCGCCGCCACCACCGTCCCGAGGGCCCCGAGCAGGGTCGCGACCAGGAACGTGCCCGCCAGCAGCGGCACCCCGAGGAGCTTCAGCGTCCACAGCGAGACCGTGCCGACGAGCGCGACGGCGATGGCGACGGGCATCACGCGCGCGTTGGCGCCCTGCGTGATTCCGGTCGCGCCCGCGGCGAAGAACGTGGTGATGAGCAGCATCCACAGCGGGAGCGCCCGCAGCGTGATGTCGGTCGGGTCGACCTCGATGGCGACGCCGGCGGTGACCGCGAGCCCGCCCGGGATGCCGACGGCGATGCCCGCGACGATGAGCACGATGATCATCGCCCGCGACACCGCCATGGCCCGGAAGCCCGAGATGGCGTCCTGGGCCCAGGTGACGATGGTGACGTGGGGGAGGATCAGCACCACCACGGCGGCGACCATCGCGGCGGCACTCCCCGCGGGCAGCAGCCCCCACCAGATCGCGAGGGTGCCGAGCGCGGCCACCCCCGCCGACTGCAGGGCGACCACGAAGAAGGGCGGGATGCCGCGGCGCGACAGCTGCCGGCCGAGGACCATCACGCCGACCATGAGCAGGAAGGCGCCGAGCGCGCCGGGCACGGTGCCGCCGGCCTGCAGCGAGACGGAGACTCCGAAGAGGCCCATGGCCGCGTCGGTGATCCACGACGGCCACCGCGGCGGCGACCGCAGCACGTCGACGAGGCCGTCCACGGCGCTCGTCATGTCGCGGTCGTCGTGGAGCAGCTCGTCGACGATCTGGTAGACGAGCGACAGCCGGTGCAGGTCGCTGCCCTCCGCGGTGACCACGCGCAGCTTCACGAGCGGCGGCCCCTCGAGGGGCGCGTACTGGATGGTGATGGCCGTGCCCGTGATGTCGAGCTCCAGCGGCGCCAGGTTCCACTTGGTGCTGACCGCCACGATCGCGATCTCCACGGCGCGCACGTCGGCGCCGGAGGCGAGCATCACCTCGCCGAGGTCGAGGCAGAAGTCGACGATCTGGCTCGGGGAGTAGAGGTCGCCGAGGCGGCCGTGCGCGGGCTCGGTGCCCTCGTAGATGGTGCCGCGGAGGCGGGCGCGGACGTCGCGCATCTCCTGCGGGTTGACGCGGCGGCGGCGCTGGCGCGGCGGGCGCGCGGCACCCGGATCCCTGCGGGGGCGACGCGGGTCCGCGGGGGGCGGGGTGGTGCTCAGCGCGATCAGCGCTCCGTTCGGTGGCCGGCCCGCGGTGTGCGGGGGCGGATGGTGGATCCCCTCCACCCTAGGTCCCGGACCCCGCACGCGCGCGCGGCGCCCGACCCGGAGGTCGGACGCCGCGGACGGTCGGCTGCTGCCGTGCGGGTCAGCGCCGGCGCGGGCCGTCGCAGGTGCTGGTCGACTCGCTGATGGGACCCGTCGGCGTCACCGCGGGGGCCGGGCAGATGAACTTGCCGTAGGCGCCGTTCCCGTCCAGGTAGCGCTTGAGGAACGCGGTCGCCGCGACGCGGATGGTCCCGTTCGGCGTGTTCTGGCCGGCCTGGTGACCGGCGCCCCGCAGCTGCAGGTACTGCTTGGGGGTGCCCTTCGGGATGGAGTCGTACATGGGCTTCACCATGGCCGTCGGGTCGGCGAGGTCGTCCTTCTGGGCCGACACCACCAGAGCCGGGGTCGTCAGGCGCGGGTAGCCGGGGGCGCCGCCGTCGGGGTCGGAGGAGAAGTCGAACGGCATGAGCGCGACCGCCGCCTTGATGGAGGGGCGGGACTGCGCGGCCTGGAGCACGCCGCCCCCGCCCATGGAGAAGCCGAGGAGGCCGACGCGGTCCTTCGAGACCACCGACTTCACCGCGCTCTTGCCGGTGAGGTAGTCGGCGGCGGCGAGCATCTGCGTGGCGCGCGCGTCGGGGGTGTCGTAGCGGTCGGGGTCGAGGGTGTCGATGGTGAGGACGACGAAGCCCTCCGCCGCGAGGTCGGTGCCGTACCAGCGCATGCCGGCCTGCGTGTCGGTGAAGCCGGGGGTGACGATGACGCTGCCGAGGACGGCGCGGCCGGTGTCGGACGGGGCGAAGATCGTGCCGCCGCCGAAGCCCAGGGACGGGCTGGCCGGGACCGTGGTGGTGGTGATCGGGTGCGTGACGTGGTGCTGCGCCGGGGCGGACGCCGTGCGGGCGTGGGCGGGATGGTGCGCAGGGGCGGCCTGGGCCGCGGTGGGCACGGCCAGCAGCGCGACGAGCGCCAGCGCGGTGAGGGCGGCGGGCCGCAGGCGCGGCGCGGAGGTGAGGACGGGCATGGGGATGCTCCTGTTCGACGTGGGGAGGGTGCGGCGAGCGCCGCGGTACGGAGACGCTAGGGGGCGTGCCGCCGGCGGTCGTCCGTTCCTCCCCAGCCCTCAAGGCGGCAGGGTCGACCCCGGCGGGCGCGCGCCGGGGGATCCTGCGGCGCGCACCGGGTCCGCCGTGCGCGGGCCGCCTATGGATGCAGGGCCTGCCCGTCGGCCGGGGACGCCGTCAGCGGATCCGCGCGCCCGGCGCGAGCACGACCTCCCGTCCGAGGCCGGCGTCGACCACCACGGGCGTCGCGGCGGCGGACTGGGTGCCCTCGGGCACCCAGGCGCGGCCGGGCGTCACGAGGATCACGAGGCCGTGCACGTCGCCCACGGCCGCGAAGCCCGGGGCGGCGAAGCCCCCGTAGGGGTGCAGGCCCGCGTCCCCCAGCGCGCGGACGGCCGCGTCCACGACGTCGACCACGACGCCGACCTCGCTGACGCCCACGACCTCGGCGGCGCGGAACGGCGCGTCCGGCCGGTCGACGGCCGGGAGCGCGCGCCGTTCGATGAGCTCGAGCACCTGCTCGTCGGGCCCACGGAAGTACACGGATCGCGAGTCCCAGGTGCCGGGTCCCGCGAACTCGTCCCGTCCGTCGACGGCGATCACGTCCGCACGCTCGCCGAGCCACTCGCGCGCCGCCCGGAACGCGCCCGTCGGGATCGTGACGGCGAGGTGGTGGGCGCCGCGGTAGCCCGGACCGTCGGTGAACGCCAGGCGCGTCGCGCCGACCTCGACCTCCACCCCCTCGGATGAGGTGCGGGTCGGGAAGCCGAGCGCCGAGTAGGCGTCGGCGACCGCGGCGGCGTCGCGGGTGGGCAGGGTCACGTGGTGGATGCGCATGCGGCGATCCCATCACCTCGAGTGCCCTCGAGGTCAAGCCGGGTCGGCGGGCCTCCGGGTGGGCCGGGTGCGCCGCAGCGGGCCCCGTCGGCCCCACGTTCCCCAGCGCCACAGCCATTCGAGCGGACCCTGCGTGCAGTGCCGGAGCCAGAGCGCGCTCACGATCGCCTGCCCGACCAGCACGGCGACGGCGGTCGCGAGCACCGGCGTCCACGAGGTCGCGTGCGGGAGGTCCAGCAGCGCTCCGGCGGCGAGCATCAGCGGTGCGGCGGCCACGTAGTTCGTGAGCGCCATCCGCCCCAGCGGCGCGAAGGCGGCGGTCAGGGGACGGGCCGCCCGGGTCGTCATGAGCCACGACACGAGCGCGGCCCACGCGACGGCGAGGGCCAGTCCCGCCGCCGCCGACTCGACGCTGAAGCCCGACGCCTCGATGGTGGCCGCCTGGAGGAGGACGAGCGGCACGGCGAGCGCGGCCGCGACGAGCGTCACCGCCATCGAGCCGCGGCGCGACCGCCCGACGCGCTCGACGACGCCGTAGCGGGTGAGCGCGGAGCCCGCGAGGAACATGCCGGGGATGAGCGCGAGCCCGCCGCCGGCGCCCACGATGCCGGCCGCCGTCACGACCACCGCCGCGACGGCGACCACGGCGCGCGGCAGCCATGAGCTCGGCAGGAGGACCACGAGGCCGACGACGGCGAACGGCAGGAGCGCGGATCCGGGCTGCAGGAACTGGAACGGGATGCCGATCGCGAGCAGCAGGAGGAGCCGACGGAGGAGCACCAGCCGAGGACGGGCCGTCGTGCGCGACGCCGAGTCCAGGAGTAGCGCGAAGCCGATGCCGAACAGCAGCGCGAACACGGGGAAGAACCGCTGCTGGACGAGCAGCTGGAGCCAGCCGGCCACGGTGTCCAGGGCGGCGGGCTCGTAGAAGCCCGCCGCGGTCCCGAAGCGGGTGAGCGGGCCGATGTTGACGAGGGCGATGCCGCACAGGGCGACGCCGCGGATCACGTCGAGCGCGACGATGCGCGCACCACGGGCCGCGGGTGCGCCGGGCGGGGTCGGCGCTGCGGGGGTCGTGCGGGGATGGGGCCGGGTGCCGGTCACTGTCTGCCTCTCGGGGCGGGGCGCGCCTCTCGCGCCGTCCGCGGTCCCATGCTCGGCGCGGGCGGGTCGTGCGGGCATCGGCCGTTCGGCCGGTCTCGGGGGCGCCGAACGGGCGGCGGCAGGCCTTTCGCGGGGACGCCGCCGGGCCTCCGCCGGGCCTCCGCCGGGCGCCGTCAGGGTCGCAGCAGCCCCGAGCTCCACGCCCACGCGGCGATCTCGACGCGGTTGCGGGCGTCGAGCTTCGTCTGCACGGAGCCGAGGTGGGACTTGACCGTGCCCAGCGAGATCACGAGGTCGGCGCCGATCTCCGCGTTCGTGCGGCCGCGCCCCACGAGGGCCGCGACCTCGAGCTCGCGCGGCGTGAGCTCCGGGTGGTGGGGGCCCGAGGTGCGCGGGGCGAGGTGCTGGAGGAGGCGGACGGTCACGGACGGGCTGATGAGCTGCTCGCCCGTGTGCGCGGCCCGCACCGCCTCGACGAGGAGCCGCGCCCCCGCGTCCTTCAGCAGGAAGCCGGACGCGCCGGCCCGCAGCGCCCCGTAGACGTACTCGTCGAGGTCGAAGGTCGTGGCGACGACCACCTTCACGGGCACGCGCGCCCGCGGACCGGCGAGGAGCCGCGTGAGCTCGAGGCCGTCCATGCGTGGCATGCGGATGTCGACGATCGCGACGTCCGGGACGAGGCGCTGCGCCGCCTCCAACGCCGCGAGCCCGTCGGCGCACTCGGCGACGACCTCGATGTCGTCCTCGCCGGCGAGGATCCGCGCCACGTTGCGGAGCACGGACGGGTGGTCGTCGGCGACGAGGACGCGGATCGTCACGCGGCGCCTCCCCGGGGCAGGCGCGCGAGCACGCGCCAGGTCGGGCCGTCGTAGGGGTCGCCGCCTGCGGCCGCCGTGCCGCCTGCGGCCGCCGTGCCGCCCGCGGCCGCCGTGCCGCCCGCGGCCGTCGTGCCGCCCGCGGGGGAGGGGCCGGCCGCCACCTGGCCGCCCTCGAGCGCGGCGCGCTCGCGCATCCCGAGGAGCCCGAGGCCCGGGGAGCCGGGGACGGGATCCCCGCCCGGCACCATGCGCGGGCTCACCACCTCCACGACGAGGTCGGCGCCCTCGGCCCGCAGCGCGACGCGGATCCACCGGGCACCGGGCGCGTGGCGCGTCGCGTTGGTCACGGCCTCCTGCACGATGCGGATCGCCGTGGCGCGCACGTCGTCGGGGACGTCGGCCGGCGTGCGGTCGTCGAGGTCCGCCCGCCCTCCGGAGGCCGTCGCCTCCCAGCGCGCGAGCAGCTCGGCGAGGCCCTCCGTCGGCGTGGACGACAGCTCCGCGTCGCGCTCCACGTCCGTCGCGCGCAGGGTCCGGACCCACGCCCGCATGCTCGCCAGCGCGGCGCCGCCCGCGTCCTCCACGGCGGCGAGGTCGGCGTCGAGCGCCCCGCCGTCCGCCCCGAGGGCGCGTCGCGTCGCCTGCAGCTGCAGCACCATGCCGGTCAGGCGGTTCGTGAGGTCGTCGTGCAGGTCGCGCGCGAGCCCGTCGCGCTCCTCGCGGGTGGCGCGCTCCAGGGCGAGGCGGCGCTCCGCATCGAGGTCGCGCAGCACGGCGCCGGCGGCGAGCGCGCAGGCAGCTGCGGCCAGGAGCAGGACGGCGAAGGTCGGCGAGTCCGGCGACGCGAGCCGCAGGGGCACGCCGACGACCGCGACCACGGCCAGCGCGGTGCCGGTCCAGCCGCGGATCCCCACCGCCCGACGCGACGCTGCGGCGACCCCGACCAGGAGCACGAGGCACTCCCCGAGCCCCAGCGTGGCCGTCAGCCCGGACACGGGACCCGCGAGGAGGGACGCTCCCGTCACCGCGATCGAGGCCGCCGCCACCGCGACGGGGTGGATCCGGCCGCGCAGGGCGAGCGCTCCGAGGGCCGCCATCGCCAGGGGGACGGCGACCTGCACCGGCGAGAGGGCGAGGAGCGCGTCGAGGAGCGTGAGCCCGGCGAGGCCGAGCACGTAGGCGGCGGCCGCGGGGCGGAGGCGCCTCACCGCGTCGTCCGGCGGGGCGGCGGGCGGTCCGCTCCCCGGTGCGCGGCGGTGCAGCGGGCGTCCGCGTCGCGCGGATCCGCGCTCACCGGAGGAGGTCCTGGACGTCCCGCAGCGCCAGGCCGGCGGCGGCCGCGATCCGGTGCGCGTCGAGGCCCGCTTTCCCGGCGGCGCGGACCCCGGCCCGGAGCGCGGCGAGCGCTGCCGCGGCGTCCGCGGACAGCTCCCGCAGGCGCCCGGCGTGCCGGTCGTGCTCCGCGTCCGGCGCCGGTCGCGGGGCGGCCGGGTCGATCAGCCGGTCGGCGTCCGGGTGCCGCGTCGCGAGAACGAGGCTCCGCACGGCGGGCAGGTCCGGCGCGGACCAGTCGAGGTCGCCGAGGTCCGCGAGCGGCACCCAGCGCAGCTCGTCGTGGTCGGTGCTCGCGCTGGGCAGCGGACCGAGCGGTGCCACCCGGTAGCAGGCGAGGTCGATGACGCGATCGCCGACGGGCACCTCGGAGCGGTCGACGAGGGCGCCGACGGCCACGTCGATCCCGAGCTCCTCGCGGATCTCCCGCACGAGCGCCGCCTCGGGCCGCTCGCCGGCCTCGACCTTGCCGCCCGGGAACTCCCAGGTCCCCGCGCCCGGCTTGTGCGGCGCGCGGCGGCAGGCGAGCGCCCGCCCGTCGCGGATCATCACCGCGGCCACGACCTCGAGTCCCGCCATGCCGTGCCCCCTCGTCGGATCCGTCCCGGCCCCGACGCTACCGGTCGCGTCGGGCGTCCTCCCGCGCCCGGGCGCGGCCCGCACGGCCGGGGCCGGCCGTGCCCGGCCTGTACCGTGGGGGATCCGGCATCCGCCGCGACGAGAGGCACCACCGTGAAGATCAGCCACCAGCGTCACTTCGTGGTCGCGGCCGAGGTGCTGCACCTGCCGAAGGCCGCGGATCAGCTCGGCATCTCGCGCGCGAAGCTCGCCTCGTCCATCCGCGCCGTCGAGGAGCACTACGGCAGGGCCGTCTTCGACCCGCAGGCCACCGAGACGCGGCTGACGAAGACGGGCCGCCTCGCCTACGAGGAGGCGCTCGAGGAGCTCGCGAAGCCGTCCACCCCGCCCGAGGCGCCGAAGCCGCCCGCCGGCGGGAAGGCGAAGGCGTCCAAGGGCCAGGGCCGCGCGCCGGTGGTGAAGGGGCAGCCGAAGCCCTACAAGCGCACGCAGGGGCGCTGACCCGACCGGATTAGCGCCCCTGCGGGTGGTGCGTCCTACTTCGCGAGGAACTCCAGAACCACGCGGTTCCACTCCTCGGGGTGGCTCACCGTGACGCCGTGGGGGGCGCCCGCGACGACGTGCAGCTCGGACCCGGCGATGGCGGCGTGCGTGCGTGCGCCGGAGCCCTCGAAGGGGACGGTGCCGTCGCCGTCCCCGTGGATGACGAGGGTCGGGACGGTGACCTTCGTCAGGTCGTCGCGGAAGTCCGTGGTCGCGAACGCGGCCATCGACGCGAGCGCCGCGTGCTTCCTCGACTGGTGCGCGAGCGCGATGGCCTCCTGGCGCTCCTGCTCGGTGACCTTTACCACCCCGTCCGCGGAGAAGAACGCGGTGGTGAATCCGTCGTAGAAGGAGTCCTCGTCCTTCGTGAGCCCCGCGGTCATCTCGGCCGCCGCGTCCTTCGTGAGCGGACCGTCCGGGTTGTCGTCGCCCTGCATCAGGTACGGCGGCACGGCGGAGGCGAACACCACGCTGTGCAGGCGCGCCTCCCCGTGCGTCCCGATGTAGCGGGCGATCTCGCCGCCGCCCATCGAGAAGCCGACGAGGGTGACGTCGACCAGGTCGAGCTGGTCGAGGAGCGCGTCGAGGTCGGAGGCGAACGTGTCGTAGTCGTAGCCCGTGAGCGGCTTGTCGCTGCGCCCGAAGCCGCGGCGGTCGTAGGTGATGACGCGGAAGCCGGCGGCCTCGAACGCGGGGACCTGCTTGCTCCAGGACTCGCCGGAGAGCGGCCAGCCGTGGATGAGCACGACGGGGCGGCCCGTGCCCCCGGTGTCGTCGACGTGCAGGTGCGTGTCCTTCAGGAGCCCGTGGTGGGCGGTGATCTCGGTCATGCTGCGGTCCTTCCCTCCGTGATGAGTTCGTGCACTACCGGTTGACTTCGGAGCCCGGCGCCGATCGGTGTGGTCCCCGGATCCCCTGCGCCCGGCTCGGAGGCGCGGGCAGCAGGATGGACCCATGCCCCCAGCCGACTCCTCCTACCGCGCCGCCCGTGACCTCCTGCAGGAGATGCGCACCGACCGGACATCCGCGGTCGAGCGCTTCCGCTGGCCGGACGTGGGCGGCTCCTTCAACTGGGCCGTCGACTGGTTCGACCGGATCGCGCGCGGGAACGACCGGGTGGCGTTGCGCGTGGTCGCCGGCGACGGATCCGAGCGCAGCCTCACCTTCGACGAGATGGCGACGCGCTCCGACCGCGTCGCGACCTGGCTCGTCGCGCAGGGCGTGCGGAAGGGCGACCACGTGATGCTCATGCTCGGGAACCGGGTGGAGCTGTGGGAGACGATGCTCGCCATCATGAAGGCGGGCGCCGTGATCCTGCCCACCTCCACGGTGCTCGGCGCCGCGGACCTCGCCGACCGGGTGGAGCGCGCCGGCGTCCGCCAGGTCATCGCCGACCTCGCGCACACGGCCGTGTTCGACGACGTGCCCGGCGGCTACGCCCGCATCGCGATCGGCGCGACGGACGCGGCGCCCGCGCCCCGCGGCTGGGCCGACTACCGCGACGCCGACCGCGCGCCCGCCGACCGGGTGGGCGTCGAGGTCGCGTCGACGGATCCCGCCCTCGTCTACTTCACCTCCGGCACCACGAGCAAGCCGAAGATGGTCGTGCACACGCACACGTCGTACCCCGTCGGGCACCTCACGACCACCTACTGGATCGGGCTCCAGCCCGGCGACGTGCACCTCGCCATCAGCTCCCCGGGCTGGGGCAAGCACGCGTGGAGCTGCTTCTTCGCGCCGTGGATCGCCGAGGCGACCGTCTTCGTGCACGACTACGCGCGCTTCGACGCGCACGCGCTCGTGGAGCAGCTCGACCGCGCCGGGGTCACCACGTTCTGCGCCCCGCCCACGGTGTGGCGCATGCTCATCCAGGCCGGGATCCGCGCGCGGCCGGGGAGGCTGCGGGAGATCGTGTCCGCCGGGGAGCCGCTGAACCCGGAGGTCATCGCGCGCATCGAGGAGTGGTGGGGGCTCGTGATCCGCGACGGCTACGGCCAGACGGAGACCACCGCCATCGTCGCGAACCCGCCCGGCGCGCCCGTCGTGCCGGGCTCCATGGGCACGGCTCTGCCGGGGGTCGACCTCGTCCTCGTGGACCCCGTCTCGGGCGAGCCCGCCGACGAGGGCGAGATCTGCCTCGACCTCGCGACCCGGCCGGTGAACCTCATGGCCGGGTACCTGGGCGACGACGCCCGGACGGACGAGTCGATGCGCGACGGGTACTTCCACACGGGCGACGTGGCCCGGCGGGACGCGGACGGCTCCATCACCTTCATCGGGCGCACCGACGACATCTTCAAGTCCTCCGACTACAAGGTGTCGCCCTTCGAGGTCGAGAGCGTGCTCCTCGAGCACCCGGCGGTCGCGGAGGCCGCGGTCGTCGGCGCCCCGGACCCCGTGCGGCTCAACGTCGCGAAGGCGTACGTGCACCTCGCGGCCGGATGGGAGCCGGGCGCGGAGACGGCCCTCGCCGTGCTGCGGCACGCGCGCGAGCGGTGCCCCGCGTTCATGCGGGTGCGCCGCGTCGAGTTCGGGGAGCTGCCGAAGACCGCGTCGGGGAAGATCCGCCGGGTCGAGCTGCGGCAGCGCGAGGTCCGCGCGGCCGACGCGGGGGAGCGCCTCGCGGGCGAGTGGCGCGACGAC
The DNA here is from genome assembly GCF_059422605.1 of Clavibacter sp. GW821-FHT01D01. Classification (NCBI taxonomy): domain Bacteria; kingdom Bacillati; phylum Actinomycetota; class Actinomycetes; order Micrococcales; family Microbacteriaceae; genus Clavibacter; species Clavibacter sp. GW821-FHT01D01. The sequence goes on from NZ_JBWKXC010000002.1 coordinate 63,621, forward strand.
GGGTTCGAGGGCCTGCGCGCGCGGTGAGGGCGGTCTCCCACCCGGCCGGCGGCCGGTAGCATCCCGTCATGCGCCTCGCCCCACCGTCCGCCCTCGAGCCGCGGCGGGCCGCCCGGTGAGGGAGAACCCGTCGTTCGCGCTCGAGGACGTGGCCGAGATCCGCCGCCTCGTCGCGGAGAACCCGTGGGCCACGATCGTCAGCGGCACGGGTGCGGGCCTCGTCGCCTCGCACTACCCGGTGCTGCTGGATCCCGCGCGCGACGACCTCACGCTCCTCACCCACGTGGGCCGTCCCGACGAGCGGATCCACGAGCTCGGCGAGCGCTCGGGAGTCGAGGCCGAGGTGCTGGTGATCGTCCAGGGCCCGCACGGCTACGTGTCGCCCGGCTGGTACGACGCCGACCCGGCCGTGCCCACCTGGAACCACATCAGCGCGCACCTCACCTGCCGCGTCGAGATCCTCTCCGCGGAGGAGAACCTGCGCGTGCTCGGCGCGCTCGTGGACCACTTCGAGGACCGCATGCCCGCGCCGCGCCGGATCGGGGGGACGGCTCCGGACGCCGCCTACGCCGCCCGCATCAGCGCCGGGACCGTGGGCCTCCGCCTCGTCGCCACGCGCGTCGTCGCGAAGGCGAAGCTCAGCCAGAACAAGCCCGCCCACGTGGTCGAGCGCGTGCTCCACGAGCTGGAGCACGGCGCGGAGTACCCGAACCCGGCGCTCGCCGCGGAGATGCGGCGCGCGGCCGCCCGGGCCGACGACGCCGGCGACGTGCCCGGGACCGCCGGAGCGTCCGGGACCGCCGAGTGACCGCGCTGCTCCTGGCGGGCGGGCGCCTGCCCGGATCCGACGCGCCCGTCGACGTGCTCGTGCGCGACGGCGTGATCGCCGCGGTCGTCCCCGCCGGATCCGCCGACGCCCCGGGCGTGGAGACGCGCGCCCTCGACGGCCGCTTCGTGATCCCGGGCCTGTGGGACGCGCACGTGCACTTCACCCAATGGACGAAGGTGTCGCGGCGGCTCGACCTGTCCCGCGTCGCCTCCGCCGCGGAGGCCGTCGCGCTCGTCCGGGACGCCCTCGCCGCCCGCGACGCGGCGTCCGGCGCGGGCGGCGCGGTCGCGACCGCGGGCGCGCCCGAGGCGCTCGTCGGCTACGGCTTCCGCGACGGCCTCTGGCCCGACCTCCCCACGAAGGAGCTCCTCGACGCCGTCGCGGGCGACACCCCCGTGCTCCTCGTCAGCGGCGACCTGCACTGCTGCTGGGCGAGCTCGGCGGCGCTCGGTCCGCACGGCTACGGCGACCACCCCACGGGCCTCCTGCGCGAGGACGACTGCTTCGACTTCATGTACCGCGTGGAGGAGGGCGACGCGTCGTCGCTCGACGCGCGCGCCGTGCAGGTCGCGCGCGACGCCGCCCGCCGCGGCGTGGTCGGCGTGGTCGACCTCGAGATCGACGAGAACCAGGACCGCTGGCGCCGCCTCGCCGCCCTCGGCCACGACGCCCTCCGCGTCGAGTTCGGCGTCTGGCCGCAGCACCTCGACCGCGCCCGCGACGAGGGGCTCCGCACGGGCGACCTCCTCCCGGGCACCGGGGGCCTCGTGCGCGTCGGCCCCGCGAAGGTCGTCACCGACGGGTCGCTCAACACCCGCACCGCGTACTGCTTCGACCCGTACCCCGACCTCGACGGCCAGGGCGGCGCGGCGCACGGCGGCGCGTGCGGCACCCTCTCGGTGCCGCCGGACGAGCTGCGGGGGATCATGGTGCGCGCCGCGCGCCAGGGGCTCCGGCCCGCGATCCACGCCATCGGCGACCACGCGAACCGGCTCGCCCTCGACGCGTTCGCGCACCTCGACGAGGTCATGCGCGGGACGCACCGCGACGCCCTGGGCCTCGCCGGGTCCATCGAGCACGCGCAGCTCCTCACCCGCGAGGACGTGGCGCGCTTCGCGGCGCTCGGGGTGGTCGCGAGCGTGCAGCCGGAGCACGCCATGGACGACCGCGACGTCGCCGACGTCTACTGGGCCGGCCGCACGGGCCGCGCGTTCCCCCTCGCCGACCTGCGCGCCGCGGGCACCCGCCTCGTGCTCGGCTCCGACGCCCCCGTCGCGCCGCTGGACCCGTGGGCCACCATGTCCGCCGCCGTCGGCCGGTCGCGCGACGGCCGGGCGCCGTGGCACCCGGAGCAGTCCATCGACCGCGCCGCGGCGCTCGACGCGTCCGTCCGCACGCGCGTGGCGCCGGGGGAGCGGGCCGACATCGCGGTCGTGGAGGCGGATCCGCTCACGCCGTCCACCACCGCGGACGACCTCCGCGCGATGCGCGTGTCGGCCACCCTCCTCGGCGGCCGGCTCACGCACGACACGCTCGGCGGCTGACGGCAGGAACACCGCGCGGGTGCCGGGCGTTGGATGGTGGCATGAGAGCGATCACCTACACCCGCACCGGTGCCCCCGACGTCCTGCAGCCCGTCGACCGCGACGAGGCCGCCCTCGGCCCCGGCGAGGTGCGCGTCCGCGTCGTCGTGTCCGGCGTGAACCCCACCGACTGGAAGTCCCGCGACGGCGGGTCGCCCGGCCAGGAGCTGCCGTTCCCCGAGGTCGTCCCCAACCAGGACGGCGCGGGCGTCATCGACGCCGTCGGCCCCGACGTGACCGACCTCGCCGTGGGCGACCGCGTCTGGATCATGCTGGCCGCGCACGGCCGCCCCACCGGCACGGCGCAGGAGAGCACGGTGCTCCCGGTGGACCGCGTCGCGCCCCTGCCGGACGGCCTGTCCTTCGACCTCGGCGCGAGCCTCGGCGTGCCCGCCGTCACCGCGCACCGCGCGCTCACCGTCGCCGAGGACGGGCCGTCGCGCCTCGCCCCGGGCGCCCTCGCCGGACGGCACGTCCTCGTCGCGGGCGGCGCGGGCGCGGTCGGCCACGCCGCCATCCAGCTGGCGCGCTGGGCGGGTGCCACCGTGATCACCACGGTCAGCTCCCCGGAGAAGGGCGCCCTCGCCACGGCCGCCGGCGCGCAGCACGTCGTCGACTACCGCGCGACCGACGCGGCCACGGCGATCCTCGAGATCGCGCCCGACGGCGTCGACCTCGTCGTCGAGGTCGCCCCCGCGCAGAACGCCGGGCTGAACCAGCGCGTGGCCCGGAACCGCGCGTCCGTCGCGGTGTACGCGAACAACGGCGGCGACACCGTCACGCTGCCCGTGGTCGACAGCTTCGTGAAGAACCTCCGCTACCAGTTCCTGCTGCTGTACACGGTCGGCCAGGAGGCGCTCGACGCCGCCCGCGCCGACATCCACCTGGCGCTCATCGACGGCGCCCTGCCCGTCGGCGAGGAGGCGGGCCTGCCGCTGCACCGCTTCCCGTTGGAGCGGACCGCCGACGCGCACCAGGCGGTCGAGGACGGCGTGACCGGCAAGGTGCTCATCGACGTGACGCCGGCCTGACGCCCCGCAGGGTCCGGGCGTCGCCCGGACCTGGCCGTCCCGGCGGCCGGACACTAGCCTGACGGCGTGACCGAACGCGACACGCCGACGACGGAGCCGACCGCACCCCGCCGCGCCGCCGGCCGCCGTGCCGGCCGTCGCCGTGCCCCGCGCGATCCCGCGGCCTGGCGGGCGCGGGCCGTCCGGCTGTCCGACCGGGTGCCGACCCGCTGGCTCGTGACGGGCTCCACCCTCGTGGTCCTCGCGGCCTCCGCCGCGTTCGGCGGCCTCGACGACGCGCCCGTCGAGGCGCTGCCGTCGCTCGGCGCCGGCGACGCGGTCACGGGCGCCCAGCTCCGGATCGCCGTGGAGCGCGCCCGGCTCATCGACGCGCTGCCGGAGGCGGGCCTCGAGCCGGAGGACGGGCGGCGGCTCCTCGCCGTGGTCGCGACGGTGGAGGACGTCTGGGACGGCCCCGTCTCGACCGCCTCGGGCACCGGCGCCGCCGACAACCTGCGCCCCGTCGGCATCGCCGGCATCGACGAGGAGACGGATCCGGTCGCCGTCCTCCTCCTCGCCGACGGCACCTCCCGCCCCGAGCTGCAGCCGCACGTGCCCATGGAGCTCGCGTTCGTCTGGGAGGTCGACGGCGACGCCGTGCAGGCCGAGGCGGGAGCCGACCTGCCGGTCGACGTGTACGACAAGACCTACCGTGCCGAGGGGTTCGTGACCTACGGCGAGCGCTTCGAGGAGCCGTTCGTGCAGGCGCGGGCCACCGTCCCGTTCGAGGACGTCGGCGCGGGGGCGGACGGGTGACGCCCGCGCGCCGCGAGGCCCTCCGCCGGATCGGCACGGCGGCCGCGCTCGCCGCGGTGATCGCGACGGCGTCCCTCATCCTGCGGACGGCGCCCACGCAGTCCGAGTGGCAGGCGCCCATCGAGGTGCACGGCCGCGCGGGCGAGGAGGTGCGGGGCCGCAACGTCGCCGCGACCGTCGAGGACGTCCGCGCGGCGCGCAGCGTGACCGCGTCGAACGGCTGGGTGGGGGAGACGACCGGCGTGTGGGTCGTGGTCGACGTGACCGCGGAGGCCGTCGTGACGGAGTACGCGGCGGGCCGCCGCACCGCGGAGCTCGTGCTGGGGGAGGACGTGTACAGCGCCTCCACCCGGCCGGGCCTCGCCACGGTCGCGGATCGCCCGCTGGCCGTCGGCATCCCGGTGCACGGGCCGCTCATGTTCGAGGTGCCGCGCGACGCCGTGCCGTCGGAGGGAACGGCCGACGCGGTGGTCCGGCTCGCGGCGACCGACGACGCCCGCACGGACTCGCTCCTCGTGATCCCCGTCGACCTGTCCCGCCTGTCCGTCGCGGACGCCGTGACCACGGACGAGCCCGTCGAGGGCCGACGATGACGGGCTGGTGGCGGAGGAACCGCGTCGCCCTCGTCGCGACCCTGGTGCTCGCGCCCCTCACCGTCGGCATCGTCTTCCAGAACGAGTGGGGCGGGTTCCGCGAGGGCCGGCCGGTGGAGCCCGTCGACGTGGCGGTCGGCGCGGACACGGACTTCGGGACCACCACGTGGCGCGTGGACGGCGCCGACCGGATCCGCTGGTCGAGCGACCCGGGCGTCGAACGGGAGCTCCCGGTGGGCACCGACCTCGTCGTCGTGCGCATGACCGTCATCCCGCACGCGATCGTGGACTGGGCGTCCGAGGGATGCACCCTGATGCTGGACGAGGCGGACGGCGACCGTTCGGCCCGCACCTGGGAGCCCGCGTCCTCCAGCTACCTCGGCCTCGACTTCGACGACCCCACGACGACGGGCTGCGACTCCACGCGGCTCGGCCGGTACGAGGCCGCTGTGGGGTTCCTCGTGCCGGTCGACGCGGGCGAGGACGCCGACCTCCGGCTCGCGGTGCAGACCGTCGACCAGCTGCCGCGCTACCTCCGCGTCACGCTGTGACCGGCCGGGGGTCCTCGGCCTCCCGGGCCACGGGCGGCTCGCCCGCCGCCGTGCGCCGCTCCTCGAGGCGGCGGAGGCACAGGTCGTACGCCGCCGCGATCAGGCAGATGCGCAGCGGCTCCAGCACCACGTCGACGCCGAACCCCAGCAGGTCGTCGACGTTCATCCACCACGTCACCAGGTCGTGCGGCCCGATGGCCCGGACGGCGCCGAGCAGCAGCCACGACGATCCCGCCTCCACCACGGCGTACGCGAGCACGAAGACGCCCATGGACAGGACGCCCGCGCGCCAGATCAGGCGCACCGCGTCGACCAGCGGGCGCCAGCGGCTGAGGAGGTCCTCGCCCACCTCGGCCGCGCGGCGGCGGACCCCGCCCGGGAGCGCCCGCACCCGGTCGGCCACGCGCAGGTAGCCGCGGTCGAGGGCCCGCCGCGGATCCGCCGCGCGCCGCCGGGCCGCCGCCTGCGCGAGCGCGCGCCCGTAGACGACGCCCGCGAGCGTCAGCCACGCGATGGGGAGGAGGACCACGTCGCCCACCTGGCCGACCACCCAGCCGAACCCGTCCCACAGCACGGCGAGCGGCTCCAGGTACCCGGTGAGCCCCGCGCGCACGTCGGCGGCCCACGCGCTCGCGGCGCGGGTGTCGATCCACTCCCGCGCCCGCTCCTGGTACTGCGTGAGGAGGAACAGCGTCAGGTAGACCCAGACCGACTCGAGGTACACCGCGACGAGGGCCGTCCAACGCGGCAGCCGCTCGGCGTAGCGCTTCAGCAGGAACCGCCCGGTGAAGGCGAGCACGACGACCGCGACGGTGCGTGCGTCGAGGGCGACGTCGAGGACGCGGCCGCCCTCGGGCAGTTCCTCGAAGTAGTCGATGCGACGGAGCGCCGTCGTGGCGTACTGGACGGTGTCGTCGGCGAGCAGCTTCCAGGAGGCGTAGAACGCGAAGAACGGGAGGATGCTCACGAGCAGGAGGTCGGCCGTTCGCTGTCCGCGCCGCAGCAGCGGGCCGCGGTCCACGGCGTCCCGACCGGCGGCGGCAGCGCCCGCGAAGGCGGGCAGCTCGTCCCGCAGCACGAGGAACATCGCGATGAAGGCGCCGAGCCGCGCGAGGATCGCGAGCGGGAGCACCAGGAGCCCCGCCAGCGCGCTCCGGGCGCCGAGCTCCGCGGCGAGCTGGATGAGCAGGTAGTGCCCGAGCCAGCCCGCGAGGTACCAGGCGAGGAGCGCCGGCCAGCGCGCGGCGACGAGGCGCAGCGTGCGGGTCAGGACGGTGGACACGGGCTCAGGGTAGCGAGCGGTTCCCCCACCTGGGTAGATGCCGTCAGGCGCGAGCGGCGACCGCCGGCGGACCGAGCCGGGCGACGTCGAGCCCCACGTCGACCAGCACCACGCGCCCCGCGAGTCCGCGCGCCGGCTCGCGCAGGAGGCCGGCCTTGCCCGCGCCGAAGGTGACGGTGACGTCTGCGGGCAGCACGGTCGTATCCGGCACGGCGCCGTCGTCCGCGCCCGTGCCGCTCGGGATGTCGCACGCGATGACCCGCGGGCCGTCGGCCGCGCGCACGACGCTCAGGAGGGCCCCGACGACGCGCCGGGCCTCGCCGCGGAGCGCGGGGCTCGCGGTGGTGCCGATCCCGAGGATCCCGTCGATGACGAGCGACGCGCGGCGCCCGAGGCCGCGGATGGCGGCGTCGTCGAGCTCCTCGGACGGCGTGAGGGCGATCCCGGCGGCGGCTGCCCGCGCGGCGCCGGCCTCGTGGAGGCGCGACGCCGTGCGGATGACGCGCACCTCACGGCCCTCGCGGGCGAGCTCCGCGGCGGCCAGGAGCGCGTCGCCGCCGTTGTTCCCCGCCCCGACGAGCACCAGCACGGGTCCGGTCGGGGCGAGCTCGCGGCACTGGCGGGCGAGGCCCGCGGCGGCGACGCGCATGAGCTGCGCGCCGGCCGCGAGGAGCGGGGCCTCGGCGGCGCGGATTGCGTCCGCGGTCCACCCGGCGCGGAGGTCGGGCGAGCCCGGGTCGGGCTCGGTCACGACGCCGGCGCGATCCGGTCGACGACGAGCTCCGCCCAGGCCCGGTAGACCCGCCCGTACAGGGTGTCCTCGGGGTTCGGCGCCATGAAGTCGGGGATGCGCCAGGACGGGAACGGGACGCTGTCGACGCCGTCGTGGCGGGCGACGACCCGGCGCGTGGTGCGGTTGAGCGCGTCCGCGTGGCGCCCGACGGCGCCGGCGATGGGCGGGGGCGTCACCGGGGAGATCTCGAGCGGCGGCACCTCGATGACCAGCACCCGGCCTCCCGCGGGCATCCGGCTCCGCACCTCGACGATGCACGCCTCGAGCAGCGACTCCCAGAGGGGCGTGGGCGTGAACCGGATGGAGTCGCCGATGCCGAGCGCGAGGACCGCGACGTCGGTGCTCGCCCACGCCGGGAACGCGTCGATGCCGGCACGCCACGAGCGCACGGTGAAGTCGGGGAAGGCCTGCACCGACCAGAAGACGCCGCGGCCGGTGCGCACCGCGAGCTTGTGCGCGACCTGACCGGCGACGCCGAGGTCGTGCGACACGGTCTGGTAGCCGACCGCCGTCCCCTCCCCGACCACGGCCAGGCCGTAGGGGTCGGGGCCGGGCTGCGAGCCGGTGGGGGAGTCGCGGGGGAAGGTCGCGCGGCGCATCTCCCGGTACAGGACGCGGTACTGCAGCAGCCCGATCGTCGCCGACCGGAGCGAGGCGAGCGGCCCGGCGGAGAGCGCCCGGGACTCGGCGGGGAGCCGACGCGGCTCGGCGTCGCGCCCGGCGTCGTCGGGGCCGGGTCGGGCGGAAGGCGGAGCGCCGGTCATCGCCACCCGTCCCGTCCCTCGCGATGCCCCTGGTCCGGGGACGATCGCAGGATAACCCGCGCACGGGGTCGCCTGCATCGCGAACGCGCAGACGGCCCCGCAGCGGCTCGGCGGATCAGGCCAGGATGTCGCGCACCATGGGCGCCACGACCGTGCCGTAGCGCTCGATCCCGCCCATCATCCGCTCGTGCGAGAAGGGTCCGGCGCTGTACTTGAGGTCGAAGCGCGTGGCGCCGACGGCCTTCAGCGTCGCGGCGATCTTGCGGGCGACCGTCTCGGCGGATCCGACGTACAGCGAGCCGTGCTCGATCTCCTGCTCGTAGGACGCGCGGGCCAGCGGCGGCCAGCCGCGGTCCTTGCCGATGCGCGCGTGCATGACCTGGTAGTCGGGGAAGAACGCCTCGCGGGCCTCGGCGTCGGTCTCGCCGACGTAGCCGGGGGAGTGGATCCCGACGGGCAGGCGCGGCTGCTCCAGCTGGTCGAGAGCGCGCGCGAAGAGGTCGGCGTACGGCGCGAAGCGGTGCGGCTCGCCGCCGATGATGGCGAGCATGAGCGGCATGCCGTGGCGCGCGGCGCGCACGACGGACTCGGGGCTGCCGCCGACGCCGATCCACGTCTTGAGGTGCCCGGCCGCGGTCTTCGGGAAGACGTCGTGGTCGGTGAGGGGCGCGCGGGTGCTGCCGCTCCAGGTGACGGGCGACTCCTTCACGAGCTCGGCGAACAGGCCCAGCTTCTCCTCGAAGAGGCGCTCGTAGTCGCTCAGCTCGTAGCCGAACAGCGGGAAGGACTCCGTGAAGGAGCCGCGCCCGAGGATGACCTCGGCCCGTCCCTCCGAGACGGCGTCGAGCGTGGCGAAGCGCTGGAAGACCCGCACGGGGTCGTCGGAGCTGAGGACGGTGACGGCGGATCCGAGGCGGATGCGCTCCGTCCGCGCCGCGATGGCGGCGAGGGCCACCTCGGGGGCGGAGATCGCGTAGTCGTCGCGGTGGTGCTCGCCGAGGCCGATGAAGTCCACGCCGACCTGGTCGGCCAGCACGCCCTCGGCGACGACGTTCCGGATCACCTCCGCGTACGGCAGCTCGCGTCCGTCGGGTCCGACCGTGACGTCCCCGAACGTGTCCAGTCCGAGCTCGATCTCCTGCGCCATGCTGCCCTGCTTCCCTATCCATGCGAACGTATGCATCTAGGTCAACCCTAGGCGTGCGGTCGGCATTCCCGCGAATCGCGGGCTCCCCGTCAGTCGACGACGGGCGCGGGTCGCGCGATCTCGGTGTCCTCGACGCGCGACTCCGGCATCAGCAGGCCCGCGACGACGGTCGCGAGCGCGCAGACGCCGACCGCGAGGAAGACCGCGCCCGACGCGGAGATGACGGCGTCCGGATCGCGCTGCCCGCCGGACGAGGCGGCGAAGATCGCGTTCGCGATGGCCCCGAACACGGCGACGCCGACCGCGCTGCCGATGGAGCGCGCGAACAGGTTCGCGCCCGTGACGACGCCGCGCTCGCCCCAGCCCACGCTCGACTGCGCGCCGATGAGGCTCGGCGTCGCGACGAGGCCGAGCCCCAGGCCCACGACGAAGCAGCCCGCGGCGATGCCCGCCAGGGTCGGCGTGCCCGCCAGCAGGGCGATGGACCCGGTGCCCGCGATCGTCAGCGCCATGCCGATGAGCACGGTGCGGCGGAACCCGATGCGGAGGTAGAGGCGGCCGGAGAGGGAGGCGGAGATGGGCCAGCCGATGGTGAGCGCGGCGAGCGTGAGGCCCGAGACGAGCGGCGTCACCCCGAGCGAGCCCTCCAGGTACGTGGGCACGTAGGAGGTGAGGCCGATGAGGATGGCGCCGACGCCGAGCGAGACGAGCGTGGTCGTCAGCAGCAGGCGCCGCGAGAACACCCACAGCGGGAGCACGGGCTCCGCCGCCCGGCGCTCCACGAGGAGGAACGCGACGATCAGCACCGCGCCGACCGCGAAGGCGCCGATGCTCGGCAGGGAGTCCCACGCCCACGCCTGGCCGCCCTCGAGCACCGCGAGGATGAGGAGGCTGAGGCCGACCGTGAGGAGCGCGGCGCCCGCGTAGTCGACGCGGTGCCGCGTGCGCTCGATGGACTCGTGGAAGCGGCGGACGATCATCCAGCCGGCCACGAGGCACAGCGGCACGTTGACGAGGAAGATCCAGCGCCAGCTCGTGAACTCGGAGAACACGCCGCCGAGGGTCGGCCCGACGACGCTCGACACCGCCCACACGCTCGCCAGGTACCCCTGCGTCCTCGCGCGCTCCGCGACCGTGTAGATGTCGCCGGCGATCGTGATCGCCATGGGCTGCACCGCGCCCGCGCCGAGTCCCTGCACGGCGCGGAAGGCGATGAGCGCGGGCATGCTCCAGGCGAGGCCGCACAGGACGGAGCCGAGCAGGAACAGGCCGATGCCGATGAGGATGATCGGCTTCCGGCCCACCGTGTCGCTGAGCTTCGCGTAGAGGGGCACCGACACGGCCTGCGCGAGCAGGTAGATCGAGAACAGCCACGGGAACGAGGCGAAGCCCCCGAGGTCGTCCACGATCGACGGCACCGCCGTGGCGAGGATGGTCGCGTCGATGGCCACGAGGCCCGTCGTCATCATCAGGGCGATGAGGATCGGGCCGCGCTCGGATCGGAATCCGACGCCAGTGGTGTCAGTCATGGGCCTCCCGGGTCGTCCGGTCAACGCCGCGCGCGGCCGGGCGCATTCCCGCGGGGAGCGGAATCGGTGTGGTCGACTGGAGGGATCCCACCGGAAGGACCCCCTGTGACGTTCCGCGCTCCCGACGCCTTCACCACCCGACCCACGCTCCGCGGCACCTTCGGCATGAGCGCCTCGACCCACTGGCTGGCGTCCGGCACCGGCCAGGCCGTGCTCGAGCGCGGCGGCAACGCCTTCGACGCCGCGGTCGCCGCGGCCTTCGTGCTCCACGTCGTCGAGCCGCACCTCAACGGCCCGGGCGGCGACATGACCGCCGTCGTGCACGTCGCCGGCCGGGACGCGCCACGGCTGCTCATGGGCCAGGGGTCCGCGCCCACCGCCGCGACGCCCGAGCGCTTCCGCGCCGAGGGCCTCGACCGCGTCCCCGGCGCCGGCGCGCTCGCCGCGGCCGTGCCCGCCGCGGTCGACGCGTGGCTCCTGCTCCTCGAGGACCACGGCACGTGGGAGCTCGCCGACGTCTGGGCCTTCGCCATCGGGTACGCCCGCGACGGGCACCCGGTGCTCGAGCGCGTGGGGCGCACCATCGCCGGCGTGGCCGACCTGTTCCGCGACCACTGGGCGGCGTCCGCGGAGTTCTGGATGCCGGGGGGCGAGGCGCCCGTGGCGGACACGCTGGTGCGGAACCCCGCGTGGGCGGCCGCGATGGAGCGGATCCTCGCCGAGGCGTCGACCGCGGCGGGTCCTGACGGCGGACGCGCGGACCGCATCCGCGCCGCCCGCGCCGTCTGGGCCGAGGGCTTCGTCGCGGAGGAGATGGTGGCGAGCGTCCGGGCGCCGCACCGGCACTCCACGGGCACGGACCACTCCGGACTCCTCACGGCCGACGACCTCGCCGCGGCGCGCGCGTCGTGGGAGGACCCCGTGTCCGTCGAGTTCCGCGGCGTCCGCGTCTGGAAGACGGACGCCTGGGGACAGGGGCCCGCGCTGCTGCAGGCGCTGCGGATCCTCGACGGGTTCGCGGACGACGAGATCGACCCGGCGACGGCCGCGGGGATCCACCGCATCATCGAGGCTCAGAAGCTCGCGCTCGCCGACCGGGAGGCCTACTACGGCGACGCCGTGCCGGGCGGCGCGCCGCTCGACGTGCTGCTGTCGGCCGAGTACGCGGACGAGCGCAGGGCGCTCATCGCGGACACGGCGTCGCACGAGCTCCGGCCGGGGCGCGTCGCGGGCGTGGAGCCGTTCCTGCCGCCGCTCCTGGTGGAGGGCGACGCGCCCGTCTCCGCCGGTGGCACGGGCGAGCCCACCGTCTCGCGCACCGGCGAGACCCGCGGCGACACCTGCCACCTCGACATCGTCGACCGCTGGGGCAACATGATCTCCGCCACGCCCTCGGGCGGATGGCTGCAGTCGTCGCCGTTCATCCCGTCGCTCGGGTTCTGCCTCGGCACGCGCCTGCAGATGACGTGGCTCGAGCCGGGCGGGCCGTCGTCGCTCGTGCCGGGACGGCGCCCGCGGACGACGCTCACGCCCACGCTCCTCACGCGCGACGGCGAGCCCGTGGAGGCGCTCGGCTCGCCCGGCGGCGACCAGCAGGACCAGTGGCAGCTGCCGTACCTGCTGCGGACGATCGTCGGCGGCTTCTCCCCGCAGGCGGCGGTGGACGCGCCGACGTTCCACACGACGAGCGTGCCGGGCTCGTTCTGGCCGCGCACGTGGACGCCCGGCGGCCTGGTCGTCGAGGGCCGGGTGGGCGCCGACGTGATCGCCGAGCTCCGCGCCCGCGGGCACGAGGTCGAGGTCGTCGGGGACTGGGCGCTCGGCCGGCTGTCCGCCGTCACGCGCGATCCGGCCACGGGACTCCTCGGGGCCGCCGCGAACCCGCGCGGGGCGCAGGGGTACGCGGTCGGGCGATGACGCTCGACCGGCAGGTCGCCTCGGCGCTCATCGCCGACCACGCGCGGCGCCGCGTCGGGAGCGATGCGGCGCTGCGGGCGGAGTCGGCGCCGGGGCGGCTCGTCGCCGAGCCGGGTGCGGGGATCCCCTCGACGGGCGTCGTGCTCGGCGCGTCCGAGCAGCGGAACGCGACGTGCGGGGACGTGGTGGACCTGCGGGTGCTCGCGGCGGATCCGGCGCACCCGCGCGACGGCGCGGACGGCGTGGTCGACGCCGCCGACCGCATCGCCGTCCGCTGGCACGGCCGTGGCTGCACGGTCTCCCAGGCGTCCGCGTCGATGCTCGCGGAACTGGTCGCGGGGCGCACGGCCGCGGAGGCCGCGGCGCTCGTCGTCGAGCTGCGCGCCCTCATCCGCGCCCACGAGCTCCGGCCCGGCGCCGAGGACCGGCTCGGCGACGCCTTCGCGCTGGCGGACTCGGGCCGCTACCCGCTGCGCGGCACGTGCGCGCTGCTCGCCTGGCACGCGCTGGAGGAGGCGCTGGGGCGCTGAGGCCAGTGGCGCTGCACCGCCGGTCGGCGGGAGCGTCCGGCATCGACGAGATCGCCGACGGGGACATCCAAGCCCACGGGGGCGCATGCGCGCTCCCGGAGTCCGACATCGTGAAGGCCCGCTACGGGGGGCGACGGGTCCCGCGAAGGCCCGCCCGCGCTGCTTCGCGAACGCCGTCAGCGGCATCGCGAGCTCCCATCCGCACCTCGACCCGGTCGTCGACGGCGCAGGTGGGCACTCCGAGTCGAACTCCTGACGCTCTCAGGAGCGCCGGTCGACGTCCTCTCCCGAGCTGAGGTCGGCCGCCTCCACGGGCCGCGCGTCGTGGGCGGCGAGGTAGGCGCGTGCGCCGGCGTCGCCGCCCACGTGCGCGGCGAGCGGGTCCCAGTGGGCGCGGCCGAGCAGCGCGGGGTGCCCGGGACGGCCGCCGAAGACGGCCTGGCGGAGCGTGCCCGGGTCGACGGGTGCCGCGCCGAGGACGCGGCGGACGGTGGCCGCGTCGAGGTCGGGGACGTCCACCGGGACGACCGCGAGCGCGACGGGCATCGGATCGAGGGCGGCGGCGGCCCGGAGCGCCGCGCGCAGGGAGGCGGACAACCCGTCGGCCCAGTCGTCGGCGCGGACGACGACCGCGTCGACCGCCACGGGGAGCGTGCGGAGCAGGGCCGCGGCCTCGTCGGCGGCGGCGCCGAGCACCACGAGCACCGGCGAGCAGCCCGCCTCGGCGAGCGCGCGGATCGCGGTCGCCAGCCAGGGCGTGCCGTCGGGACGGGCGGCGAGCGCCTTCGGGCCGCCGAAGCGCACGCCCGCACCCGCGGCGAGGACGACCCCCGCGATGCGCGCGACGTCGTCGTCGTCCGCGCCCCGTGCTCCCGCCATCCGCCCATGCTAGGAGCCGTCCGCCCGTCCCTCGCCGTACCCCGCCGCGCGGCCTACGCTCGATGCATGGATCCCGACACCGCGTCCGCCCTCGCCCTCACCCTGTCGCTCGGCGTGCCCGTGCTCGCGATCCTCGTCGCCGTCGTCCTCGCCGTGGCCCGTGCGCGCGGCGCCGGCTGGGGCTGGTACCTCGTCGGCTGCACGGTGGTCGCGCTGGTCCTCGCCCTCGGGCTCGCGATCCTCGCCACCTGGAGCGCGCAGACGGGCGTCGCCGCGATCGATGACGGCGCCGGGACGTTCGGGATCGTCCTCATGGGCATCCTCGGCGGCATCGCGACCTTCGTCGTGGGCGTCATCGCGGGCGTCGTGGGCCTCATCTCGGCCGCGGTCCGCCAGCGTGACCGCGTGCCGTCGTCCGCGCTCGTCCACGGGTGACCCGGCCCGGATCCTCGGGCGACCGCCTGCCGGTCCGGCGCCGTCGCGACCGGCCGCCCGGCCGCGTCGTCCGCGCGGCGGGCGGCGTCGCGCGGCGGGTCGGGCCGTCGGGCACCTTCGCGGCCGTCCTCGCCCTCGGGCTGGTCGTGATGGCCGTCGCCTCCAGCCTCTTCGCGGGCCTGTACGTGGCCGTCACCGACGACGACAGCGTCGCCCTGCTCGACGAGCCCGTGCTGCGCCTCGCCATGGACGTCCGCTCCCCGTGGCTCGACACCGCGATGACCGTGTTCACCGAGGCCGCCGGCGTCTACGCCGTCCCGATCGTGGGCCTCGCGGTGATCGTCGCCCTCGCGATCCGCCGCCGGCAGTGGGTGCCGATCGTGCTCGGCCTCGTCGCGGGAGCCGGATCCCTGCTGATGACGGAGGTCGGCAAGGAGCTCCTCGGCCGCGACCGCCCGCCGCGCACCGATGCCGTGCCGCCGTACGAGACGTCGCCGTCGTTCCCGTCCGGCCACACGCTGAACGCCAGCGTCGTCGCCGGCATCGTCGCCTACCTGCTGGTGCTCCGGCAGATGCGGCGCTCCACGCGCGTGCTCACCTACGGGATCGCCGTCGCCTTCGCCGCCTCCGTGAGCCTCAGCCGCGTCTACCTGGGCCACCACTGGCTGACCGACGTCCTCGCGGGCTGGCTCCTCGCCGTCGCCTGGCTCGCCCTCGTCGTGGTGGCGCACCGCGTGCGGCTCCGGCTGCTGGAGCCCGAGGAGCGCGACGGCGACGCCGGCTGAGCCGGCCGGCACCCGTCGGCACGCGCTCCGCAGGCCCGACGCCGGCCCCGCTACGGTCGGGGTGGTCGCGCCGGGCGGCCGGAGACGGGGTGCCGCATGCCGATGGACGAGCTCGACCGCGAGATGATGCGCGCCGTCGCGGGGTACCTCGCGCGCGTGACGGCGATGTCCGAGGAGAGGGCGGGCGACCGCACGCCGCTGGGGGACGCGATCTCGGTCCACCTCGGGTGCGACGCGACGACGCTGCCGATCGTCGTCGAGCAGGTGGTCGCGCACCGCCTCGTCGATGCGGACATCGCGCTCGACGAGCTCGCCGGATCCGCCCCGGGGAGCCTCATCGGGTCCACCGGCGGCGAGCAGCGCTTCCACACGTCCATGTCGGAGCTGATCGCGAACGCGCACGTCCGCTTCGCCCCCGGCCCCGTGTCGTACGCCGATCGGGACACCGGCCCCGCGACCCGGCGCCGGGTCGTGCAGTTCGGGGTGCGCCTCCTCGAGCACGACGGCGTCCCCCTCGTGGTCGTGCAGCGCGGGGCCGCGCCGCAGTTCGGGCGGGAGGACGCGCAGCTGGAGGTCATGGGCGCGGACGACGACGCCGTCACCGCCTTCCTCGACCGCCTGCGCGAGCTGATGATCGCCCGCAGCGTGCTGCGCGGCCAGGTGCTCTCGTTCCAGGCCACGCAGTTCGGCGCGTCCGCGGGCGCGTCGTTCGTGGTCCGACCCGACGTGCCGGAGGACGCGGTCGTGCTCGAGCGGGGCGTGCTGGAGGAGGTCGTGCAGCACGTCGTCGGCATCGGCGACCACCGCGACGCGCTCCGGGCGGCGGGCCAGCACCTGAAGCGCGGAGTGCTCCTGTACGGCCCTCCCGGAACGGGCAAGACGCTCACGATCCGGCACCTGCTGTCCCGGACTCCCGGGGTCACGGCCGTCGTCCTGACGGGGTCGAGCATCCGGTACATCACCCAGGCGGCCGAGATCGCCCGGACGTTCGCGCCGTCCATCGTCGTGCTCGAGGACATCGACCTGGTCGCGATGGAGCGCCACACCTCGCCGCAGCCCCTCCTGTTCGAGGTGCTCGACGCCCTCGACGGGCTGGACAGCGACGCGGACGTCGCGTTCGTCATGACCACGAACCGCGTGCAGACGCTCGAGCGCGCGCTCGCGACCCGCCCGGGTCGGGTCGATCTCGCCGTCGAGATCCCGCTGCCCGGCCCGGAGGCGCGCATCCGCCTGTTCCGCCGGTACGCGGCGGGGCTGCCCGTGGGGGAGGACGCGCTGGACGACGCGGCCCGGGAGGCGGAGGGGACGACGGGATCGTTCGCCAAGGAGCTCATGCGCCGGACGGTGCTGCGCGCCGCGATCGCCGGTCGCGCCCCGGGTGACGACGACCTCGCGGCGGCGCTCGACGCCCTCCTCGCCTCGGGCGCGGCCCTCACGCGCCGGCTCCTGGGCGGCGGGGGAGGCGACGACGGTCCGGACGATCCCGAGGCCGGGGGAGGCGACGACGGCGGTCACCACGTGGTGACCACGGGCACGATGCACCACACCGGCTCCTACGCGCCGTTGATGCCCGGCTTCCCCCTGTCCGTCGTCGGCGAGGATCCGGACGCCGGCGGGCACGGGGGCGCCGATGAGGGCGACCTCCACGGCTGACGGACGCCAGGGCGCCGCTCGTCCCTTCGGATGACGTCGGGCGCCGGCCCTCGGATCCGGGGCGGTGCCGCCCTAGCGTGAGGGCATGCCCCGACGACTCCGCTCCCGCCTCCGGCCGTACGTGGAGCCGGCCGCGGGGACGGCCTTCCTGCTCCTGTTCCTGCTGGTCGGGCTCGGCGGCGGTCTGCCGGAGCACGGCTACGCCTACGCGGTCACCGTCGCCGCGTACGCCGCGGCTATCGCGATCGCCCGGACGGCCCCGCGGTCCGCGCTCGCGATCGTGCTCGTGGTGCCGGCCCTGCAGATGCTCGGCGCCTCGGGCGTGACGTCGCTGCTCGCCCTCGTCGCGCCGCCGGATCCCACGACGTGGCCGGTCGCGGCGGCTGCGCCGGTCGTCGCCTTCGCCATCGGCCGCACGGGGAGCGCGGGCATGCAGGTCGCGGCGCTCGCGGTCGGCGCGTTCCAGGCGGTGTGCCTCGGCTTCGCGATCTCCGCGTCCGGCTACGGGAGCGCCTGGCAGGGCCTCGGTCCCGCGCCGTACGGGGAGGGCGTGTCCGTGGGATGGGCGCTGCTGCTCGCCGGCATCGCCGCCGTCATGTACGTCGCCGCGGGGGCCTTGGGCGTCGCGCTGCGACGGGGCGGGCGCCTCCTCCCGGACCGCGCCCGGCTGGTGCGCGACCGCGCCCGGCTCGTGCGCGCCGAGGCGGACCTCGAGGTCGCCGGCGTGGAGCTGCGCATCGCGCAGGAGCGCAGCGGGATCGCGCAGGAGGTCCACGACGTCCTCGCGCACTCCCTCGCCGTGGTGGTGGCGGTCGCCGACGGGTCGCGGTTCCTCCGGGAGACCCGACCGGAGACGACGGACGAGGCGCTGCGGGAGATCGCGGGCACCGCCCGGTCGGCGCTCCTCGACCTCCGCGGGCTCATCGAGGAGCTCACGGACGACAGCCACCGGCCGCAGCCGAACCTGGCGGACCTGCCCGCGCTCGTCCGCGGCATGGCGGCCACGGGGATGCGCGTCGACCTGCGCACGACCGGGAGGCCCGGCGGCCTCACCCCGTCGCAGCAGCTCAGCGTGTACCGGATCGTGCAGGAGAGCCTGACGAACGCGCTGAAGCACACGCGGGGCATCGCGACCGTCGACGTCTCCTTCGTCTGGGAGGGCCCCGGCCTCGCCCTGACGGTGCGCAGCACGGGCTCGGGGACGCCGCCGGAGCCGCCGTCGAAGCTGCCCCCGCCCCGTCCCCGCGGCGGGTTCGGCGTCGGGAGCATGCAGGAGCGCGCGCGGCTCGCCGGCGGCTGGCTGACCGCGGAGCGCACGGATCCGGAGGAGGGGGAGACGGCCGACGGCTACCTGGTGACGGCGTTCCTGCCGACGTACGGGGAGCACCCGTCGGACGGGCGGCGCGCGGCGGACGGGCGGGGCGCGGCGGAGGGACCGCGCGAGGACGCGGACGCGGGCGACCCGGCAGCCCGGGCCGGGGACGCGGCCGGCGACGAGGACGCCGCACCCGGCTCCGGTCGCGCCGACCCGGACGGGGACGCGTCATGACCGCCGCCGCGCCCCGCCGCATCCGCATCGTCGTCGTCGACGACCAGCGGCTGTTCATCTACGGGATCCGCATGCTCATCGAGTCCCAGCCCGACCTGGAGCTCGTCGGCTCGGCGACCGACGGGCGGGAGGCCGTCGACCTCGTCACGCGGACGCGCCCCGACGTGGTCCTCATGGACATCCGCATGCCGGTGATGAGCGGCATCGAGGCGACGCACCGGATCACGCGCGACGACCCGGACGCGGTCGAGGGGGAGCCGGGGTCGCGGCCGAAGGTCGTGATCCTCACCACGTTCCAGCAGCGCGAGGCGCTGTTCCAGTCGATGCGGCACGGGGCGAGCACGTTCATCACGAAGGACGCGACGCCCGAGACCCTCCTGGAGACCGTCCGCGCGGTGCACGCCGGCGACGCGGCGCCCACGCCGCTCGTCGACCTCGTGGCGGAGCACGCCCGCGCCTCCGCGACCGAGCGGCCCGAGCGGGCGCTCGCCGCGCTGTCGCCGCGGGAGCGGGAGGTGTTCCTGCTCGCGGCGAAGGGGCTCCGCAACAGCGAGATCGCGGCGGCCGCCTTCGTGAGCGAGACGACCGTGAAGACCCACATCAGCAGCATCCTCGGCAAGCTCGAGCTCCGCAGCCGCGCGCAGATCGTGGTGCACGCCTACGAGAACCGCCTGCTCAGCTCCTGACGCCGGCTGACGCCCGCCCCTCGGCGGCGGACGCCGGGCGACGGCCGCTCCTCAGCCCGCCGACACCCGCCGGCCCTGCACGTGGACGCCCGTGATCGCGGGCTCGCGGAGGCCCATCAGGAGGGTGAAGAGGATCTGGTCGGTCGCGCGCGCCGCGTCGTCCGAGCGGATGCCGTGCGCGAGCGTCAGGGCGAGCGGCTCCCACCGGTCGGGCGTGATCGTCAGGAAGTCGGCGTCCTTGCCGACGTCGAGGTTGCCGTAGCGCTCCTCCATGTCCAGCGCGCGGGCGCCGGCGAGCGTGCCCAGGAACAGCAGCTCGGCCGCGTCCAGCTCCACGCCCGCGTCGCCCGGCTCCGACAGGTGCACCTTGAACGCGTCGTTGAGCACGCGCGAGACGAGCCACTCGTCCCCGGCGCCCACGTCGGATCCGATCGCCACGTCCACGCCCGACGCGCGCGTGCGCCGCCACGGCATCGTGCCCGAGCCGAGGAACTGCTGCGACGTGGGGCAGTGCGCGATGCTGCTGCCGGTGTCGCGCAGCCGCGCGAGCTCGGAGTCCTGGCAGTGCACGGCGTGCGCGAGGATGCTGCGCCGGCCGAGGAGGCTCGACCCGCCGCGCTCGGACCCGGGCAGGAACCGCCCGTCGTAGGTGTCGAGGTAGGTCTCCGTGCCGTACACCTGGCGGACGGCCGCGATCTCGCCCGTGCCCGGCCGGTCGTTCTCGTTCAGGTGCGAGTGGAAGTAGACGCCCTCGCCCCGCGCCACGTCGTAGAGCTCGCCGAGCCCGCGGAACGTCGTGGGCGTCACCGAGAGGCTGAAGCGGGGGACGATCGCGACCTGCAGCAGGGCGGTGGTCGCGTCGCCCGTGTCGGCGGCGTGCCAGCGGTCGATCTCCGCGCAGGAGAGCGAGATGGCGTCCTCCTCCGAGGTGAGGAGCGGGGTGGCGGGGCCGGAGCCGACCGTCTGGATCCCGCGGCCGCTCACCAGCCGCAGGCCGGCGTCGCGGGATGCCTCGAACAGGGCGTCCTGCGCGTGGGGGAACGCCGACCCGAACACGAGCGCGCTGGTGGTGCCCGCCATGACCCGCCGCCGGGTGAAGTCCCGCGCGATCATCCGGGCGAAGCCCTCGTCCTCGAGGCGGGCCTCCGAGGGGAAGACGCAGGAGTCGAGCCACTCCAGCAGCTGCCCGCCGCCGTGGGCGCTGGTCGTGTACGTCTGCGGGAAGTGCACATGGGCGTCGACGAAGCCGGGGAGCAGGAAGTCGGACGCGTCGCCGTGCACGGGGGCGTCGGCGAACGCGGCGGGGAGCTCGCGGAACGGGCCGACCCACGCGATGCGCCCCGCCGGGTCGACCGCGAGCGCGCCGTCGGGGACGGAGACGAGGTGCTGCCGGGCGTCCTCGACGCGGGGAGCGCCCGCGATGTGCAGCACGTGGCCGCGGTGCACCGCGCGGCGGCCGACGGAGCCGGATCCGGTGTCCGGCGAGGCGCCGGTGACGGTCCGCGGGGTGGGGCGTGAGGTGCTCGGGGCGCGGTGGTCGACCATGCGGGTCCGTTCGCTCGGCAGGGGCGGGACGCGGGAGGACGCGTTCCGTCTGAGGCGCCCGTCGTGCATGCGGGCCCCGTGGGGCACGCCGGACGGAGGGCCCTCGACATGATGGTCGCACCCGGCGGGTGGATGCCCGCGGAGCGCACCGACACGCGGCGTCATCCAGGGAGCCGTCACACGCCGCTCCGCGCCCGTGGTCGAGCGCTCGCCGCTCAGCGGGGACGCTCCCGCACCGACGGGATACCGCCGTGCGGGGAGGGCGGCGCCCAGCCCGCGCGCTCCTCGCCGTCGCGGAGCGCCCGCTCCTGCAACGGGATGAGCAGCGCGTCGACGCCGTCGCGGCGGCGGCCTCGCGAGGCGATCACCCATGCGGCCCAGGGGACGAACAGGGCGAGGAACACGATGTAGGCCACCGGCAGGACACCGCCCGCGGGAGCGAGGACGGCGAGGGCCACCACCATCACGAGCGCGAGCGGCACGGCCCACGCCTCCTGACGGATCTGCCGCCGTCGCCGCTCGAGGGCGCCCTGCCATGCGACGGGTTCCGCTCGCGGCGGGAGCTCGCCGTCCTCCGCCGCCTCCGACACCTCCACCTCGCTGGGCGAGCCGGGGTGGTACATGCGGGTGGCGCGTCGCGCTCCCGCCAGCGCGACGCCGGCGGCGAGGGCGACCGCGGCGCGCAGGATCACGGTCCCCGTCTCCGTCCCCTCCGCCGGCCGGTCGATGTCGAGCGCCCACAGCCATGCGAACACCAGGATCCCGAAGACGAGCGCCGGCACGAAGGAGGGCGAGTCGTGCCACGCGCGTCGGAGGCGGCGGAAGAGGGGGCGGGGCCAGGCGGGTGCGGTCGGGGTCATTCGGGCCTCCTCGTCCTCGGCACCGGATGCGGCGCCCGGCACCGGGGAGCCCCCCCGGCATCCGCGTCCCACCCTACGCAGGGGCCGTGCGAGGCTTGACGAGGGCGGTACCCTTCGCCTGTCCGCGCCCCGCCCGGGCGCTCCCGTCCGGAGGTGCCGTGCTCGAGATCGCCGCGGAGGTGCTCGACGCCCTCGCCGACGGCCGACGGCTCGCGGTCGCGTGCGTCACCGACGTGCTCGGCAGCGCGCCCCGCACGGCCGGCACGGCCATGGCGGTCGACGAGGCGGGCCGCGTCATCGGATCCATCTCCGGCGGCTGCGTCGAGGGCGCCGTGGTCGAGGTCGCCGCGGGCGTGCTCGACGACGGGGTGCCCGTGCTCACCGGCTTCGGCGTGAGCGACGTCGACGCCTTCCAGGTCGGCCTCACCTGCGGCGGTCGGATCGGCGTGGTCGTCGTCGAGGTCGCTCCCGTCGGCGACCACCGCGCTCCCATCCCCGCCGCGGTGCGCGCCGCCCTCGAGGACGCCCGCGCGTCGCGCGCCGCGTCGCTCGCGCTCGTGCTCGACGGGCCGGCCGTGGGCACGTGGATCACCGCGGACGCCGAACCCGGGACCGACGCGGCCGTGGGCGCCGACGCCGCCCGGCGCATCCGCGCGGAGCTCGCCGCCCGCCTGGCCGCCGGCCGCTCGGGCACGACCACCGTGGACTGCGCCGACGGACCCGCGCGCGTGCTGCACCTCGTGGCCGCCGCCCCGCCCCGGCTGCTCGTCTTCGGAGCCGTCGACTTCTCCGCCGCGCTCGCCGACGCGGCCGTGCTCCTCGGGTACCGGGTCACCGTGTGCGACGCGCGGCCCGCGTTCGCCACGCACGCCCGGTTCCCGTCGGCGCACGAGGTCGTCGCCGAGTGGCCCGACGAGTACCTGGCCCGCACCGAGGTCGACGCGCGCACGGTCATCTGCGTCCTCACCCACGACGACCGGTTCGACGTCCCGCTCCTCGTCGCCGCGCTCCGCCTGCCGGTGGCGTTCGTGGGGGCGATGGGATCCCGCGCCACCCACGAGCGCCGCCGCGCGCGGCTCGTGGAGGAGGGCCTCACCGAGACCGAGCTCGCGCGCCTCCGCTCGCCCATCGGGCTCGACCTCGGCGCGAGCACGCCGCAGGAGACCGCCGTCTCCATCCTCGCCGAGGTGCTCGCCGCGCGTGCCGGCACCGCGGGCGCGCCGCTCACGACCACGCGCGGGCCGATCCACGGGGAGGGCGCATGACCGCCGCATCCGCTGCAGCAGCAGCAGCCTCGGGTCAGCCGGGTCTCGCCCGCCGCCTCGGCCTCCTCGACGCCACCGTGCTCGGCCTCGGCGCGATGATCGGCGCGGGGATCTTCGCGGTCATGCCCGCCGCCGCGCGCGCCGCGGGCGGGGGCCTCGTCGCGGGGCTCGCGATCGCCGCCGTGGTCGCCCTCTGCAACGCCACCGCGTCCGCCCAGCTGGCGGCCCGCTACCCGTCCTCCGGCGGCTCGTACCTGTACGGGCGGGAGCGGCTGGGGGAGTGGCCGGGCTTCCTCGCGGGCTGGTCCTTCGTCATCGGCAAGACGGCGAGCTGCGCCGCCATGGCCCTCACGTTCGCCGCGTACGCGGTGCCGGCGGCGTGGCAGCGGCCGGTCGCGGCGCTCGCCGTGGTGGCCCTCGCGATCGTCGGCTGCCTCGGCGTCACCCGGACGGCCCGGCTGGCGCGCGCGATCATCGCGGTCGTCCTCGCGGTCCTCGCGCTCGTGCTCGTGGCGGGCCTCGTCGCGGGCGGCCCCGGCCCGGCGGCACCCGGATCCACCGCCGGCGCCGTCGACACGACGCCCTACGGGGTCCTGCAGTCGGCCGGCCTGCTGTTCTTCGCCTTCGCGGGCTACGCGCGCATCGCCACCATGGGGGAGGAGGTGCGCGATCCCGCCCGCACCATCCCGCGCGCGATCCTGCTCGCCCTCGGCGGCGCGCTCGTCGTCTACGCGCTCGTCGCCGTGACCCTGCTCGGGGTGCTCGGGGAGGCGCGGCTCACGGGATCCACCGCGCCGCTCACCGACGTGGTGCGCGCGGCCGGCTGGGCGTGGGCGGTCCCGGTCGTCGGCGTCGGCGCGGCCGCCGCGTGCCTCGGGGCGCTGCTCGCGCTCCTCGCGGGGATCGGGC
This sequence comes from Clavibacter sp. GW821-FHT01D01, assembly GCF_059422605.1. Classification (NCBI taxonomy): domain Bacteria; kingdom Bacillati; phylum Actinomycetota; class Actinomycetes; order Micrococcales; family Microbacteriaceae; genus Clavibacter; species Clavibacter sp. GW821-FHT01D01. The sequence goes on from NZ_JBWKXC010000002.1 coordinate 87,531, forward strand.
GGACGTCCCTCGCGATGGCGCGCGAGGGCGACCTGCCGCGCGGGCTCGCGGTCGTGCACCCGCGGTACCGGGTGCCGCAGCGCGCGGAGGTCGCGGTGGCGGTGGTCGTCGTGGCGCTCGTGCTGACGGTCGACCTCCGCGGCGTCGTCGGGTTCTCGTCCTTCGGAGTGCTGCTGTACTACGTGGTCGCCAACGCGTCCGCGCTCACGCAGACCGGCGCCGACCGGCGGTACCCGCGCGTCCTGCAGGTGCTCGGCATCGTCGGCTGCGCGGTGCTCGTGGCGACCCTGCCCGGACCGTCGATCCTCACGGGCGCCGCCGTGCTCCTCGTGGGGGCGGTGGGCCGGCTGGCCGTGGTCGCCCGACGGCGCCCGGCCGCGCGCTGACCGGCATCCGGGCGGTCCCCCCTCCGGTGCATCCCGGCGCTGACCCGCGTCAGGACTCCCGCGTCCCCCGCTCCCCGAGCGTCGTCGGGCTGTCGAAGGCCGGCTGCGGTCCGCCGCCGTGCAGCATCCGCCAGACCCGGTCGCGCGACATCGGCAGCTCGTGCGGCCGGACCCCCACGGCGTCGCGCACCGCGTTCGCGAGCGCGGGGGCGACCGGGTTGTAGGGCGCCTCGCTCATCGACTTCGCGCCGTGCGGCCCCAGGTCGTCGTGCGTGTCGGCGAACAGCACCTCGGTCACGGGCAGGTCCGCCAGCTGGGGGATGTGGTAGTTCCGCAGCACGTCCGTGAGGATCCGGCCCTCGCCGTCGTGCACGACCTCCTCGTAGAGCGCCGTCCCGATCGCCTGCGCGGTGCCGCCCTCGACCTGTCCGCGCAGCTGCGCGGGGTTCAGGACGGTGCCCGCGTCCACCGCCTGCACGGACCGGAGGATGCGCACCTCGCCGGTCGCCGGGTCCACCGCGACGCGGAACGCGTGGACGTTGAACGCGAGGGAGCGGAGCGCGCCGTCCTCGCGCGCCCGGGCCGACAGGCCGTCCGGGCCCGCCAGGTCCGCGACGGCGACGGCGACGCCGCCGGGGGCCACGAGCGCGTCCGGCGTGAGGGCGAACGCGGAGGCCGCGAGCCCCGTGCGCGCCGCCGCCCGCTCGCGGAGCAGGTCCGCGAGCGCGGTCGCGGCCACGTGCACGGCCTTGCCCGCCACGACCGTGCCGGCGGAGCCGAACGCGCCCGTGTCGTAGCCCGTCGCGTCGGTGTCGGACTGGCGGATCCAGATCCGGTCGGACGTGGTGCCGAGCGCCGTGGCGGCCAGCTGCGCGTGCACGGTGGTGGTGCCGTTGCCGAACTCGGCCGTGCCGACCGACACCGTGACGATGCCGTCGGCCCGGATGCCCACGTGCACCTCCGCGAAGTGCCCGCGCGGCGGCATGGTCGCGATCATCGCGGCCGCCATGCCCTCGCCCACGAGCCAGCGGTCCCCGTCGGGCACCGGATCCCCGCCGCCGTCGCGGAGCGCCGCCTCGGCCAGGTCGAGGCACTGGTCGAGCCCGTAGCTGCCGCCGAACCCGAGGTCGGGCCCCTCCGCCTCGGTGATGATGAGCGGGTCGCCTGGCACGACGGCGTTCCGGCGCCGGATCTCGAAGCCCGAGATGCCGAGGCGCCGTGCGAGCTCGTCGAGGGCGGACTCGACGGCGAAGATCACCTGCCCGAGGCCGTAGCCGCGGAAGGCGCCCGACGGCAGGTTGTTCGTGTAGACGCTCTGCGCGTCCACGCGCTTCGCGGGCACGCGGTACAGGCTGATCGACTCGTTGCAGCCGTGGTACATCACGCCCGGCCCGTGGTTGCCGTACGCGCCGGTGTCGGAGAGCACGTCCACGGCGAGCGCCGTCAGCACGCCGTCGGACGTGGCGCCGACCGTGACGCCCACCCGCATGGGGTGCCGCGACGGCGAGAGGGTGAACTCGTCGGAGCGCGTGAACTCCAGCTGCACCGGGCGTCCCGTGGCGAGCACCGCGAGGGTGACGACGTCCTCGGTGAGGATCTCCTGCTTGCCGCCGAACCCGCCGCCCACGCGCGCCGTGAAGACGCGCACGTCCTCCGGCGCGAGCTCGAACAGGCGGCAGATCTCGCGCTGCACGAGGAACGGCACCTGCGAGCTCGTGCGGAGGACGAGGCGCCCCTCCTCCATCCAGCCGATCGTCGCGTGCGTCTCCAGGTGCGTGTGCGCGACGCGCTGCGTGGACCACGTGCCGGACACCACCTCGTCGGCCGCGGCGATGCCCCGCGCCACGTCCCCGTGCTCGCCGTGCATCTCCGCGACGACGTTCCGGAGCGGGTCGGCGAGACGGGAGACGGCGGGGTCCTTGTCGCCGTGCACGAAGGGCGCGCCGGGCCGCCGGGCGCGGTCGGGATCGAGCACCGCGGGGAGCAGCTCGTAGTCGACGCGCACCAGGCGCACCGCGGCCTCCGCGATCCCGACGCTGTCGGCGACCACGGCCGCGACGCGCTGCCCGCGGAACCGCACGACGTCGTCGAGCACGCGGCTGTCGTCCGGGTCGTCGAAGCGGTCCTCGTGCCGGGCGGACGAGTACAGCGTGGCGGGGGAGTCGTGGTGCGTGAGCACCGCGTGCACGCCGGGCAGCGCGAGGGCCGCCGTGGCGTCGATGGCGCGGATGCGGGCATGCGGGTGCGGGCTCCGCACGAGGCTCACGTGCAGCAGCCCCGGGACCTGGACGTCGAGCGTGTACGGCTCGAGCCCGCTGACCACGCGCTCGCTCGCGGGGGCACGGAGCGAGGTGCCGACGCGGCCCGTCTGGGCCCGCTCGTCCTCGGCCGCATCCGTCGCGACGGGATGCGCGGCGCTCGCCGCGGGCCCGGTCGCCCGCACCGGGCCCAGCCCCTCGGGGCGCGGGCCGCAGCCCGCGCCGTGCGCGTGGTCCGGTCCCCCGTGCTCCCCGCGGATCGCCTCGTCGATGGCCCGGTACCCCGTGCACCGGCACAGGCTGCTCTTCATCAGGCGCGGCAGGTCGTCGAGCTCCTCCTCGCCGAACGTCGACGCCGTCACGACCATCCCGGGGGTGCAGAACCCGCATTGGAACCCCGCCGCCGCCACGAACCGCTCCTGCGCGGGATGCAGGTCGCCCGGCGTCCCGAGGCCCGCCGCCGTCGTGACCGCACGGCCCTCCGCGCGGAACGCGGGGAGGATGCAGGAGTGCACGGCCTCGCCGTCGAGGAGCACCGTGCACGCGCCGCAGTCGCCCGAGTCGCAGCCCTTCTTGACGCTGAGCACCTCGTGCTCCCGGAGCCAGGTGCGCAGGCTCTGGCCGGGTGCCGGGTCCCCGGCGATCTCGCGGCCGTCCACGGTCATGCTCACGGGTGCGCTCCTGCCGTCGTCGTGGTCGCGGGATCCGTCGGGTCGCCGCCCAGCTCCCGGCGGACCTCCTCCGCGAGCAGCGCGCTCACCGCCCGACGCCAGTCCGCGGCCCCGTGCGCGTCGGTGAACCAGGACCCGATCGCGCGCACGTCGTCGGCGAGCGCGGCGGCGGCGGGCAGGGCGTCGTAGCGCAGCTGCTCGGGTCGGAGCGTCGCGCCCGTCACCGTCACCGTGACGGACCCGTCCTCGTCGAGCCGGCCGATCACGACCGAGCCCGACCGGCCGAGGGGCGACAGCGCGATCCTCCGGAACGCCGTGCGGGCGCGCAACGACGACGTCGGCACGTGGATCGAGCGGAGCACGTCGCCCGGCCGGAGCGCCGTGGTCCGGTCGCCCGTCACGAGCTCCGCCACGGGCATCCGCTCGTCGTGCGCGGGCGCGGGGCCGACCGCCGCGCGCCACACGAGCGCCCGGGCGTCGAGGGCCGCCGCGAGGGCGGTCATGGGTCCCGCCGGCAGCGCCGAGCAGATGTTCCCGCCGACGGTCGCCACGCGCCAGATCTTCGTGGAGCCGAAGAGCGCGGTGCAGGCCTCCCGGAACAGCGGGTGCGCGGCCCAGCCCTCCGCGGGCGCGATGGCGGCGACCTCCGCGATGGTGCAGGTCGCCGCGATCTCGAGGCCCGCGTCGCTCACGACGAGCGCCGGCCAGCCGAGCGCCTGCAGGTCCACCAGCCCGGTGAGGTGCGGGTGCGGCTCGGCGAAGATGCCGGATCCGCCCGCCAGCGCCGCCACGGACGGCCCGAGCGCGACCAGGTCCCCGCGCGTCCGGGCGGGCACGACGGAGCGGACGGTGGGCTGGTCCATGGGTCTCCTCCCGGGCGTCCCGCTCGACGGCCGCGGCCCGTTCCGGTGCGCGGTCGTGCGGGGACGTGTGAGAGCGATCCTCGCATCCGCCGCCGTGCCCCCGCGCCGCCGCCCTCCGCTGCCGCCTCCGCCGACGCCTCCACCGCCGACGCAGCCGACGGCCCCGCCCCCGCCCGCGCGCCCCCGAGTTGCCGCCGTCCCGATCCGCCTGGCACGCTCGACGGCGAGCCCCGGGGGAGACCATGAGCATCCGCACCGCCGTCCGCACGCCGCGTCCGATCGGGAGGCCCCGGGCACCGCGCGCGCTCGCCGTCCCCGGTGCGGCGCTCGCCGCGGCCCTCCTCCTCGCCGGGTGCGTCGAGGGCCCGGCCGGTCCGCCGCCGCCCCCCTTCGACGCCGTCGAGATGGCCGCGGGACCGTCGGAGGCCGTCCCCGGCCAGCGCGTCCCCGCGGGCGAGGTGGTGGCCCTCCCGAGCGTCGCGGCCGACGGCGGCGCGGGCGACGTGGTCGCGGCGGCGCTGCTGGGCGTCGCCGAGGGGCAGCCCACGTACTGGTCCGGCTACGAGGACGGTGACCGGTTCGCCGGAAGCACCCCGTACTTCGCGTTCGTGCAGACCCGCTGGCTCCAGGGCGAGGGCGGCCCGCAGAGCGGACCGGTGCTGCGTCCCTTCCTCGCCGACGGCACCGAGGTCGACATCATCCAGCGGAGCCTCGGCGGCATCACCTCCGGCGGGGAGTGCCCCTACGAGGTGCCCGACCTCGCCCTCGAGGAGGGCCGTGCCGCGGACGAGCGCATCGAGTGCGTCGTCTACGCGGTCCCCGGCGGCCAGGAGCTCGCGGAGCTGCGCTGGCACGACGTGCCGCGGACGATCCTCCCGCCGCCGGATCCCGCGACCCACCCGTTCCTCGAGGCCCCCGTCGTGTGGGAGGTCGACGCCCTCCCCGCCGCCGACGTCGAGGGCTGACCGCCGCCCCCGGCCGGGGGCTCGACCCCGCGCCGGATAGGATGATCCGTCGCCACCCGTCGGGTCGGGCGCACGCAGACGGCACACGAGACGCAGCAAGGGGATGGTCCATGGCGGGCAGCGCACGGCAGTTCAACGTGGCCCTCGAGCCGACCGTCGACCCGGCCACCAGCGAGGAGGAGTTCTCCCGCCAGGACGACGCCGTCGCCCCCGCCCCCGCCACGTGGCCCACCACGCACCACCGCCCCGACGTCCTCGTCCGCAAGGGCCTCGCCACGCTCGTCAACCGCACGCTCACGCCGCACCAGGCGCTCGTGACCGACCTCCTCTTCATCCGGGACGCGCTGCTCGCGACCGGCATCGACTTCTGGCTCATCCGCGGCAACGACGAGCGGCCGGTCATCGCCATCGACGTGCAGAACCGCGACACGGTCGTGCGCGCCCTCGTGGCCGACTGCGTCGACGAGCCCCTGTACGCGAAGACCGTCGACGGCCGCCGCCGTCCGCCGCTGCTCGTCGCCGACGGCCGCCTCACCGACAACCCCGACGCCGGCATCTTCCGCCTCTACCGACCCCGGATCGAGCCCGACGGCCTCCTCGCTTACGGCGCCTCCACCGCCGTCGAGCTGCAGTTCTTCCGCTTCGAGGGCGAGAACATCGTGTGGCCCGTCGAGAACTCGCTCACGCGCGAGATCCTCCCCGCCGCCGAGGTCGTGCCCGCCACGGTCGAGATGTACGGGCACGAGTGGCGGACGCTGCGGGGCATGTTCGACGCGCAGGCGTCCGACATCACCTTCGACATCGACATGGTCTTCTCCTGGGTCGACGGCAACGACCCCGAGTTCCAGAAGCGCCGCGCCGAGCGCATGAAGGACGTCGTCGTGGGCGAGGGCGACGACTCGGAGGCGCGCTTCCGCCAGATCGACGAGCTCAAGTACGCGCTGCGCTCCGTGTACCTCTTCGCGCCCTGGGTGCGCCGCATCTTCATCGTCACCGACTCCCCGAAGCCCGCGTGGCTGGCCGACCACCCCGCCGTCACGTTCGTGCGCAGCGAGGAGTTCTTCACGGACCCCGACGCCCTGCCCACGCACAACTCGCAGGCCGTCGAGTCGCAGCTGCAGCACATCCCCGGCCTCAGCGAGCACTTCCTGTACTCCAACGACGACATGTTCTTCGGCCGTCCCGTGCAGCCCGGCATGTTCTTCTCCCCGGGCGGCATCACGAAGTTCATCGAGGCGTCCACGCGCATCGGCCTGGGCGACAACGACTCCGACCGCAGCGGCTTCGAGAACTCGGCGCGCGTCAACCGCCGCCTGCTGATGGACCGGTTCGGCCGCCTCATCACGCGCCACCTCGAGCACGCGGCCACGCCGCTGCGCAAGAGCGTCCTCCTGGAGCTCGAGCAGGAGTTCGCGGAGGACTTCCACCGCACGCAGCTGAGCCGCTTCCGGTCGAGCACCGACATCTCCGTCACCAACTCGCTGTACCACTACTACGCCCAGATGACGGCGCGCGCGGTGCAGCAGGAGAACGCGAAGGTCCTGTACGTCGACACGACGTCGCGTGCGGGCCTCGACCTCCTGCCCGGCCTCCTCAAGCGCCGGTCGCAGGACTTCTTCTGCCTGAACGACGGGTCCTTCCCCGAGGTGCCGGCCGACGAGCGCCAGGCGCGCGTGCAGGAGTTCCTCGAGCGCTACTACGGCATCCCGGCGCCGTGGGAGGCCGCCGACGGGGACGCCGCGGCGGCCACGGGCACCGCGCCCGCCTACCCGGCCGAGTGAGCCGCGCGGGCAGCCCCGCCGACCGCACCCCGTACGAGGTGCTCGGCGTGGATCCCGCGGCGGACACGACGGCCCTGCGCGCGGCGTACCGGCGGCTGGTGCGCGCGACCCACCCGGACACGGGCGGCGAGGCGCACCTGTTCCACGCCGTGCAGCGCGCGTGGGAGCTGGTCGGCGACCCGGACGACCGCGCCGCCTACGACCGCGGGCAGGGCCGGTCCGCGGGCGACGACGACCCGCTCCACCCCGATGGCGCCGGGTACGCGCCCGCGGCCGGATCCGGCACCCGCCTGGGCGCCTCCGTCCACGGCGTCGCGGGCGCGCTGGCCCGCGCCCACTACCTCGACCGCGTGGCGGCCTGGCAGGGCGCGACGCCGGGCGGCGACCCGGGGCTCGATCCCTGGTCGCCCGAGCTGGTGCGCCGCGCTCCGCGCGAGATCCGCTGGCTCCTCGCGAAGGCCCTGGCGGAGGAGGCGACGGCCCGGGCGGCGGCCTCGCTCGGCATGGGCGCGACGATCTTCCACGACGTCCGTCCCCTGACGGGCGCCGGCAAGGTCGACCACGTCGTGCTCGCGCCCGCGGGCCTGTTCGCCCTGAGCTCCGAGGACTGGGGCGTCGCCGTCCAGCTCGTGCGCGGGGAGCTGCAGCCCGTCGTGCCGGATCCGGACGGCGCGTTCGCCGCGGGCGACGCGCCCGTCACGTGGCTGGTCGGCGCCGCCCGCTCCCTGGCCGCGTCCGCGGGGGTCCGGTTCGCCGCCGCCGTGGTCGTGGTGCCGGACGACGCGCTCGCCCAGCCCGTGGAGCGCGTGGAGCGCGGCCGCAACCGCGGCGCGCTGGTCGTCCGGCGGTCGGTGCTCCCGCTCGTGCTCCGCGACGGCGTGTCGGAGGAGGGTCGTCTGAGCGTCGCGGATCCCTACGCCGTCCGCGCGCTGCTCCGCGAGCGCCTGACGCTGCTCGGCCCCGCCGCCCCCTGACCTCACCTCCGCCGGATGCGGCGCGCGGCGGTCCCGGCCGGGAGCCGGACCGGTCCCGCACCGGCGAGCCGGCCCGGCGCGAGCCGGCCCGGTCCCGAACCCGCGGGCCGATCCGGTCCCGCATCCGCGGGCCGTCGCGGTCAGGGACCGACGGCCGCCGCCGCGGGCCGCGCGCGGAGGCGCAGCATCGCCGGGACGACGAGCGGGAGGACGACCACCGCCGAGCCCACGAGCACGAGCCGGGCATCCGCCGCGGCCAGGCCCCCGAGCGCCGCGACGTGGCCGACGACGATGGCGGTGTCGTCCAGCACCCGGTCGATGCCGGCGATCCGCCCGAGGTGGTCGGTGCGGACCGTGGCCTTGAGGAGCGTGCTGACGGCGACCGTGACCGGTGCGCTGGCCGCGGCGGCGACGGCGGCGGCGACGACCGCGACGGGGAGGCCCGGTGACGCGCCGAGCGCGGCCTGCGCGAGGCACAGCCCCACGACGCCGACCAGGAGGACGGGGGCGGCCCGCCGCTCGGTCCCGAGCGCGGTCGTGAGGACGGCCGCGGCGAGCGCCGCGCCTCCCGTGATGCCGTAGAGCAGCTGCCCGGCGGCGGGCTCCCGGCCGAGCACCCCCGTGACGAGCGGCCCCAGGGCCACGCTCGTGCAGGCCGTGAGGAACGCGACGGCCGCCGACACCGTGAGGAACGCCTGCAGCCGGCCGTCCGTGCGCACCATGCGCAGCCCGCTCGCGAGCCCGGCCCCGACGCCCGCGCCACGGCCGCCCGGGAGCGGCCCGGCATCCCGAGCCGCCCGCATGCGGGCCCGCAGCCCGGCGAGGAGGAGGGACGAGGCGAGGAAGCAGGCGCTGTCGACGAGGGCCGCCGCCACGGGGCCGCCGGCGGTGAGCACCACGGCGGCGAGCGCCGGGCCCGCGACCTGCGCCACGCGCTGCGCGGACTCGAGGAGCCCGTTCGCGCGCAGCATGGCGCCCGTCGGCACCAGCGCCGAGAGCGCGGCGAAGGAGGCGGCCGACGACAGCACCCCGAGCGCGTTGCCGACGCCGACGAGCAGCAGCGCGGGCATCGGCGCCCCCGCCCCCATGGCGACCGCGAGGCCGAGTCCGACGCCGATGCGGGCGAGGTCGGTGCGCAGCAGGATGGCGAACCGGTCCCCGCGGTCGGCGACCACGCCGGCCAGTCCGCCGCAGAGGATCCCCGGCACGTTGGCGAGCAGCACCAGGCCGAGCCGCTGTCCGAGGGAGCCGCCGAGCACCTCGACGAGCCAGACGTTGACGGCCACCATCCGGAAGGCGTCGCCGAGCGTGGACAGGCCGTACGAGCCCGCGAGCGCGAGGAAGCCGCGCGTGAGGAGGGGCGACGCGGGCGGGTCGCCCGGCGCGCGCGGAGCCATCGGGTCCTCCTGCGGGTGGTGCACGGGTTCGGGTCCGCGACACCGTACGCGAGGAGGTGGATGCGCCGCGCCGACCGTGCACAGCCCGTCGGCCGTGCCGGGCCCGCCGGTCCGGCACGACCGGCCGGACCGGCCGGTGCGTCAGGCGGGCAGGTCGGTGGGCGCGTCCCCGGCGCCCGTGTCGGCGGCGTCCTCGTCGGAGCCCAGGGTGTCGCCGCCGCTGGAGAGGCCGCCGTCGCCCGGGGCCTCGTCGTCGTCCACGTGCTGGATCGACTCGCCGTCGGGCACGGTGCCGCCGATCGCGGAGTCGGTGTCGCCCTCGCCGGGCAGGTCCTGCGTGACGCCGGGGGCGCCCTGGACGGTGGACAGGGGATCGATGTCGGAGTCGCTCATCCCCCGAACGTACGCCGGAGCCCCGCGCGCGTCAGGCGGGCGGGGCTCCGGGCGTGCGGCGGGGCCGCTCAGTCGATGCGCTTCAGGCCGTCCAGGCGGCCCAGCAGGTCGCGGTCCTGCGCGTCGAGGTCGCCCTCGGCCGCGACGACGCGGATGGCGGCCTCGAAGTCGAGGTCCTGGTCGTCGGCGACGCCCGCGACGTCGGCGACGACCCAGAGGAAGCTGACGAGCTCGGGGAGGATCTCCGAGAGCACGGCGTCCGGGAAGATCGCGGCGGCCTGGCGGAACATGCGGTCGGTCGCAGGGCCGCCGAACGCGTGGTCGAGGTCGGCGACGATGCCGTCGTCCTCGTCGAGGTCGGTGGAGATCCAGTTGGCGACGTGCTCGCCGTCGAGGTGGATCGCGGAGACGAAGAGGGGCTCGCCGCGCGAATCGCTCTCGACGATCTCGGTGATCGTGTAGCCGGCGACGCCGGGAGGCGTGGGAAGGGAGTCGTCATCCATGCGCCGATCCTATCCGGGAGGGGTCGGCGCCGGGGCCCGATCCGGGACGCGAGGCGCCGGCCCGCCGAGCCCGCGGAGGTAGCCTCGACGGATGACCACGGCCCCCGAGACCGCCGCCCGGCCCCCGGCCCCGCACCCGGATCCGGACCCGGCTCCCGGGGCGGCCGACCGACCGCTGCCGGCCGTGCTGGATCCCGCCTCCTGGCGCGACCGGGCCGCCCGCCACGCCGAGCGGGCCGACGCCCTCTCCGCCGGGTTCCGCGCACGCCGCCTCGCGGGCCGCACCCACGAGGTCGACGACTTCCTCTTCACCTACTACCCCCACAAGCCCTCGCACCTGCGGCGGTGGCACCCGGGCGCGGGCGCCGTGCTCGCCGACGGCGCCGGCGACGAGCGCGCGGGGTGGCGCTGGTACGCCGCCGACCGCAGCGCGGGCCTGCCCGGAGGCGTGCACGTCGACGCGTCCGCGTACCTCGCGGCGCGCGGGTCCACGGCGTCCTTCGTCGAGCGGATCCTCGCCCGCACCGCCGCCCGCCCCGGCCGCTTCTCGTGCTTCGGACTCCACGAGTGGGCCATGGTCTACCGGGTCGGCCCCGGGGAGCAGCGGCACGAGCGGCTGCCGCTGCGGCTCGGGTCGGCCGCGACCGACGAGGTCGTCGAGGCGCACCGGCTGGCGTGCACGCACATCGACGCGTTCCGCTTCTTCACGCCGGAGGCCGTACCGCGGAACGCGCTCGCGCCCACGCGCGAGACGCAGCCCGACCTCGAGCAGCCCGGCTGCCTCCACGCCGGCATGGACGTCTACAAGTGGGCCACGAAGCTGGGTCCGCTGGTGCCCGGCGAGCTGCTCCTCGACGCGTTCGAGCTGGCGCGCGACATCCGCTCGCTCGACATGCGCGCGAGCCCCTACGACGTCTCGGGCCTGGGGCTCGAGGCCGTCCGCATCGAGGAGCCGGCCGGCAAGGCCCGCTACGCCGCCGAGCAGCGTGCGTTCGCGGAGCGGTCGAACGGGCTGCGGGCTCGGATCCTCACCGAGCTGGCGCACGCGCGCCGGGCTGCCGCCGCGGGACTCTAGGGGGGATCCGCGCCGCGGCTGCGTCGCGCGCCGTCCCGGGACTCGAGCCCGCCTCCCCTCGGGACGGAGCGGGTCAGCGCCCGCGGGCGCCGTCCGGGTCGCGCAGCCGCTCGATCTCGCGCCGGTCGCGCTTCGTCGGCCGCCCCGCCCCGCGGTCGCGCACGACGCCGGCGGGCGCGGCCTCGCGCGGCGGCGGCGGCGGAGTGAGGTCCGTGAGCGCCTCCGCGGCGACCGACGGGCCGACGCGCTTCACGAGCGTGCGGCGCACCACGAGGATCCGCTCGGCGCCCGCCACGCGCACGCGCACCTCGTCGCCCGGCCGGACCGCCTGCGACGCCTTCGCGCGCTCGTCGCCGACCCGCACGTGGCCCGCCCGGCACGCGGCCGTGGCCTGCGACCGGGTCTTGTAGACGCGCACCGCCCAGAGCCAGCTGTCCACGCGGACGGACGCCGGTCCGGCCGGGGCCGGGATCAGCGGGTCGACGGATGCCATCCCCCGACCCTAGGCGACGGCTCCCCGGTACGCTGGCCCGAGCATGTCGATCTCCCGCCGCACCCTCCTCACCGCGTCCGCGTCGGGCCTCTCGCTCCTCGGCCTCGCGGCGTGCACGCGGACGACCCCCGTGCCGGCGACCCCCACGGCCACGCCCTCCGCCACGCCGACCCCGACGCCCACCGTGGGCGCCGCCGGGCTGCCCGAGCCGATCGCCTTCGCGCGGTCCGACTGGACCGGCGACCCCTTCGCGCGCGGATCCGGCAGCTTCCTCCGTCCCGGCGCCACCGCGGCCGACCGCGAGGCCCTCGCCCGCCCCGTCGACGACCGCGTCTTCTTCGCCGGCGAGGCCACGAGCGCCGACCGACCGGGCACCGTCGCGGGCGCCTACGCGTCGGGCCTCCGGGCGGCGGGAGAGGTGGACCGCGCGGGCGCCGGATCCGAGCGCGTCGCCGTCATCGGCGCCGGGATCGCGGGCACGGCCGCCGCCCGGGCCCTCCGCGACGCCGGCCACGACGTGGTCCTCGTCGAGGCGCGGGCCGAGCTGGGCGGCCGCATCCGCGCGGCATCGAGCACCGAGTGGCCGCATCCCGCCGAGCTGGGCGCCCTCTGGATCGCCGCCGACGACGACCACCTGCTCCGCGACGCCCTCGAGGCGGCCGGCATCTCCCGCTACGGCCTCGCGCTCATCCCCGAGCACCGCGGCCCGGACGGAGAGGTCCTCGACGCCTCCGGCGCCGGGGCCGACGCCCTCGCGGCCGCGCGCACGTGGGCCCAGGGGCAGGCCGTCGACGCGAGCGTGGCCGCCGCGCTCCTCGAGACGGGCGCGGACGCCCTGTCCGCCGAGGACGGGGCGGCGTCGCCCGCCGCGCGTCTCGCCGCACTCCTCGCCACGGACGTCGCGATCGCGCACGGCGCCGCCGCGTCCGAGCTCTCCGCCGCCCAGGGCCTCGACGAGGCGTCGCCCGTCGGCAACGTCGCCGTCACGGGCGGGTTCGCGCGCCTCGTCCTGCACCTGCTGCGCGACCAGGACATCGACGTGCTGCGCGAGGCGACGGTCTCCCGCGTCGCCTACGGCAACGGCCCGGTGGGGCTGCGCCTCGGATCCGGGGAGTCGCTGTCGGTCGACCGCGTGGTCGTGACGGTGCCGCTCGGGGTCCTCCAGGAGGGCTCCATCGCGTTCGAGCCCGCGCTGCCGGCCGCGCACGCGACCGCCATCCGCGCGCTGGGATCCGGCAGCGCCGACCGGATCTGGCTGCGGTTCGCCGAGCCGTTCTGGTCGACGACGGCCACGGTCTGGACCTCCACCGACGCGGGCGGCAGCTCGACGCGCTGGTACAACCTCATGCCCGTGTCCGGGGAGCCCGTCCTCATGGCCGAGGTCGGCGCGGCGGCCGCGGAGCGGGTGGCGGCGATGGACGACGACGCGGTTCGGTCGGCGGCGCTGCGCACGCTCGCGCCGTTCGCGGATCCCGAGCTCCTGCCGCCGGAGACGGGGACGGAGACCGGGACGGGGACCGGCGAGCCGACCGACGCGCCGACGACCGCGCCCTCCGGCACGTCCACGCCGGCGCCGTAGCCCGGTCCCGTCCGCGCCCGATCCCACCCGCGCGCGATCCGACGACCGGTGCGCTAGCGGTCCGCCCGCGCGGCCGCCGGCAGCGGGTCGACGGTCGCGCCGTCCGCGTCCGGGGCGCCGGTCCCCGCGGCACCGGGCTCGTCCGACGGCCCCTGCGCGGCAGCACCGGCGGCGCCGGATCGGCGCTCGGCGGGCATGCCCGCACCGGCGGCAGCCGGCGGTCCCGACGCCGCACCCCGCGCCGCCCGCACGCGGCTGAGCGCCACGACGGTCGTCGTCACGCCCGCCAGCACGCCCGCGACGAGCGCCAGCCACGCCGTGATCTCGAACGGCACCCCCACCTGCGCGGGGTCGAGGAAGAAGTACGGGTACCACCCGACGCGCGGGCCGCGGATCTCCGTGAACGCGCACCAGACGAGGGGGAAGGGCATGGCCCACCCGACGGCCTTCCAGGTGACGCGCGGCCGGCCGGGGGCGAGGGTCCAGTCCAGGAGCGCGTAGGCGGGGATCACGAAGTGCAGCAGGCGGCTCGACCACGGCACCTCGACGTAGTACGCCTGCGCGCTCGACTCCAGCACGATGAGGCCGAACACGACGCCGGAGACCACGACGTAGCTGAGCACCACGGCCCGCACGGCCGCCATCAGCGGCGGCTCGACGCCCCCGCGGAGCGCGTGGATCCCCGAGGCGGCGAGCACGACGGCACCGGCCATGCCGCTCTGCGTCGTGAAGTAGCTGAACCAGTTCTCGGCCGCGAAGGTCGTGAACCCCTGCACGTAGTCGAAGTCCGCGACGAGGGCGGCGACCACGACGAGGGCGGCGACCAGGCGCACGGCACCGAGGATCCTCTGCACAGCTCTCCGATCGCGGCCGACTCCCGGCATCCCCGTCGCATCCAGTGTACGAACGAGGTCTCACGATCACCTCCGCGTCCTCGCGCGTCGCGTCCCGGGACGGCAGGATGACGGCCATGAGCCCTTCATCGCGATCCACCAGCCAGCAGGTGCAGTTCGGGTCATTCGGCGGCGTCGACGTCCTCGAGGTCGTCGACGTCCCGCGGCCGTCGCCCGGGCCCGGGGAGGTGCTGGTGGAGGTCTTCGCGGCCGGCATCAACCACATCGAGGCGTACATCCGCCAGGGCCGGTTCCCGGACGAGGTCCCCACGTCCTTCCCCAACGGCCAGGGCAGCGACTTCGCGGGATGCATCGCCGCGGTCGGCGAGGGCGTGACCCGCTTCCGCAAGGGGCAGGACGTCCTCGGCCACACCGTCATGGCGGCGCACGCGACCCACGTGGTGGTGCCCGCCGGCAACGTCGTCCCGAAGCCCGCGCAGCTCCCGTGGGAGGTGGCCGGGGGCCTCTTCCTCGCGGGCCTCGTGGCGCACGACGTCCTCCAGGCCATCAAGCCGGGCGAGGGCGACACCCTCGTCGTGTCGGCCGCGGCAGGCGGCGTCGGGAGCATCGAGGCGCAGCTGGCCAAGCGCCGCGGCGCCCGCGTGATCGGCACCTGCGGGGAGCGCAACTTCGACTACCTGCGGCAGGTCGGAGTCACGCCCGTCGTGTACGGCGACGGCCTGGCCGACCGCATCCGCGCGGCCGCCCCGAACGGCGTGCAGGGCTTCATCGACAACTTCGGCGGCGGCGAGCAGGTCGCCGAGGAGCTCGGCATCCCCGCCAACCGCTTCAGCTCCAGCGACGCCCGCCGCGAGATCGAGCTCGAGGCGGTCCTGCCGCCGGTGGAGGAGGACGACGTGCACCGATCGCGCACGCTCGCCACGGTCGCCGAGCTGGCCGCCAAGCGCGAGGTGGACGTCCTGGTGTCCGGCTTCTACCCGCTCGCCGAGGTGCAGGACGCGTTCGACGACCTGGAGCGACGCCATGCCCGCGGCAAGATCGTGCTCGGCATGCGGCCCGTGCACTACCCGGGCGACCGGCGCAGCACGGCGAAGGCGCGCGACGTCGCGGAGGGCCGCGCCTGACGCGTCCCGGACGGTTCCGGTCAGCGGGCCAGGATCTCCGCCGGCGCCGGCTCGACGGGCCGCTGGATGTGGGCGTCGCGCCACAGCAGCAGGTCGCGCACGGCGGGCGACTCGTCGCACTCCAGCATCGTCACGGCGGCGGGCGGCGTCGCGTCGTTGACGGCGAGCCACGAGCGCACGCGCTCCGACGTGTCGCCCACGAGCACGGTGAGCACGCTCGGGGGCGCCGTCGGGTTGCGAGCGAGGCACGAGCGCACGCCCTCGTCGGGATCGTGCGCGAGCGCCTGCTGGACGTCGAGCGGCGCGTGACGGCTGCTGGCGACGCTCTCCCGCACCTTCGGGTCGCGGTGCTCGGCGAGCAGGCGCAGCCGGCGGATCTTGCTGGGCGTGACCTCCGGTGCGGGATGCAGGGCCGCGGCCTGCTCCGCGGTGAGGACGGCGGGCGCCGTCCGGTGCAGGGCCTCGAGCTGCGCGGCGGTGGTGAACCTGATGCACGACATCCTCGAACGCTACCCGGAGGAGCGCGTGAGATGGTGGGTCCATGACCGCCGAGCGTCCACCCCAGCCTCCGCTCGGCACCCCGCGCGACAGCGGCGACGCCTGGGTCGAGGGCCCCGAGGGGCAGCGCCACTGGGGCGCGTTCGGCGCGGCGGGCCTCCTCGTGCACGACCCCGATCGCGGCGTCCTGCTCCAGCACCGTGTCGCGTGGAGCCACCACGGCGGCACGTGGGGTCTGCCGGGCGGCGCCCGCCACGCGGGCGAGTCCGCGGTCGACGGCGCCGCGCGTGAGGCGGCCGAGGAGGCGGGGGTCCCACCCGCGGGCATCCGGCCGGTGCTCGCGACCGTCCTCGACCTCGGCTTCTGGAGCTACACCACCGTCACGGCCCGCGTCCTCCGTCCCTTCGAGCCCCGCGTCGCGGACGCCGAGAGCATCGCCCTCCGCTGGGTCCCGGTGGAGGAGGTGGGCGCGCTGCCGCTGCATCCCGGCTTCGGCGGGGCCTGGCCCATGCTGCGCGACGAGCTCGCGCGCGAGGTCACCCTGGTCGTCGACGCGGCCAACCTGCTCGGGTCCCGGCCGGACGGGTGGTGGCGCGACCGCGTCGGATCCACGACCCGCCTCCTCGCCGAGCTCGACGCCCTCGCGCGCGACGGGCTGCCCGCGGCCGAGCTCGGCCTCCCGGGCCACGTCCGGTGGCCCCACGTCGTCGCGGTGGTCGAGGGCGACGCGCGCGGGGCGTCCCTGCCCGCGGCGCCGATGACCGACCCGGCATCCCCGACGCTGCGGGCTCCGGGGGTCGCGGTGGTCGCCGCGCCCGCCGACGGCGACGGCGAGATCGTGCGCGTGGCGACCGCGGCCCGTGAGGCCGGACGCGACGTCGTGGTGGTCACGGCAGACCGCGGGCTCGCCGCGCGCGTCGAGGCCCGGGGTGCGCGCGTCGCGGGTCCCGGGCGGATCCGGGCGCTCCTCGACGCGCGTCGGGTTCCCGGCCTCGGCTGACGGCGCCGCCGCCGGCCCGCGCCGTCAGCGCCCGGCGGGATCCGTGACGAAGTCGATGAGCTGCTCCACCCGGCCGAGGAGCGCGGGCTCCAGGTCCTGGTAGGAGCGCACCTGCCCGAGGATCCGCTGCCACGCCCGGGCGATGTCCGCCTGCTCCGCGTGCGGCCAGCCGAGCGCCGCGCAGATGCCGTGCTTCCACTCCACGTTCCGGGGGATCACCGGCCACTCGCGCAGTCCGAGGCGCCC
The DNA here is from genome assembly GCF_059422605.1 of Clavibacter sp. GW821-FHT01D01. Taxonomy (NCBI): domain Bacteria; kingdom Bacillati; phylum Actinomycetota; class Actinomycetes; order Micrococcales; family Microbacteriaceae; genus Clavibacter; species Clavibacter sp. GW821-FHT01D01. Next base: position 104,591 of record NZ_JBWKXC010000002.1, read on the forward strand.
GGGCTTCACCGACTGCCAGACGTCGACGTAGGGGTGGCCCACCACGAGCGCGTGCGCGCGGTGCGGCCCGCGGGCGACGGACTCGGCGATGCGGCTCTCCTTCGAGCCGGGCACGAGGTGGTCGACGAGCACCCCCACGCGGCGACCGCGCCCGGGCCGGAAGCGGTCGAGCTCCTCGTCGAGGTGGTCGACGCCCTCCAGGTACTCGACGACGACGCCCTCGATCCGCAGGTCCTCGCCCCACACCCGCTCCACGAGCTCGGCGTCGTGCCGGCCCTCCACGAAGATGCGGCTGGGGAGCGCGACGCGGGCGCGGGCGTCGGCGACCGCGAGCGAACCGGATGCCGTCCGGGCGGGGCCCGTCGGCGCCGCGCGGGGCGCGCGCAGGGCCACGGGCTCGCCCTCGAGGAGGAACGCGCCGCCGAGCGGGAACGTGCGCTGCTTCCGCCGGAAGTCCTCGAGCACGACCATGCCGGACTCGACGCGCACGATCGCGCCGCAGAAGCCCGTCGACAGCTCCTCGACCACGAGGTCGCGCGTCGCGTCCTGCGGACGGGGCGCCGCCTTCGCGGGCCCGCGCCAGCCGGGGGCGAGCACGTCCTCTCCGTAGCGGTCGTCGTCGAAGGGGGGCGGCGTCATGCTCCCAGGGTGCCACGGGAGGCATCGCGCACCCGGTCGACGAGCCGACGCCAGGGGCCGTCGACCGCCGCCTCGCCGAGGCGCGCCTCGCGGTCGCCCGCGCGCACCAGGTAGACGAAGCGGTCGGCTCCCGGGCTCGGCGGGGACGGCGCGTCCCAGGGGCACTCGTCGAGGAGCGCGTCCCAGTCCGCGCGGTCGTCCGCGGCGGCGTCGACGCGCACCGACCAGGTGCGGGTCATGCCCGCCATCCCGCCCGTGCGCGACACGGCGATCTCCACCTAGACCTCGATCCCGACGCCCTCCCACGCCGCCTGGATCGCGGCGACCTCGGACGCGCCCTCACCGTACCGCGCCGTCGCCGCGTCCACGGTGGCCCGGGCGAACCGCGGGAAGTCGCAGTCGGGCCGCACGGTGCCGGCGACCATCACGTCGTACCAGACCCGCCCCGCGCCCTCCCAGGCCCGCCCGCCGATGGCGGTGGCCGCGAGGAAGAACGCGCGGTTCGGGATGCCGGAGTTGACGTGCACGCCCCCGTTGTCCTCCGCGGTCTCCACGTAGTCGTCCATGTGCCCGGGTTGCGGGTCCTTCCCGAGCACGTCGTCGTCGTACGCGGTGCCCGGGGCGCGCATGGAGCGGAGCGCGAGCCCGGTCGACCGGTCGAGGAACAGCTCCGCGCCGACGAGCCAGTCCGCCTGGTCGGCGGTCTGCCCGAGCGAGTGCTGCTCCACGAGCACGCCGAACACGTCCGAGATCGACTCGTTGAGCGCGCCCGACTGCCCCTGGTACACGAGGCCGAGGGTCAGCTCCGTGACGCCGTGGGCGAGCTCGTGGCCGATGACCGTCAGCGAGCGCGTGAAGGGCGCGAACACCTCGCCGTCCCCGTCGCCGAAGACCATGCGCGTGCCGTCCCAGAACGCGTTGTCGTACTCCTCGCCGTAGTGCACGGTCGCCAGCAGCGGCAGGCCGCGGTCGTCGAGCGAGGCCCGGCCGTAGACCTCCGAGAAGAGCGCGTAGGTGGCGCCGAGCCCGGCGTAGGCCTCGTCGACCTGCGCGTCGCCGATGTCGGGCGCGCCCTCGACGCGGACCGTCCGGCCCGGCAGCTCCTCGCGGTTCTGGGCGTCCGACACGGTCCGGTGGATCCCCGACGGGTCCCGTTCCGCGAGCGCCGCGGAGTCGGGCAGGGCACCCGGCCCGCGGCGGTCGTGGATGAGCGGCCCCTGGTCGCGGAGGGCGCGGCGCGCGGCCTGCCGCGCGGCGGACACCCGGTCGGGGTCGGCCTCGGCGAGGCGGGTCAGCAGGTACGGGGGGAGGATCGTGCGTCTCATGCACCGAAGACTCGCACGGGGCGGTGACATCGTCACGGGTCGCGGCGGATCCCGTCGCGGGCCGTCCGTCGCACCCCGCGCCGGGTGGGCTCAGCGGGTCCAGCGGTACCCGAGCTCGGGGCGGCCGGGCGTCCCGTATCTCGGCACGCGCTCGACCTGGCCGACGTCCGCGAGGTACTCGAGGTACCGCCGGGCCGTCACGCGGGACACGTCGAGCGCACCGGACACCTCGGCGGCGGACACGCCCTCGGCCGCGCGCGCGCCCTCCCGGGGGGCCGCGCCGTCGACCGGGCCGTCCGCGCGCGCGATGCCGCGCACGAGGTCCAGCGTCTCCGCCGACATGCCCTTCGGCAGCCGTGCGTCGGACGCGGGGGAGCGGAGCGCCGCGAGGGCCCGGTCGACCTGCAGCTGCGTCGTGCTGCCGCTCCCGGCCCCGAGCCCCTCGCGATAGCCGACGTACGCGGCCATCTTCTCCGCGAAGGCCGCGAACGTGAACGGCTTGATGAGGTACTGCACGATCCCCGCGGTCACGGAGCTGCGCACGACGGCCTGGTCGCGCACGGCCGTCACCGCCACGACGTCGGTCGCCCGCCCGGCGGCGCGCAGCCGACGGCAGACCTCGAGGCCGTGCATGTCGGGGAGGGTCATGTCGAGGAGCACCAGGTCGATCCCGTCGGGCCCGGCGTCCGCCACGAGCCGCAGGGCCTCGCCGCCCGTGTGGGCGACCCCCGCGACGAGGAAGCCGTCGAGCCGACCCACGTAGGCGGCGTGCGCCTCCGCGGTCAGGACGTCGTCGTCGACGACCAGCACGCGGATCACGCCCGCACCCCGCCGTCTCGCGCGTCCGCGTCGGCCGGCAGCACGACGCGGAAGCGCGCGCCGCCCAGCCGCGCGTCCGCGTCCGCCACCTCGACCCGCCCGCCGAGCCGCGCGGCCGAGCGCGCGACGAGCGCGAGCCCCACCCCGCGCGGCCCGTCGTCGCCCGTCTTGGTCGTGACCCCGAACTCGAGGACGCGCGCGCGGATCCCGGGATCCACCCCCGGCCCGTCGTCCGCCACCTCGATGACGAGCGCCCCCGCGGTGGTCCGCGACAGCGACAGCTCCACGCGGCCGCGGTCCACGCCCCGGGCCGTGGCGACGGAGGGGTCCGCGGCGGCGTCGATGGCGTTGTCGACCAGGTTCCCGACGACGGTCACCAGCTCGGTCGCGGGCACCCCCGGGTCGCCGGTGCCGTCGGCGACGCGCACGGTCAGCTCCACCCCGCGCTCGGCGGCCTGGGCGGCCTTGCCGCGCACCAGGGCCCGCACCACCGGATCGGCGTCCTCGGCGAGACCGCCCTCGGACGCGCGCCGGTCCGTCTCGAGCTCGGAGGCCGCCAGCGCGAGCGCCTCGCGCGGTCGCTCCAGCTCGATGAGCGAGACGATGGTGTGCAGCCGATTCGCGAACTCGTGCGTCTGCGCGCGCATGGCGTCGGAGAGCGTCCGCAGCGTCGCCAGCTCGCCCGACAGGCGCTGGATCTCCGTCCGGTCCCGGAGCGTCGTCACCGTCCCGAGGCGCGCGGCGCTCCCGGTCCGGCCCGTCGGCAGCGCGGGCCGCTGGGTGACCACGAGGACGCGCCCGGACGGCAGGTGCACGACCTCGTCCGCCGTGGTGCCCTCGGCGAGCAGCCGCCCGATCGCCGCGGGCAGGCCGAGGCTCCCGACCTCGACGGGACCGGCGGAGGGATCAACGTCGAGGTCCAGCAGCTCGGCCGCCTGGTCGTTGTGCAGCACGAGCCGCCGGTCCCGGTCGACGAGCACGATGCCCTCGCCGACCGAGTGGAGCACCGACTCGTAGTACGCGAGCATGCGGGCCATCTCCTCGGGTCCGAGTCCCCAGGTGGTGCGCGCGAGCGACCGGCTGAGGAGGACGGCCCCCGCGGCGAGGAGGAGGGCGAGCGCGCCGACCGTCCCGATGAGCCCGGGCAGGCGCGCCGCGAGGACCTCCGAGACGCGCTCGACGGTGACCCCGGCCGCCACCAGCCCCACGATGCCCCCGTCCGCGTCGCGCACGGGGACGACGGCCCGTACGCTCGGCCCGAGCGTCCCCGTGTAGGTCTCGGTCATCGTGCGCCCGGCGAGCGCGGGACCGGTGGTGCCGAGGTACCGCCGGCCGATCTCGTCGGGGTCCGGGTGCGTCACCCGCACGGTGTCGCGGTCCATGATCGTGACGAAGTCCACCCCGGTGTCGCGCGTCACGTCCCGGGAGTAGCCCAGGAGCGCGGCCGTGGGGTCCGCCGACGCGAGCCCCTCCGCGACCCGGGGCGAGTCGGCCACGGTGATGGCGACGGCCAGGCTCCGGTCGGCGGCGGACTGCTCGGCCCGCTGCCGGGAGTCGGCCCACAGCGCCGCGGTCGCGACCACGGCCACCAGGAGGAGGACCCCGAGCTGGACCACCAGGAGCCGGGCGGCGATGCCGCGGGGGAGGCGCGGCCGTCGGGAGCGGGGGTCGCGTGCGGGGCCGGGCAGCGCGCCTCGCGACATGCTGCCTCCTCGCGTCCGCGGCCGGCACCCCGGCAGGAACATTATGAACACAACGACGGCCGGGCCCCGAGCGTGGGACATCCTGACGAGGACCGCCTGGCGCACCCCGTGCGCCGGCGCCGCTCACGAGACAAGGACGTCCCATGACCAACCCCATCGCCGCGCTCCGCCGCCTGGACCGCCAGCACTACCTCTACATCGCCGTCATCCTGGCGGTCCTCCTCGGCGTCACCGTCGGGCTCGTCGCCCCCGAGACGGGAGTGGCGCTCAAGCCGGTCGGCGACGCCTTCGTCGCCCTCATCAAGATGATGATCGCGCCCATCATCTTCTGCACCATCGTCCTCGGCGTCGGCTCGGTCGCGAAGGCCGCGACGGTGGGCCGGGTCGGCGGCCTCGCCCTCCTCTACTTCATCGTCATGTCGACGTTCGCGCTGGCCATCGGCCTGCTGGTCGGCAACCTCGTGCACCCGGGCGAGGGCCTCGACCTCAGCGGCCTGCGCGCGCCGGAGGGCTCGACGGAGGCGACGGGCGAGAAGGACTTCCTCCTCTCGATCATCCCGACGTCGCTCCTCTCCTCGCTCACCTCCGGCAGCATCCTGCAGACGCTGTTCGTGGCGCTGCTCGTCGGCTTCGCGCTGCAGCAGCTCGGGAAGCGCGGCGAGCCGGTGCTCGAGGGCATCCGCAACATCCAGGTCCTCGTCTTCCGCATCCTCAGCATGGTGATGTGGGTGGCCCCGATCGGCGCGTTCGGCGCCATCGCCGCGGTCGTCGGCGCCACCGGGTTCCAGGCGGTCATCAGCCTCGCGACCCTCATGATCGGCTTCTACGTCACCTGCGCGCTGTTCATCGTGGCGGTCCTCGGCCCGCTGCTGTGGTTCGTCGCCCGCGTCAGCATCTTCAAGCTCATGCGCTACCTCGGCCGCGAGTACCTGCTCATCGTGTCCACGTCGTCGTCCGAGGTGGCACTGCCCCGGCTCATCGCGAAGATGGAGCACGTCGGCGTCTCGCGCCCGGTCGTCGGCATCACGGTCCCCACGGGCTACTCGTTCAACCTCGACGGCACGGCCATCTACCTGACCATGGCGTCCCTGTTCATCGCGAGCGCCCTCGGCAGCCCGCTGGCCATCGGCGAGCAGGTGTCGCTGCTGGTCTTCATGATCATCGCCTCCAAGGGCGCCGCGGGCGTCACGGGCGCCGGCCTCGCGACCCTGGCCGGCGGGCTCCAGTCCCACCGCCCCGACCTGGTGGACGGCGTCGGCCTCATCGTCGGCATCGACCGCTTCATGTCCGAGGCGCGCGCGCTCACGAACTTCACCGGCAACGCGGTGGCGACGCTGCTCATCGGCACCTGGACCCGCGGCATCGACGCGGAGCGCGTGGCCCTCGTCCTCGGCGGCGGCGACCCCTTCGACGAGGCGAGCATGGGCGCGGAGCACGGGGCCCGGCTGGAGGCGCCCGCCGAGGCGCTCGAGGCCGACGTCACGCGCTCCGCGGGGTCCGGCGACGAGCCGCGCCCGGCCTCTCGCTGAGCCGGGTCGGGGCCACGCCCGGGGCGATCCCGCCGTGGTCCCGGCCGTGTCCGATCCGTTACGCTGTCAGGTCACAGGAGGTACGACCATGGATGGACGCGAAGACGGTCACGGCGCCACGCGCGTGCCCGAGCAGTACACGAGCACGGACACCACGGCCACCTTCCGCGACGAGCTGGGAGCGGCCCTCGCGGGCCTCGACGGCGCGGTCTCGGCCGAGGAGAAGGACGCCGTCACGGCCCTGCCCTCCGGCTCCGCCCTTCTCGTCGTCCGCCGCGGTCCGAACCAGGGCGCGCGCTTCCTCCTCGACGCCGACGTCACGGTCGCCGGCCGTCACCCGGACGCCGACATCTTCCTCGACGACGTGACGGTGTCGCGCCGTCACGCGGAGTTCATCCGCCAGGGGACCTCGTTCCAGGTGAAGGACCTCGGCTCCCTCAACGGCACCTACTTCGACGGGGTCCGCATCGACACCGCCCTGCTCCAGGACGGCGCCGAGGTCCAGGTCGGCAAGTTCCGCCTCACGTTCTACGCGTCCCGCACCGACCTTGTCGGCCGGACGACCGAGTAGTGCCGGCGTCCGCCGCCCGGTCGACGCCCGCCCGCACCCCCGGTCTCCTCAGCATCGGACAGGTGCTGGCGCGCCTGACGCCGGAGTTCCCCGACCTGACCAACAGCAAGCTCCGCTTCCTCGAGGAGCAGGGGCTCGTCCAGCCGTCGCGGACGGAGTCCGGCTACCGCAAGTTCAGCCCGGCCGACGTCGAGCGGCTGCGGACCGTCCTCGGCATGCAGCGCGACCACTACCTGCCGCTCAAGGTCATCCGCTCCTACCTGCGCGACCTCGACGCCGGCCTGTCGCCGGCCCTGCCCGGCGGCGCGACCACGCCCCCCGTCTCCATGCTCGACCAGGAGCGGCGCTACAGCAGGGCGGAGCTCGTCCGCGAGTCGGGAGCCACCGCCCCGCTGCTCGGCGACGCGATCACCGCGGGCGTGCTCGTGCCCGCCGAGGTGTACGGCGAGGAGGCGGTGCAGGTCATGCGCGCGCTCGTCGAGCTGCAGCGCACCGGCATCGAGCCGCGCCACCTCCGGGGCTTCCGCCAGGCCGCGGAGCGGGAGCTGAGCCTCATCGAGTCGGCGCTCGTCCCCGTGTCCCGGCGCCGCGACGCGTCCAGCCGCGCGCATGCGGCGGAGCTCGCCCGCGAGATCGCGACCCAGCTGGAGGTCGTGCGGGGCAGCCTCATCCGCTCCGCGCTCGGCCGCCTCTCCTCCTGATCGGCCTGGCGCCCGGGCGACCGGCCCGTAGACTGACGTGTCCGCACGGGACGATCCGCACGTCGGACCGGTCCGGCGGGACCGGTCGATGCGCGCCCCCGCGGGGGGCGTGGCGGAGCGCCGGGACGACACGCCGGGCGCTTCCGCCGGATGTCGTTGATCGGGCCCGCGGGCCCCGCTACCGTGAGAGCACGATCCCGACGAACCGACCCGAGCAGCGCGCGCACCCCACGGGGGCGGACGCCGAGGGGTGGAAGGCAGAACGATGAGCGACTCCACCCCGGACTCCGGGAGATACGACCTCGGTCTGCTGTTCACCGACGGCCTCCCCGAGATGGACGCCGGCGCCGGCTACCGCGGCGCCGTCGCCGCCCGCGCCGCGGGGATCACCTACCGCCAGCTCGACTACTGGGCACGCACCGGCCTCGTCGAGCCCACCGTCCGCGGCGCCTCCGGCTCCGGCACGCAGCGCCTCTACGGGTTCCGCGACATCCTCGTCCTCAAGCTCGTCAAGCGCCTCCTCGACACCGGCATCTCCCTCCAGCAGATCCGCACCGCGGTGAACCAGCTGCGCGAGTCCGGCGTCGTCGACCTGGCGCAGACCACCCTCATGAGCGACGGCGCCAGCGTCTACCTCTGCACCAGCAACGACGAGGTCATCGACCTGGTCAGCCGCGGCCAGGGCGTGTTCGGCATCGCCGTCGGCAAGGTCCTCCGCGAGGTGGAGCACAGCCTCGTCGAGATCGACACGCAGACCGTCGACCCCACCGACGAGCTCGCCGCACGACGGGCCGTCAAGGCCTCCTAGGCCCTACCGGGGCCGCGGGGTCCCTGGAGAGCGCGGCCGCCTCGCAGCGCGGTCGTTCCGTGGCAGCGCTCTCGGCGCGGGTGCCCCCATGCTCCGGACGTGCCTCCTCGCGCCGACGCGACGAGCGCGCCGGACGGCAGGACCCCGCAGGCCGACCCGCACGGGTCGGAGCGGATCAGCGGGCGGCGTTCTCCGCGTAGTCGCCGATCTTGGCGGTGCGCATGATGCGCTCGAGGAGCTGGTCGAAGTTGCGCGCCATCTCCTGCGCGCTCTCGCCGGGCCACACGTGGAGCGGCTTGGCGGCGCCCTGCGCCTGCTGGAGCGACGTGCGCTCGGGCAGCTGCGGGCTCAGCACGAGCGGGCCGAACATGTCGCGGAGCTCCTTGATGCGGAACTGGTGCTCGAGCGACTGGACGCGCGCCCGGTTCACGATGATGCCGAGGGGCTGCAGGCGGGGCGAGAGTCCGCGCCGGATCTCCTCGATGGCGCGCAGCGCGCGGTCCGCGGCGGCGACCGAGAAGAGGCCGGGCTCGGTGACGACCGTCACGCGGTCGCTGGCGGCCCACGCGGTGCGCGTGAGGGCGTTGAGCGAGGGCGCGCAGTCGATGAGCACGAGGTCGTAGTCGGCCTCGACGTTCGCGAGGGCCTCCTCGAGCTTCCAGATGTCGCGGATGCTGGGGTGCGGGCCGTCGAAGTTGATGGCGGACGGGCTGCCGATCATGACGTCGATGGTGCCCGTGCGGCCCTTGGTCCAGCCGCTGGGGGCGATGGCCGCGCGCACGATCTTCTCCTTGGGGGAGGCGAGCACGTCGGCGACGTTGAGGTGGCCGGCGACCTGGATGTCCATGCCGGTCGACACGTCGGCCTGCGGGTCGAGGTCGACCACGAGGGTCCTCAAGCCGCGGGAGAAGGCGGCGGACGCCAGTCCCAGGGTCACGGTGGTCTTTCCCACGCCCCCCTTGAGGGAGCTGACGCTGAGTACATGCACGGGTGACAGGCTACCGTCGATACTCTGGGAGAACCTAAACGCGGGGGTCCCGAAGCCCGTCTGACGAGAGGCCCGCCATGTTCACGAAGATCCTCGTCGCCAACCGGGGGGAGATCGCGATCCGGGCGTTCCGGGCCGCCGTCGAGCTGGGCGCCCGCACCGTGGCCGTGTACCCCCACGAGGACCGGCACTCCCTGCACCGCCTGAAGGCCGACGAGGCCTACCTCATCGGCGAGGAGGGCCACCCCGTCCGGGCCTACCTCGACGTCGACGAGATCATCCGCGTGGCGCTCGAGTCCGGGGCCGACGCCATCTACCCGGGGTACGGGTTCCTGTCGGAGAACCCGGGCCTCGCGCGCGCCGCGGCGGACAACGGCATCGTCTTCATCGGCCCCGGCGCGGACGTGCTCGAGATGGCCGGCAACAAGGTCACGGCGAAGGAGCACGCGACGCGGGCCGGTGTCCCGGTCCTCGCGTCGACCCCGCCGTCGAGGGACGTGGACCTGCTGCTCTCCCAGGCGGAGGGGATCGGCTTCCCGGTGTTCGCGAAGGCCGTCGCGGGCGGCGGCGGGCGCGGCATGCGGCGCGTCGAGCGGCCGGAGGACCTCGAGGGCGCGCTCCGCGCCGCCATGCGCGAGGCGGAAAGCGCCTTCGGGGACCCCACCATGTTCCTCGAGCAGGCGGTGCTCCGTCCGCGGCACATCGAGGTGCAGATCCTCGCGGACGCCGCGGGCGAGACCGTGCACCTGTTCGAGCGCGACTGCTCGGTGCAGCGCCGCCACCAGAAGGTCGTGGAGATCGCGCCCGCGCCGAACCTCGATCCGGCCGTCCGCGACGCCATGCACGCGCACGCCGTCGCCTTCGCCCGCAGCATCGGGTACGTGAACGCCGGCACGGTCGAGTTCCTGCTCGACACCGACGGTCCGCGCGCGGGCCAGCACGTCTTCATCGAGATGAACCCGCGCATCCAGGTGGAGCACACCGTGACCGAGGAGGTCACCGACGTCGACCTCGTGCAGTCGCAGATGCGCATCGCGGCGGGGGAGACCCTGGCCGGCCTCGGCCTCCACCAGGACGACATCGTGCTGCACGGCGCCGCCCTCCAGTGCCGGATCACGACGGAGGACCCGGCGCAGGGCTTCCAGCCCGACACCGGGAAGATCACGACCTACCGCTCGCCGGGCGGCGGCGGGATCCGCATCGACGGCGGCACGGTCGCGACCGGAGCGCAGATCAGCCCGCACTTCGACTCCATGCTCGCGAAGCTCACCTGCCGGGGCCGCGACTTCGCCACCGCGGTCACGCGCGCCAAGCGGGCCCTGGCGGAGTTCCGCATCCGGGGCGTCTCCACCAACATCCCGTTCCTCCAGGGCGTCCTCGACGACCCCGCGTTCCAGGCGGGCGACCTGAGCACCTCCTTCATCGACGAGCGCCCGGGCCTCGTGCGCAGCAACGTCTCGAAGGACCGCGGCACGAAGATCCTCAACTGGCTCGCCGACGTCACGGTGAACCAGCCGAACGGCCCCCGCACCGCGGCCGTCCGCCCCGCGGACAAGCTGCCCGCGGTCGACCTGCAGCAGCCGGCCCCCGCGGGATCCCGGCAGCGCCTCCTCGAGCTCGGCCCGCGCGGCTTCGCCGAGGCCCTGCGCGCGCAGACCGCCCTCGCCGTCACCGAGACGACGTTCCGCGACGCGCACCAGTCGCTGCTCGCCACGCGCGTGCGCACCCGCGACCTCGTCGCCGTCGCGCCCCACGTCGCGCGCACCACCCCGGAGCTGCTGTCGGTCGAGGCATGGGGTGGGGCGACGTACGACGTCGCCCTCCGGTTCCTCGGCGAGGACCCGTGGGAGCGGCTCGCGTCGCTCCGCGAGGCGCTCCCGAACATCGCCATCCAGATGCTGCTGCGCGGGGCCAACACCGTGGGCTACACGCCGTACCCGGTCGAGGTCACCGACGCCTTCGTGCAGGAGGCCGCCGCCACCGGCGTCGACGTCTTCCGCATCTTCGACGCCCTCAACGACGTCGAGCGCATGCGCCCCGCCATCGACTCCGTGCTCGCGACCGGCACCACCGTCGCGGAGGTCGCGCTCTGCTACACGGGCAACCTGCTCGACCCCGCGGAGGACCTCTACACGCTCGACTACTACCTGGGCCTCGCCGAGCGCAGCGTGCAGGCCGGCGCGCACGTCCTCGCGATCAAGGACATGGCCGGGCTCCTCCGCCCGGCCGCGGCCGAGCGGCTCGTCACCGCGCTGCGCCGCGAGTTCGACCTCCCGGTGCACGTGCACACCCACGACACCGCGGGCGGGCAGCTCGCCACCCTCCTCGCCGCCAGCCGCGCGGGCGCCGACGCGGTCGACGTCGCCAGCGCGCCGATGTCGGGCACCACGAGCCAGCCGTCGGCCTCGGCGCTGGTGGCCGCCCTCGCCGACACCGAGCGGGACACGGGCCTCTCCCTCGACGCGGTCAGCGACCTCGAGCCCTACTGGGAGGCCGTGCGGCGTCTCTACCGCCCCTTCGAGTCCGGGCTCCCCGGTCCGACGGGGCGGGTGTACCGCCACGAGATCCCGGGCGGCCAGCTGTCGAACCTGCGGCAGCAGGCGATCGCCCTCGGCCTCGCCGACGACTTCGAGCTCATCGAGGACATGTACGCCGCCGCCGACCGCATCCTCGGCCGCATCCCCAAGGTCACCCCGTCCTCGAAGGTGGTGGGCGACCTCGCCCTGCAGCTCGCCGCTGCGAGAGCCGACCCGCACGACTTCGCGGAGAACCCGCAGGACTACGACATCCCCGACTCCGTCGTCGGCTTCATGGCGGGCGAGCTGGGCGACCTCCCCGGCGGCTGGCCCGAGCCCTTCCGCACCCGCGTCCTGCAGGGCCGCGACGTGCGCATCGGCGTGACGCCGCTCACCGCCGAGGACCGCGGGGCGCTCGAGGTGCCCGGGGCCGCCAGGCGCCGGACGCTCAACCGCCTCCTGTTCCCGCAGCCGACGGAGCAGTTCGAGACCATCCGGGAGCTGTTCGGCGACCTGTCGGTCCTCGACACCGACGACTACCTGCACGGGCTCCGCCCCGGCCAGGAGCACGCCGTGAGGATCGGCCGCGGCGTCGAGGTGCTCATCGGCCTCGAGGCGGTCGGCGAGGCGGACGAGTCGGGCATGCGCACCGTCATGGTCGTCATGAACGGCCAGCTCCGTCCCGTCTTCGTGCGCGACCGCCGCATCGCGGTCACCACCGTCGCGGCCGAGAAGGGCGACCCGTCGCGGCCCGGGCACGTGTCGGCGCCGTTCTCGGGCGTCGTGACGCTCAAGGTCGAGGAGGGCGCCGTCGTCGCGGCTGGCCAGGCGGTCGCGTCCATCGAGGCCATGAAGATGGAGGCGGCCATCACGTCGCCCGTCGCGGGACGCGTCGCGCGCCTCGCGGTGCCCACCACGCAGCAGGTCGACGCGGGCGACCTGCTCGTGGTCGTCGAGGACCAGGGATAGAGGAGCGGATGACCGGCACGGGACACGACGAGGACGAGCGCTACGACCTGGTGATCGTGGGCGGCGGATCGGGCAACTCGATCGTCGACGAGCGCTTCGCGGGCCAGCGGGTGCTCATCGTCGACGACGGCGAGCACTTCGGCGGCACCTGCCTCAACGCGGGGTGCATCCCCACGAAGATGCTCGTGCACGTGGCGGACCTGGCGGCCGACACCCGCGACGCCCCGGCGCTCGGCCTCCGCGCCACGGTGGACGCCGTCGACTGGCCCGCCATCGCCGCCCGGGTCTTCGGGCGCATCGACGCCATCAGCGAGGGCGGCCGGGAGTGGCGCGAGTCCGGCATGGAGGACGTCACCCTGCTCCGCGAGAGCGTGGGCTTCGAGGCTCCCGGCGTGCTCGTGACGGCCAGCGGGCGGCGGATCCACGCCGACCGCGTCGTGCTCGCGGCGGGCTCCCGTCCGCGCCCGCTCCCCGCGGCGTACACCCCGGACCCGGCGATCCACGACTCCGACTCCATCATGCGCATCGCCGAGCTCCCCGCCTCGCTCCTGATCGTCGGCGGCGGGTACGTGGCCGCGGAGTTCGCCCACGTGTTCAGCCACCTGGGCGTGCACGTGACGCAGGTGGCGCGCTCCTCCCGGCTCCTCGGCACGCTCGACGAGGACGTGTCCACGCGCTTCACGACGCTCGCCCGCACGCAGTGGGACGTCATCACGGACTGCGAGGTGGAGGAGATCGAGCGCGACGGCGCCGTCCTGCGCTCGCGCCTCGCGTCCGGCCACCTCGTCGAGACGGAGGCCGTCCTCGTCGCGCTCGGCCGCATCCCCAACTCCGACACGCTCGCCGTCGTGAACGCGGGGTACGACCTGCACGCGGACGGTCGCGTCGCGGTCGACGACCGGCAGCGCGTCCTCGCGGGCGGCGAGCCCGTCCCCGGGGTATTCGCGCTCGGCGACATCAGCGCGGAGCACTCGCTCAAGCACGTCGCGAACCACCAGGCCCGCGTGGTCCAGCACAACCTCCTGCACCCGGACGACCTCGTCGGCGGCGCGCCGGGACCCGTCCCGCAGGCCGTTTTCTCCCGTCCGCAGATCGGCGCGTTCGGCCTCACGGAGGCGGAGGCGCGCGCGGCGGGCCCCGTGGTCACGGTGGAGCAGCCGTACTCCTCCACCGCGTGGGGCTGGGCGCTCGAGGACACGACGTCGTTCTGCAAGCTCGTCGTCGACCCGCGCGACGGCGGCACGCTCCTCGGCGCGCACATCATCGGGTCGGACTCGGCGGCCCTCATCCAGCCGCTGCTCCAGGCCGCGAGCCTCGGCCTCCGCGTGACGGGGCTCGCCCGCGCGCAGTACTGGCCGCATCCCGCCGTCACGGAGGTCGTGGAGAACGCCCTGCTGTCCGTCGAGTCCGCGGTGGCCGAGTGGGCACGGGAGAATGGTCCGGGCGATGCGCCCGCGGGAGCCGATCGACCCTGAGCGGCCCACCGCAGAGGACCCACGGAAGCAGAGAATGACTGAACGACAGATCCGCCTGTTCGGCGATCCGGTGCTGAAGACCGTCTCCACGGAGATCCACGAGATCGACGAGGGGGTCCGCGCCCTCGTGGAGGACCTCCTCGACAGCGTGCGCCCGGACGGCCGCGCCGGCGTCGCCGCCGCCCAGATCGGCGTCAACCTGCGGGCGTTCAGCTACAACGTGGGTCCCGCGTTCGGCTACATCCTCAATCCCGTCATCGAGGAGCTGCGCGGCGAGGCCGTGCTGGTCGACGAGGGCTGCCTGTCGGTCCCCGGGCTCTGGTTCCCCACCATGCGCCACCCCGAGGCCGTCATCAGCGGGACCGACCTCGACGGGAAGCCGGTGCGCCTCGAGGGCACGGGCGTCCTCGCGCAGGCCTTCCAGCACGAGGTGGACCACCTCGACGGCCTCGTCTACCTCGACCGCCTCGACAAGCAGCGCCGACGCGAGGCCATGAAGCAGGTGCGCGAGTCCGACTGGTTCTGACCGGTCGGCCCGCGCACCCGCTCGGGCGCGCTCAGTGCACCAGCGAGTGCCCCTCCGTGTTCGGCGCCGCCTCGTAGATGCGCGTGATGACGTCGCCGAAGGCGTCCAGCACCACCTGGCGCTTGATGCTGAGCTTCGGCGTGAGGTGGCCCGCCGCCTCGGTGAGCTCCACGGGCAGCACGACGAACTTCCGGATGGACTCCGCGCGCGACACCGTCGCGTTGGCCGCGTCGACGGCGCGCTGCACCTCGGCGAGCACCGCCGGGTTCTGCGACGCCTGCTCCAGCGTCAGCGCCGGGTCCTGGCCGTTGTTGCCGAGCCAGACCTTGAGCATCTCGGGGTCGAGCGTGATGAGCGCGGAGATGAACGGGCGGCGGTCGCCCGCCACCACGACCTGCCCGACGAGCGGGTTCGCGCGGATCGGGTCCTCGAGCGCCGCGGGGGCCACGTTCTTGCCCCCGGCCGTGACGATGATCTCCTTCTTCCGGCCCGTGATCGTGAGGTACCCGTCGGCGTCGTAGCTGCCGAGGTCGCCCGTCCGGAACCAGCCGTCGTCGAAGACCGCGGCGGTCGCCTCCTCGTCCTGCCAGTACCCGTCGAAGACGTTGACGCCCTTGACCTCGATCTCGCCCTCGTCGGTGATGCGGGTGGACACGCCCGGGAGAGCCGGGCCCACCGTGCCGATGCGGAAGCCCTTGACGAGGTTGACGCTGACCGGCGCCGTGGTCTCGGTGAGGCCGTAGCCCTCGAGGATCGTGAGCCCGAGCGAGCGGTAGAAGTGGCCGAGCCGGAGGCCGAGCGGCGCCGAGCCGCTCACGGCGAACCGCACGCGCCCGCCCATCGCCTGCCGGATCTTGGAGTAGACGAGCGCGTCGAAGACCTTGAACTGCAGCTTCAGCGCGAGCGGCACCTTCCCGGCGTCGATCGCGACGGAGTGCGCGTAGGCGACCTCCGCGGCCTTGCGGAAGACCTTCCCGCGGCCGGCGCCCTCCGCCTTCTGCTCCGACGAGTTGTAGACCTTCTCGAACACGCGCGGCACCGCGAGCAGGAAGGTCGGCTGGAAGGACGCGAGCGCCGGGAGCAGCTGCGTGGTGTCGGCCTGGTGCCCGGTCTTCACGCCGGCCTGCACGTTGAGGATGCTGATGAAGCGCGCGAACACGTGCGCCGTCGTGATGAACAGCAGGGTCGACGCGCCCACGCGCACGACCTCCTCCATCGCGACCTCGGCGTTCCGGGCCAGCTCGACGAAGTTCGCGTGGGTGAGCACGCAGCCCTTCGGCCGCCCGGTCGTGCCGGAGGTGTAGATCAGGGTCGCCATGTCCGAGCCCACGGCGATGTTCCGCCGGCGCTCGATCTCGGCGTCGGGCACGTCCACGCCCTGCTCGGCGAGCTTGTCCAGGTCGCCGAGGTCGATCTGCCACACGTGCCGCACGTCCGGCAGCTCCGGGTGGACCTCGTCGAAGCGGGAGAAGTGCTCAGCGGATTCGAGGATCACGGCGACGCTGCCGGAGTCCTGCAGGTTCCAGTGCACCTGGCCGGGGGAGGACGTCTCGTAGACCGGGACGAGGACGCCGCCCGCGAAGAACACCGCGAAGTCCACGAGCGTCCACTCGTAGCGCGTGCGGCACATCATGCCGATCCGCTCGCCGGGCTGGAGGCCCGCGGCGACGAGTCCCTTCGCGAGGGCCACGACCTGGCGGTGGAACTCGGCCGCCGTGACGTCGCTCCACCCGCCCTTCCCGTCCGGCAGCGCGAACAGCGGGGCGTCGGGGCTCGTCCTCACGCGGTGCACCAGGACATCGGTGATGTTGTCGTCGGGTCTGGCCTCGACGACGGCGGGCATGGTGTGCTGTTCCACGGCAGCTCCTTCGGTACCGGAAATGGATGGGACCAGCTTAAGGGCGCGCGGCTCCGGCGCGCTCGTCCCCGGTCGGGGGCGTCGGGCGCCTCACTAGGATCGACAGGCGAGACGATGAGGAAGGGCCCGCCACGTGCATGCAATAGGGATCGACATCGGCGGGACCAAGATCGCGGGAGCCGTGGTCGACGAGCTCGGCGTCATCGCCGCGGAGGAGCGCACGCCCACCGAGGCGAGCAGCCCGGACGCGATCGTCGAGGCGGTCGTCGGCATGGTGGAGCGGCTGCGTGCGCAGCACCCCGACGTCGTGGCGGTCGGCGTGGCCGCGGCGGGCTTCATCGACGCCGCGCAGTCCACCGTCTACTACGCCCCGAACATCAACTGGCGCAACGAGCCGGTGCGGGAGAAGCTCCGCGGCCGGATCGACCTGCCCATCGTCATCGAGAACGACGCCAACGCCGCCGGCTGGGCGGAGTTCCGCTACGGCGCGGGCCGCCTCGTCAGCGACATGGTGACCCTGACGATCGGCACGGGGGTGGGCGGCGCCATCGTCGCCGACGACCGGCTGTTCCGCGGCGGCTTCGGCGCCGGCGCCGAGCTCGGGCACATGCGGGTCGTGCCGGACGGCCTGCCCTGCGGCTGCGGCGCCCGCGGCTGCATCGAGCAGTACGGCTCGGGCCGCGCGCTGCTCCGCACCGCCGACGAGCTGGCCGACCTCGGCGGCACCCACGGCGAGGGGCTCGCCGCGCGTCGCCGCGAGGTGGGGACCCTGACGGGCCACGACGTGAGCGACCTGATCCAGGCCGGCGACCCCGGCGCGCTCCTCGCCCTCCGACGCCTCGGCGGCTGGCTGGGGGAGGCGGCCGCGAGCATCGGCGCCATCCTCGACCCGCAGATGTTCGTCATCGGCGGCGGGGTGGCCCAGGCGGGCGACCTGCTCCTCGACCCCATCCGCGAGGCCTACCTCGCGCACCTGCCCGCCCGCGGGTACCACCCCGAGCCGGAGTTCCGGATCGCGGAGCTCGTCAACGACGCCGGCGTGGTGGGCGCGGCGGACCTCGCCCGGCGTCACGCCGGGGCCCTGCGCCACGGAGCCTGAGCCGACCGCACGCGACACCGCCGCCCGTCGGCCGGCCGCTGCCGGCGGACGCGGCGCCGCTGGCTATGCTGGACGACGACCCCGCCCGGAAGGTGGCCACCCGATGTTCTACTGGTTCATGAAGAACCTGGTCGCCGGACCCCTCCTGCGGAGCACGTTCCGCCCCTGGGTGACGGGCCTGGAGAACATCCCCGCCAAGGGCGGCGTGATCCTCGCGAGCAACCACCTCTCCTTCATCGACTCGGTGTTCCTGCCGCTGCTGGTGGACCGGAACCTCGTCTTCCTCGCCAAGAGCGACTACTTCACGGGTCCGGGCCTCAAGGGCTGGGCCACCAAGATGTTCTTCACCGCCACGGGCATGCTGCCCATCGACCGCTCCGGCGGCAAGGCGTCCGAGGCGTCGCTCAACACGGGCCTCCGCGTGCTCGCCGAGGGGCGCATGCTCGGCATCTACCCCGAGGGCACCCGCAGCCCCGACGGCAAGATGTACCGCGGACGCACGGGGGTGGCCCGCATGATCCTCGAGGGCGAGGTGCCGGTCATCCCGATCGCCATGATCGACACCGAGAAGGTCATGCCCATCGGCACGCGGATCCCCAAGGTCCGCCGGATTGGTGTGGTCATCGGCGAGCCGCTAGATTTCAGTAGGTTCGCCGGCCTCGAGGGAGACCGCTTCATCCTCCGCTCCATCACCGACGAGATCATGTACGAGCTCTCGAGGCTCAGCGGCCAGGAGTACGTCGACGTCTATGCGACCTCGGTCAAGGAGAAGCGCGCCAGCGCGGCCCGCTGACCGACGCCCGCACCGACTCCACCGCGCATCACGCGCACGACACGAACCGGGATCCCACCGTGGCCTCTGAGCACCTCGTCCCCGCCCATCCCGACGTCCTCGCCGGGCTCGACCACTGGCGCACGCTCGAGGTCAAGCAGCAGCCGGCCTGGCCCGACGCCGCCGCGGTGCACGCCGCGTCCGCCGAGATCGCCCTGCTCCCGCCCCTGGTGTTCGCGGGCGAGGTCGACCAGCTGCGCTCGCGCCTCGCCGCCGCGGCCGACGGCCGCGCGTTCCTCCTGCAGGGCGGCGACTGCGCCGAGACGTTCGCGGGCGCCACGGCCGACCAGATCCGCAACCGCGTGAAGACCGTCCTGCAGATGGCCGTCGTCCTCACCTACGGGGCGGCCATGCCCGTCGTGAAGATGGGGCGCATGGCCGGCCAGTTCGCCAAGCCGCGCTCCAGCGACTCCGAGACGCGCGGTGACCTGACGCTGCCGGCGTACCGCGGCGACATCGTGAACGGCTACGACTTCACCCCCGAGTCGCGGGCGGCGGATCCCGCGCGCCTCGTGAAGGGGTACCACACGGCCGCCTCCACGCTGAACCTCATCCGCGCGTTCACGCAGGGCGGCTTCGCCGACCTGCGCGAGGTGCACAGCTGGAACAAGGGCTTCGCCGCGAACCCCGCCAACCAGCGGTACGAGCAGCTCGCCCGCGACATCGACCGGGCGATCAAGTTCATGGAGGCCGCGGGGGCCGACTTCGACGACCTGAAGCGCGTGGAGTTCTACACGGGCCACGAGGGCCTCCTCATGGACTACGAGCGCCCCATGACGCGCATCGACTCGCGCACGGGCACGCCGTACAACACCTCGGCGCACTTCATCTGGATCGGCGAGCGCACGCGCGACCTCGACGGCGCGCACGTCGACTTCCTCTCCCGCGTCCGGAATCCGCTGGGCGTGAAGCTCGGCCCGTCGACGACCCCGGAGACCGTGCACGAGCTCATCGAGAAGCTCGACCCGGATCGCGAGCCCGGTCGGCTCACGTTCATCACGCGCATGGGCGCGGGCCGCATCCGGGATGCGCTGCCGCCCCTGCTGGAGGCCGTGAAGCAGTCGGACGCGCACCCGCTCTGGGTGACCGATCCCATGCACGGGAACGGCCTCACCACGCCCACCGGCTACAAGACGCGGCGCTTCGACGACGTGGTCGACGAGGTGCAGGGCTTCTTCCAGGCGCACCGGGCGGCGGGCACGCACCCTGGAGGCATCCACATCGAGCTCACGGGCGACGACGTCACCGAGTGCCTGGGCGGATCCGAGCACATCGACGAGGCCACCCTCGCGACGCGCTACGAGTCGCTGTGCGACCCGCGGCTCAACCACATGCAGAGCCTCGAGCTCGCGTTCCTCGTCGCGGAGGAGCTGGCCGCGGCGCGGAGCTGATCCCCGCCACGACGACCGATGCCCCGCCGCCCTCGAGGGCGGCGGGGCATCGGTCGTCGTGGGCCGACCCGCGTGGGCGTGCGGGGCCGGATCAGCCGGACGCGGTGATGCCGAGGTTGACCGTCGACCCGCGACGGGCGAGCGCCTGCGCCTCCGGGCTCGCGGAGGCCACGCGGGTGATGCTGTTGGGCAGGGCGTCCCAGAAGGCGGAGTAGGCGTACTTGAAGCCCGCCGCGTCGAGGGCCGACTTGGCCTCGTCGCGCGTGAGCCCGACGACGGCCGGGACCGCCACGAGGTCGGGTCCCTTCGAGATCTCGAGGCCGACCCTGCTGCCGGGGGCGCCGTCCAGGCCGGAGCGGACGGGGGCGTCGTCGAGCGCGTAGACGGAGATGACCTCCCCCTTCTCCACGTCGTCGCTGAACGCCTGCCGGCCCGCCTCGCCGACGAGCCCGGCATCCGCGAGCGTGGCGACGGCCTGGTCGACGGAGCGCCCGCCTACGTCCGGGATCCCCCCGGCGGCGACCACGAGGGTCACCGGCTGCTGCTCCGGGTACTGGGCGCCGATCGGCGCGCCGGAGGCGTCGAGCACCTGCACGACCGTGCCCTCCTCGACGTCGCCGTACTGCCGCACCGTCGCCTCCTGCACGACGAACGGGACGCCCTCGAGGCTCGTGCGGGCGTCGTCCTCGGAGGCGCCGACCACGTCGGGCACGTCGAGCAGCTGCGGGCCGGTCGAGGCGTACACGGTCACGGTGGAGCCCTGGTCCACCGGCGTGCCCGACGCCGGGACGCTGCGGGTGACGCGTCCGACCTCGACGTCGACGCTCGGCTCCTCCGCGCGCGCGACCACGAAGCCCTGGCCCTGGAGCGTCCCCGCCGCGTCGTCCACGGCCATCGCGGTGACGGTCGGCACGGGTACCCGCGCGCCCGGACCCTGGCCGTAGTACCAGCCGGTGCCGCCGGCGAGGGCGGCGAGCATGACGATGAGGAGCGCGAGCACCCAGCCGCGCGTCCGTCGGCGCGATCCCGCGGCCGCCAGTGCGACGACGGAGTCCGGCTCGGACCGCTCGGGCTCCGGGCGGAGCATGACCGGGGGCCCGCCGACGACCTGCGTCTCGCCCGTGGTGACGGGCGGGAGGGCCGGGGCGCTGGGGAAGACTACGGTGCGCTGCAGCGGGGCGGGATCGCCGGAGCGGGCGTCGAGCCGGTTCTGCACGGCGTAGAGCTCGTCGAGGAGCGCCCGCGCGTCGCGGGGCCGCTGCTCGGGGTCGCGCGCCGTCGCCCACAGGACGAGCTCGTCGAGCTCCACGGGGACGGACGCGTTGGCGGTGCTGGGCGTCGGGACCTGGTCGTTCGCGTGCTGGTACGCGATCTGCATGGGCTGCTCGCCCTTGAACGGCTGCTCGCCCGCGAGCATCTCGTACATCATGATGCCGACCGCGTAGATGTCGCTGCGGGTGTCGGCGATGCCGCGGGTGACGAGCTCGGGGGAGAGGTACGCGATAGTGCCGAGGAGCGCCTGGCCCGTCGCGGTGTTCGCGCTCACGGCGCGCGCCAGGCCGAAGTCGCCGATCTTGATGCGGCCGTCGTCGGCGAGCAGGACGTTCTCGGGCTTGAGGTCCCGGTGGACGATCCCGGCCTTGTGCGCCGCGGCCAGCCCGGAGAGCACCGCCTCGAGGATGTCGAGGGTCTGCTCGGGAGTCAGCCGCTCGTACTCCTGCAGGAGCTCCCGCAGCGTCATGCCCGGCAGGTACTCCATGACGAGGTACGCCATGTCGGAGTCCTGGCCCTGGTCGAAGACGTTGACGACGTTGGGGTGCGCGAGCCGTGCCGCCGAGCGCGCCTCCTGGATGAAGCGGTCCCGGAACGCGCTGTCGTCGGCGAGGTGCCCGTGCATCACCTTGACGGCGACGCGACGCTCGAGCCGCAGGTCGGTGGCGACGTAGACCGTCGCCATCCCGCCGCGCGCGATGCGGGACCGGACCTGGTACCGACCGTCGAGGAGACGGCCGATCATGGGGTCGGTCGGGCTGGAGGTCACTGGACGATTCTAGGGATCGCCGGTGTCGGACCCTCCCCGGCACACCGGTGCGCCGCCGTGCGGGTGCGCACGCGGATGGGCGTCAGCCGATCTCGTCGAGCCAGATCCAGGCGGAGGGCTCCCACTTGGCGTACGCCTCGGGGTAGGCCGAGTACTGCACGGCCTGCGCCGCCTGCGTGACGGTCATCGACTTCCAGCCGGGGATGTCGAGGAGGCCCCGCGTGCTGCCGGGGTTCGGGTTCACGCTGCCGCCGAAGAACGCGCGCGAGGCGTAGACCGGGTCGTTGAGGTCGGACGGCTGTCCCCAGCCCTGGCTCGGGCGCTGCTGGAACAGGCCGATGGAGTCGCGGTCGCCCCAGTCGAGGTTGCGGAGGGTCGACTCCTGCGCGGCGGTCGCGAGGGCGATGACGAGCCCGTAGTCGCTCACGCCGGCGGACCGGCCGACCTGGACGATGACGCGGGCGTTGCGGCGCATCTCGTCGGTCATGATCGTGGTCCCGTGCAGGGACGCGACCTGCACCACCGAGGCGGAGGCGTGGGGGATGGTGAGCTTGCTGCCGGCGTAGATGATGCTCGACCAGTTGAGTCCGTTGGCGTTCAGCAGGTCCTGGACGGTGACGCCGGACTCCTGCGCGATGCTGTGCAGCGTGTCGCCGGTCTCGATCGTGTAGGTGCCCGAGAGGCCGGCCTGCGCGGCGGGGGATGCGCTGGGCGGGACGGCGGGGGCTGCGGGAGCGGAGGATCCGCCGCCGGGGATCGTCAGGCGGTTGCCGGGGAAGATCGTGCTGGTGGCCTGCAGGCCGTTGGCCTGGAGGACGGCCGAGGTCGAGACGCCGTGGCGCCCGGCGATGCCGGAGACGGTGTCGCCGGCGACGACCGTGTAGCTCCCGCCGGATGCCGTGGGCGCCGCGGCGGGCGCGGCGGCAGCCGAGCCGCCGCCGGAGCCGCCCAGGGTGAGCGTCTGGCCGGGGAAGATCGTGGTCTTCCAGCCGAGGCCGTTCTGCGCGAGCACCGAGGCGGTGGAGATGCCGAAGCGGCCGGCGATGCCGGAGACGGTGTCCCCGGGCTCGACGACGTAGGTGGAGGGCGCGGCGACCATGGGCGCGGCGGCAGGGGCGACGGTCGGCGCCGCGATCAGGGGGATCTTCGTCTGCGCGGGACCCGACTTGGCCTTGGGCACGCGCTTGACCGGTGCCGCCTCCGCGGGTGCCGCCATGCCGAGGCTGACCGCGAGCGACCCGACCAGCACGATGGGCATGGTCGCGAGGAGCGCCTTCGAGCGGCGGTTCGCCGAGCGTCCCGCGGACGTGTCCGAGGACCGGCTGGGGTCGCGAGGAGGGATGGATTCGGTCATGGGCATGTTGGTCTACTCCGGCCTTCGTGCACGATTCCCTGATGCAGGTGTTCCACGTTAACACGCAGGGAGAACAAAGCGCACATACGTGACGCATGTGACTGGAGTGACCAACGACACGCGTGTTCGGCGGATAGGCAGCCGACCCACCGTGCGGGGCCCGGCGGCGCGGTCAGGGAGCCCCGGGTTCCCGTCGGCAGCCGCGGACGTGCCAGCATGTGAGACGTGAACGAGCCCTATGCCGACCGTGAGTGGTTGACCGTCCCCGATCTCGTCGACCTCCTGGGTCTCACCGTCAGCCGGGTGCGCCGGCTCATCGAGGACAGGCGGCTGCTGGCCGTGCGCCTCGACGGCGTGCTCAAGGTCCCGTCGGTGTTCCTCCGCGACGGCGAGCCGCTGTCGGAGCTGCGCGGGACGATCATCGTGCTCGGCGACAACGGCTTCACCGACGACGAGGCGATGGACTGGCTCCTGACGGAGGAGCCGAGCCTCGGAGCGGCGCCCGTCGACGCCCTGCTCGCGGGCCGCAAGGCCGAGGTGCGTCGGGTGGCGCAGGCGAGCGCCTGACCTCTCCTCCCGTCCCCTCTCGGAGGAGGGGAGGGGACCGCGTCCCGCGCCCGTCAGGTCGTGCGGCGCGTGACGCTGTCGACCAGGAGCTCCAGCTGGTTCCGGGCGCGCGCGCCGATGGGCGCCTCGCGCAGTGCCGCGAGGGACTCCCGCACGTGGCGCGCGATCATGCCCTCCACCTCGTCGAGCGCCCCGCTCTCGCGGAGGATCGACTGGAGCGCGCGGATCTGCTCGTCGTCGAGGTCCGGGTCGCCGAGGAGGGCGTCGACCGTGCGGCGCACGCCGTCCGGCAGTCGACGCCGCGCGAGGGCGATCAGCACGGTGCGCTTGCCCTCCCGGAGGTCGTCGCCGCTCGGCTTGCCCGTGACGGCGCTGTCGCCGAACACCCCGAGCACGTCGTCGCGCAGCTGGAAGGCGATCCCGAGCGGCAGGCCGAACGCCCGCAGGGCCGCCACCTGCTCCGCCGAGGCCCCGGCGAGGCTCGCCCCGACGACCAGCGGCGCCTCGATGCTGTACTTGGCCGACTTGTAGACGATGACGTTGTGGGCGCGGGCGAGGGTGTCATCGTCGGGCACGGTCGGCCACGCGACCTCCTCGAGCACGTCGAGGTACTGGCCGAGGGTCACCTGGGTCCGCATGGTGGCGAGCTCCGCGCGGGTCGCGCGGGCGGACGACCCGTCGGCCAGCGCCAGCAGGGAGTCGATGAGGAGCTCGTCGCTCCACCCGAGGAGGAGGTCGCCGAGGAGGACGGCGCCGGCCTCGCCGAAGCCCGCCGAGGACCCGCCCCAGCCGCTCGCCGCGTGCAGGGCCTCGAAGCGGCGGTGCGCCGCCGGGCGTCCGCGCCGGGTGTCGGACCGGTCGATGATGTCGTCGTGCACGAGCGCCGCGGCGTGGAAGATCTCGAGGCCGGCGGCGACGCCGACGACGGCGCGGTAGCCGGGGCGCTCCTCGCCCTCCGGGCGCCCCGCGGGGGAGGACTCGAGGTCGATGACCGAGCGCCAGCCCCAGTAGCAGAACTGCGCGCGGAACCTCTTGCCGCCTCTCAGCAGATCCGAGGAGAACTCCTGGATGGGCACAAGATCCGGGCTGATCTCCCGGAGTCCCGCGACCTGCGCCGACAGGAAGTCGTCGAGGCGGGTCTGGACGTGGCTGACGAGGCGGTCGCTTTCGGGCACCCGCCTAGCCTAGCCAGGGGCGGGGAGCTAGAATCCAGAGGTGAACACCGACGCGTCGTCCCGAGCCTGAGGGGAACATGATGCCGCTTTCCGAGCAAGAGCAGCGCCTGCTGGAGGAGATGGAGCGAAGCCTCTATCACAACGACGCAGACTTCGTGGCGACCGTCAGCGGTCGCCGCAGCAGACCGAACTACACGATGGTCGTGGTCGGGGTGCTGGTGATCGTGCTGGGCATCGCCGCCCTCGCCGCCGGCGTCATCACCAAGCTGGCCATCATCGGCATCCTGGGCTTCGCGATCATGATCGTGGGAGCGCTGCTCATCTTCAGCCCGCGCGGCACGGTGGCCGAGACCCCGTCCGCCGGCCCCTCGCGTCCCGCCGGCCGCGGCTCAGGTGGACGCGCTCCGTCGTCGTCCTTCATGGACCGCATCAACGAGCGCTGGGAGAAGCGCCAGGGCGGTCAGGACTGACCACCATCTGAGGGAGCCTCCACCTCCCTCCACCCGACCCCGAGGGGCCGGTCCCGATCGCCGGGACCGGCCCCTCTCGTCGTCCCAGCGGGTCCTCCACCCGCCTCCCCTCCGTCCTCCTCGCGCCCTCCACATGGCTCCCCAGCGCCCTCCTCGCGGCCTGCCGGCTGCGTGCAGGGCGCTTTCCCGTGCCCGCGGCGCGCCGGGCGGGTCACGACCCTCCACATCCCTCCCCCCGCGCGCGGCCCCGGATCCACGGCGATCGGGGGACATGGGGCCGGAAAGGACGGGGATCCCCTGGCGGTGGGTGGAGGGCTGTGGAGTAAAGTGGAGCAAGTCCTGAACCACGGCCGGAGAGACAGGGGGTGTCGGTGTGTTCCTCGGCACCCACTCGCCTCGTCTCGACGACAAGGGGCGGCTCATCCTCCCCGCGAAGTACCGCGACGAGCTCGAGGGCGGCGTCGTGATGACGCGCGGCCAGGACCGCTGCATCTACGTGTTCACGACGCGGGAGTTCGAGGAGCTGCACGACCGGATGCGCCAGGCCCCGCTCGCCAGCAAGCAGGCGCGCGACTACATGCGCGTGTTCCTGTCCGGCGCCAACGCCGAGACGCCCGACAAGCAGCACCGCATCACCATCCCGCAGGCGCTCCGCACGTACGCGGGCCTCGACCGCGAGCTCGCGGTCATCGGCGCGGGCAGCCGCGTCGAGATCTGGGACGCCGGCACGTGGGACGAGTACCTCACCGCCAACGAGAGCGCGTTCGCCGACACCGCGGAGGAGGTGATCCCCGGCCTGTTCTGACCCCGGCCCCTGACTCCCAGCCGTCCGACGCCCTGCCGCACTTCCCCGGTGGCAGGTCGGGACGGATGGGGATCAGGAGCCGCGTGCAGGACATCGGGATGCCATGGCACTCGACGACATCCACACCCCCGTCCTCCTCGAGCGGTGCCTCGAGCTCCTCGCCCCCGCCCTCCAAGGCGAGGGCGCCGTGCTGGTCGACGCCACCCTCGGGATGGCCGGCCACTCGGAGGCGTTCCTCGACGCGCTGCCCGGGCTGCGGCTGGTCGGGCTCGACCGGGACCCCGACGCCCTCGCCATCGCGGGGGAGCGGCTCGCCCGGTTCGGCGACCGCGTCCACCTCGTGCACACCGTGTACGACGGCATCGGCCGCGCGCTCGACGGGCTCGGCATCGGCGAGGTGCAGGGCGTGTTCTTCGACCTCGGCGTCTCGTCGCTCCAGCTCGACCGGGTGGAGCGCGGCTTCTCCTACTCGCAGGACGCCCCGCTCGACATGCGCATGGACGGCACCGCCGGCCTCACCGCGGCCCAGGTGGTCGCCGACTACGACGAGCTCGAGCTGCGCCGCATCTTCTACGACTACGGCGAGGAGAAGCTCGCCCCCCGCTACGCCAGCCGCATCGTGCAGGCGCGGGAGGTCGAGCCGATCACGACGTCCGCGCGGCTGGTCGAGATCATCCAGCAAGCGACCCCGGCCGCCGTGCAGCGAGCCGGGCACCCGGCGAAGCGCGTCTTCCAGGCGCTCCGCATCGAGGTCAACCAGGAGCTGAGCGTGCTGGCCCGGGCGATGCCCGCCGCCGTCGACCGGCTGGCGATCGGCGGCCGCGTGGTCGTCGAGTCGTACCAGTCGCTCGAGGACCGGATCGTGAAGCGCGAGCTGCGCGCCCGGTCCACGAGCACCGCGCCCGTCGGCCTGCCCGTCGAGCTCCCCGAGCACCGTCCCGAGCTCAAGCTCCTCGTCCGCGGCGCCGAGCTCGCGGACCAGGACGAGATCGCCCGCAACCCCCGCGCCGCATCCGTCCGGCTGCGCGCCGCAGAACGAGCCAGGAGGCGACACGCATGACCGACGCAGCACGCGCGACCGCGCGTCCCCGGATCCAGCCGTCCGCCGAGCCCGCCCCGCGGCACATCGAGGTCGTCGCCACGCGCGGCCAGCGCCGTGCCCGGCCGCGCACGGTGTACGCGCTCATCGTCGTGGGCGGCCTCTTCGCCGTCCTGCTCGCGCAGCTCCTGCTCTCCATCGGGCTCTCGGACGGCGCGTACGCGATCCAGTCGCTGCAGCAGCAGCAGAAGGAGCTCGACCGCACCCACCAGGCGCTGACCGAGGACGTCGACCGGCTGTCCTCCCCGCAGAACCTGGCCCGCAACGCGCAGGCGCTCGGCATGGTCGCGAGCGCCTCGCCCTCCTTCCTGTCCCTCGACGGCACCGTCCAGGGGACCCCGCAGGCGGAGGACGGCGCGACCACGCCGCTCACCGCCGACACCCTGATCGGCAACTCGCTCCTCACGGGCGTGCCGCTCACCATCGCGAGCAGCCCGGCGGAGCAGCAGGCCGCGGTCGAGGCCGCCACGGCCCAGGACGGCCAGGCGGCCGTCGACCCCGGTTCCGCGATCCCCGGGTCGGCCGAGGCCGCCGGCGGCGTCACGGCCGGCACCCCGAGCGCGCCCCCCGTGAGCGGCGCGGCCTCCGGGTCGGCGTCGACCACGGCGATCCCCACCCCGCAGACCCGCTGACCGCGGGCCCCTCGCGGGGCCGCGACCATCCGCACTACACCGCTCCGACGGAGCACCGCACCGCACCGCAGGCACCGAGAGGAATCCCCGAGTGACCACGATCTCGAACCGACGGCGCATCGCCTTCTCCCTCATCGCGATCCTCGCCGTCATCGGGGTCTTCGTCGTCAAGCTCATCGACATCCAGGTGGTCCAGGCGACGGAGCTCAACGAGGAGTCGCTCGGCAAGCGGGCGATCTCGCAGGTCCTGCCGGGCGTCCGCGGCAGCATCTACGACGCCGAGGGCAAGGTGCTCGCCGACAGCGTCCTCCGCTACGACGTCACGATGGACCCGTCGAAGGCCGGCGACTTCACCCGCACGGTCACCGGCGACGACGGCGAGAGGACGAAGCAGGAGGTGTCCCTCGCGGACGCCGAGGCACAGCTCGGCGCGATCACGGGGCAGGCGCCGGAGGAGATCCACGCGATCATCACGGGCACGCTCGCGAAGGACCCGGACTCGCTGTTCGCGTACGTGACCAAGGGCGTCGACGTCGACGCCTACCTCGCCATCCGCGACCTCGAGATCCCGTGGATCTACTTCCAGGCGGTGTCGAGCCGCACCTACCCGAACGGCCAGATCGCCGGCAGCGTCCTCGGCTACATCGCGGGCGACGGCAGCATCAAGGCGGGCCTCGAGCAGGAGTACGACTCCTGCCTCGCGGCCGAGGACGGGGCGCAGACCTACGAGCGCGGCGCCGACGGCGTGGCCATCGCCGGCAGCACCGTCACGCAGAAGCCCGCCGTCGACGGCAGCGACGTGATGACCAACATCGACACCGACCTCGAGTACTTCGCGCAGACCGCGGTCGCCGAGCAGGCCGTGAAGGTCGGCGCGGACTACGGCCACGCCACCATCGTCGAGGTGAAGACGGGCAAGGTCCTGGCGGTCGCCGAGTACCCGTCGGTCGACCCCAACGACGTCTCCGCCACGAAGCCCGAGGACCGGGGGAGCCGCGCGTTCGGGTCGCCCTTCGAGCCGGGATCCACGCTGAAGGCGGTCACCGCCGCGGCCCTGCTCGACTCGGGCAAGGCGGATCCCTCGACCCGCGTCGTCGCGCCCTACACGTTCACCCGGCCGGACGTGCGGCTGAGCGACAGCTACGTGCACCCCGACCTCCGCTTCACGCTCGCGGGCGTCCTCATGGACTCCTCCAACACGGGCATCTCGGCGCTCGGCGAGCGCCTCTCGGCGTCCGACCGGTACGACTACCTCCGGGCCTTCGGCGTCGGCGAGAAGACGGCGATCGACTTCCCGGGCGAGAGCAGCGGCCTCGTGCGCCCCTGGCAGGAGTGGGACCCGCAGACCAACTACGCGACCATGTTCGGCCAGGGCCTCACGACCACGGCGCTCCAGGTCGCGAGCATCTACCAGACCATCGGCAACCACGGCGTGAAGCTGCCGCTGTCGCTCGTCTCGGGCTGCAAGCAGGCCGACGGCACAGTGACCGACCAGCCCTCCACCGAGGGCACGCAGGTCATCTCGCCCCAGGCGGCCGACTCGACCGTCAACATGCTGGAGACCGTGGTCACCGACGGGCACCTGGCGAAGGACCTCACGATCCCCGGCTACCGGGTGGCCGCGAAGTCCGGCACGGCGCAGGTCGCGGAGGCCGACGGCAAGTACGGCAAGAACTACCTGGTGTCGATCGCGGGGCTCGCGCCGGCGGAGGACCCCCAGTACGTCGTGTCGATCAGCCTGGCCAATCCGGATACCATGAAGTCCTCGGCGGCCGCGGCGCCGGTCTTCCAGAAGATCATGTCCCAGGTCCTGAAGACCTACCGGGTCCCGCCCTCCAGCGTGCCGTCCCCGAACCTCCCGACGACCTACTGAGAGATGAGGGCGATGACCTCCCCTGCCACTCCCGCCCTCCGCCCCGAGCACCCCGTCGCACGGTCGCTGTCCGGCCTGGTGCGCGACTTCGCGCTCGACGTCGTCGGCGACGTGGACGAGGTGGAGGTCACCGGCGTCACCCTCTCCTCCGGCGACGTGCAGCCGGGCGACCTGTACGTGGGACTGCAGGGCGCCCGCGCCCACGGCGCCCGCTTCGCGTCGTCCGCGGCCGAGAGCGGCGCGGTCGCGGTGCTCACGGATCCGGCAGGCCTCGCCGACGCGCAGGCGGCCGGCCTGCCCGTGATCCTCACCCCCGACCCGCGGGCCGCCCTCGGCGACGTCGCCGCGTGGGTCCACCGCTCGGCCGAGAACCCCGCCACGCTCTACGGCGTCACGGGCACCAACGGCAAGACGAGCGTCGTGTACCTGCTGGACGGCCTGCTCCGCCAGCTCGGCGTCGTCACGGGGCTCACCTCGACGGCCGAGCGCCGCATCGGCGACGAGAGCATCACGAGCCGCCTCACCACGCCGGAGGCGAGCGAGCTGCACGCGCTCCTGGCCCGGATGCGGGAGGCCGAGGTCCGCGCGGTCACCATCGAGGTCTCCGCGCAGGCGCTGTCCCGCCACCGCGTGGACGGGCTCGTGTTCGACGTGGCCGCCTTCATCAACCTCAGCCACGACCACCTCGACGACTACGCGGACTTCGAGGAGTACTTCGAGGCCAAGGCCGCGTTCTTCGACCCCGACCGCGCCCGCCGCGGCGTCGTCTCCCTCGACACGGAGTGGGGCCAGCGCATCGTCGACGGCTCGCGCATCCCCATGACGACGATCTCCTCGAAGCCGGGCGTCGACGCCGACTGGACCGTCACGGTCCTCGAGCAGACGGCGGACTCCACGGGCTTCCGCCTCGAGGGTCCCGACAACCGCGTGCTCGTGTCGCGCGTGCCGGTGCCCGGCTGGTTCATGGCCGCGAACGCCGGCCTCGCCATCGTGATGCTCGTCGAGTCCGGCTACGACCTCGACGCCGTGGCGCACGTGCTCGACCGCGACGGCGGCATCCAGGCCTACATCCCCGGTCGCGCGGAGCGCGTCTCGGGCGGCACCGGTCCCCTCTTCTTCGTCGACTACGGCCACACGCCGGACGCGTTCGAGCAGACCCTCCAGGCGCTGCGGCCGTTCACGCCCGGGAAGCTGGTGATGGTGTTCGGCGCCGACGGGGACCGGGACACGACCAAGCGGGCCGAGATGGGCGCCATCGCGGCCCGGCGGGCCGACGTGGTGGTCATCACCGACTACCACCCGCGCTACGAGGACCCCGCGTCCATCCGCGCCTCGCTCATCGCGGGCGCGCGGGCTGCGGTGCCCGACCGCGAGATCCACGAGGTCCCCGACCCGGCGACCGCGATCCGCACGGCGGTGTCGCTGGTCGGGGAGGGGGACACCATCCTCGTCGCCGGACCGGGCCACGAGGACTACCACGAGGTGGCCGGGCGCAAGATCCCGTTCTCCGCCCGTGACGACGCGCGCGCGGCCCTCCGCGACGCAGGCTGGAGCTGACATGATCGCCCTCACCCTCGCCGAGATCGCCGAGGCGGTCGGCGGCCGCCTCCTGCTGCGCGGCAACGCCACGCCGCAGACCGTCGTGGACGGCGCGGTCGACACCGACAGCCGCCTCATCGCCCCCGGCGGCGTCTTCGTCGCCAAGCCCGGCGAGGAGACCGACGGCCACCTCTTCGCGCCCGCCGCCGTCGAGGCCGGCGCGGCGCTCCTCCTCGTGGAGCGCGAGCTCGACCTGCCCGTGCCGCAGGTGCTCGTGCCGGACGTCGTCGACGCGCTCGGCGCCCTCGCCCACGAGGTCGTCGCCCGGGTGCGCGCGGTCGGCGACCTGCGGATGGTCGCGGTCACCGGATCCAACGGGAAGACCACGACGAAGAACCTGCTGCACGCCATCCTCTCCACGCAGGGCGAGACCGTGTCGCCCGTGGCGTCGTTCAACAACGAGGTCGGCGCGCCCCTCACCATGCTCAAGGTCACCCGCTCGACGCGCTTCCTCGTCGCGGAGATGGGCGCGAGCGGCCTCGGCGAGATCACGCGCCTCATCCGCATGGCGAAGCCGGACGTGGGCATCGTGCTCACGGTGGGCCTCGCGCACGCGGGCGGCTTCGGCGGGATCGAGCGGACGCTGGCCACCAAGACCGAGATGGTCGCCGACCTCCTGCCGGAGGACACGGCCGTCCTCAACGTCGACGACCCGCGCGTCGCGTCCATGAGCGACAAGACCGCGGCGCCCGTCCTCTGGTTCGGCCGGGACGCGCGCGCCGCCGTGCATGCCACCGACGTCGTCGCCTCCGCCGCGGGCACCACGTTCACGCTCCACCTGCCCGACGGGTCGGCGCGTCCCGTCTCGTTCCGCGTGCTCGGCGAGCACCACGTCACCAACGCGCTGGCCGCGGCCGCCGGCGCCTGGGCGCTGGGCGTCGACGGCGACGCCATCGTCGCCGCCCTCCAGACGGTGCAGCGCGCCGAGCGCTGGCGGATGGAGGTGCTCGGCGGCAACGGCGTCACCGTCATCAACGACGCCTACAACGCGAGCCCCGACTCCATGGCGGCGGCGCTGCGCACCCTCGCGCAGATCAAGGGCCCGGACCAGCGCACGGTCGCCGTCCTCGGCGAGATGAGCGAGCTCGGCGAGTTCTCCGAGGAGGAGCACGACCGGGTGGGGCTCCTCGCGGTCCGCCTCAACATCGGCCAGCTCGTGGTGGTCGGCCGTGCCGCGCGCCGCCTGCACCTCGAGGCCATCGCGCAGGGCTCCTGGGACGGCGAGTCGATCTTCGCCGAGGACGCCGCCGAGGCGCGCGAGGTGCTCGACCGCATCCTCCGCGACGGCGACCTGGTGCTCGTCAAGTCGTCGAACTCCGCCGGCCTCCGGTTCCTCGGCGACGAGCTGGGGGAGCGGTACTCGTGGTAGCGCTCCTCTTCGCGGGCGCCTTCTCGCTCGCCTTCACGCTGTTCCTCACGCCGCTGTTCATCAAGCTGTTCCACCGCCTCCAGTGGGGGCAGTTCATCCGCGACGACGGCCCGCAGACCCACCACACCAAGCGCGGCACCGCGACGATGGGCGGCATCGTCATCATCCTGGCGAGCGTGCTCGGCTACTTCGTGGGGCATCTGCTCACGTGGGACGGGATCCGGTTCGACCCGGTGACGCCCTCCGGCCTCCTCGTCGTGTTCATGATGGTGGGCCTCGGGTTCGTCGGGTTCCTCGACGACTACCTCAAGACCCGCAAGCAGCAGTCCCTCGGCCTCGGCGGCTGGCAGAAGATCGCCGGCCAGGTGCTCGTCGCCGCCGTCTTCGCGGTGCTCGCCATCACGCTGCGCGACCCGGTGTCGGGCCTCACGCCGGCGTCCACGGCCATCAGCCTGTTCCGCGACCTGCCGCTCGACTTCATGGCCCTCGGCGCGGTCGTCGGCACGGCCCTGTTCATCGTCTGGATCTGCCTCATCGTCGCCAGCACGTCGAACGGCGTGAACGTGGCCGACGGGCTCGACGGCCTGGCCGCGGGCGCCTCCATCTTCTCCATCGGCTCCTACGTCATCATCGGCTTCTGGCAGTTCAACCAGTCCTGCGACAGCGTCTCGAGCTACCAGAACGAGTACCGCTGCTACGAGGTCGCCAGCCCCCTCGACCTCGCGATCATCGCGGCGTCGATCGTGGGTGCGCTCATCGGCTTCCTCTGGTGGAACACCTCGCCCGCGCAGATATTCATGGGCGACACCGGGTCCCTCGGCCTCGGCGGCGCCCTCGCGGCCCTCGCCATCCTCAGCCGCACGGAGCTCCTGCTCGTCTTCATCGGCGGCCTGTTCGTGATCGTCGCGGGGTCGGTGATCCTGCAGCGCATCTACTTCAAGCTCACCAAGGGCAAGCGCATCTTCCTGATGAGCCCGCTCCACCACCACTTCGAGCTGAAGGGGTGGGCCGAGGTCACGGTCGTCGTGCGCTTCTGGATCATCGCCGGGCTGCTGGTCGCGGCCGGCGTCGGCACCTTCTACCTGGAATGGATCACGCAGTAGAGATGACGGACCCTCTCGACGACGGCACGGCCCCCGCACGACCGGGCTCCCTGCACAGCTGGCACGACGACTGGACCGGCCTCCGCGTCGCCGTCCTCGGGCTCGGCCGCACGGGGTTCTCGGTCGCCGACACGCTCGTCGAGCTCGGCGCCGACGTGCTCGTGGTGGCCGCCGACGCCTCCCCGGAGCGGCTCGCCCTGCTGGACGTGATCGGCGGGCGGCTCGTGCGGCCGACCGAGGAGGAGCCCGTCCCGGCGGAGCTCGTCGCGTTCGCCCCGGAGCTCGTCGTCGTGTCGCCGGGCTACGCGCCGACGCACCCGCTGCCGGCGTGGGCGTCCGCGGCCGGCATCCCGCTGTGGGGCGACATCGAGCTCGCCTGGCGCGTCCGCGACAAGACGGGCACGCCCGCCGAGTGGATCACCATCACCGGCACCAACGGCAAGACCACCACCACGCAGCTCACCGCGGCGCTGCTGCAGGAGGGCGGCGTTCGGGCGGTCCCGTGCGGGAACATCGGCCTGCCCGTGCTCGACGTCGTCCGGCACCCCGACGGGTTCGACGTGCTCGTCGTCGAGCTCTCGAGCCACCAGCTGCACTACATGCGGGAGGTGCGGCCCTACTCGAGCGCGTTCCTGAACCTCGCCGACGACCACCTCGAGTGGCACGGGTCCCGGAGCGCCTACGCCGCCGCCAAGGGCCGCGTCTTCGCCGACACCCGCGTCGCGTGCGTCTACAACCGCGCCGACCGCGCCACGGAGGACGCCCTCCGCGACGCCGACGTGCAGGACGGCGCCCGTGCCATCGGCTTCGGCCTCGACGCCCCCGGTCCGAGCGACCTCGGCATCGTCGACGGGATCCTCTGCGACCGCGCCTTCCTCGAGGAGCGCTTCACGTCGGCGCTCGAGCTGACGACCCTCGACGAGCTGCGCGCGGTCGGGCTCGCCGCGCCGCACATCGTGCAGAACATCCTCGCCGCGGCCGCCCTCGCGCGCTCCTACGGCGTCGAGCCCGGCGTCGTCCGGCAGGCGCTCCTGCGCTTCGAGCTGGACAGCCACCGGATCGAGCGGATCGGCCAGCGCGACGGGGTCGCGTTCGTCGACGACTCCAAGGCGACCAACCCGCACGCGGCATCCGCGTCGCTCGCGGCCTTCCCCTCGGTGGTCTGGATCGTGGGCGGCCTCCTCAAGGGCGTCGAGCTGGACGAGCTCATCGGCGCCCACGCGCGTCGCCTGCGGGCCGCCGTCGTCATCGGCGTCGAGCGCGAGGGGGTCCTCGCGGCATTCGGACGACACGCGCCCGACGTCACCGTCCTCGAGGTGGCCGAGAGCGACACTGAGGAGGTCATGCGGTCCGCGGTGCGGCTCGCGGCGGGCGTGGCCCGGGAGGGCGACACCGTCCTGCTGGCCCCGGCAGCGGCATCCATGGACCAATTCACCGACTACGCCGACCGCGGGCGCCGATTCCGCGCCGCGGTCGACCACCACCTGGGAGGTGCGGCGGATGACACTGCCCCCGAGAACGACGCGGACCCCGCGCACGGCTGACGCGCCGGGCCCCCGCGGTCCGCGCACCACGCCGGCGGCCGGGCAGGGCGAGCAGGAGGGCACGCAGCGTCGCGGGCTCGCCGCCCGCATCCACCTCGGCCGCGCCTTCCACGCCGAGAGCGGCTCCTACTTCCTGCTGCTCGGCACGACGCTGTTCCTGGTCGTCTTCGGCCTCGTGATGGTGCTGTCCTCCTCGAGCATCGACTCCTTCGTCGCCGGCGGCGGCTTCTTCGGCATCTTCCTCAAGCAGGGCATGTTCGCGCTCATCGGCATCCCGCTGATGCTGGTGGTCTCGCTCGTGCCGCCCATGTTCTGGAAGCGCTGGGCCTGGATCCTCCTCATCGCGGCGTGCGGCGTGCAGCTGCTCGTCTTCGGCCCCCTCGGCGTGAAGGTCGGCGAGAACGTGGGTTGGATCCGCGTCGGCGGCATGACCTTCCAGCCGGCCGAGCTCATCAAGGTGGGCCTCGTGCTCTGGCTCGGCTTCATCCTCGCGCGGAAGCGGAACGCGCTGCGCACCTGGCGCGAGGTGCTCATCCCCGTGCTGCCCATCGCCGGCGGCGCCGTCGGGCTGGTGGCGCTCGGACAGGACCTCGGGACCGTCATCATCATGGCGAGCATCGTGCTCGGCGCTCTGTTCTTCGCGGGCGTCCCCATCGGCAAGCTCGGCATCATGCTGGCCGTCGGCTCCGCGATGGCGGTCGTCATGACGGTCGTGAGCGACAGCCGGCTCCGCCGCGTGACCGAGTTCCTCACGGGCGAGTGCGACTACGCGGGCGGATGCTGGCAGGCCACGCACGGCCTCTACGCCCTCGCGGCCGGCGGCGTGTTCGGCGTGGGCCTCGGCAACTCGAAGGCCAAGTGGATGTGGCTGCCCGAGGCCGACAACGACTACATCTTCGCGATCATCGGCGAGGAGCTGGGGCTCATCGGCGCGATCGTCGTCATCCTGCTGTTCGTCGTGCTCGCGATCGGCTTCATCCGCGTGATCCGCGCCAACACCGACACCTTCGCGCGCGTCGCGACGGGCGCGGTCATGACGTGGATCATCGTGCAGGCCTTCGTGAACATCGGGGTGGTGCTGAACCTGCTCCCGGTCCTCGGGGTGCCCCTCCCGTTCGTCTCCTCCGGAGGCTCGTCGCTCGTGACGACGCTCGTGGCCATGGGCATCGTGCTCGGCTTCGCGCGGAAGCCCACGACCGAGGAGTCGCCGGACGTGGTCCCCGCCGTCATCGGGATGCGGTCGTGACCGTCTACCTGCTGGCCGGCGGCGGCACCGCCGGGCACGTGAACCCGCTCCTGGCGGTCGCGGACGAGCTCCGCGCGCGCGAGCCCGAGGCGACGATCCTGGTGCTCGGCACGCGCGAGGGCCTCGAGGCCCGGCTCGTCCCCGCCCGCGGCTACGAGCTGCTCACCATCGCCCGGCTGCCGTTCCCGCGTCGTCCGGACCGGGCCGCGGTCCGCTTCGCACCGGCCTTCACGCGGGCGGTCGGCCAGATCCGCCGGATGATCGCCGAGCGCGCGGTCGACGTGGTGGTCGGCTTCGGCGGGTACGCGGCCGCGCCGGCGTACCTGGCCGCGCGCCGCTCGGGGATCCCGGTCGTCGTGCACGAGGCCAACGCCTCCCCGGGGCTCGCCAACCGCCTCGGCGCCCGCGTCGCAGCCGCCGTCGGCATCACGTTCCCGGGCACCGCGCTCGGGCCGCGCGCGCAGGTGGTCGGCATGCCGCTGCGCCGGGAGATCGCGACCCTCGACCGCGCGGCGGTCCGCGCCGAGGCCCGTGCGGCGCTCGGGCTCGACGCCGACCGGCCGACCCTGCTGGTGACGGGAGGGTCGACGGGCGCCCGCAGCCTCAACCGCGCCGTCGTCCAGGTCGCCCCTGCCATCACCGGCACCGGCGCGCAGATCCTCCACATCGTGGGCGGCGCGCAGGAGTTCACCGACCCGGGCGTCGACCGCTACCACGTCCTCGGCTACTCCGACCGCATGGAGCTCGCCATCGCCACCGCCGACCTGGTCGTCTCGCGCGCCGGGGCGGGCGCCCTCTCCGAGCTGACCGCCGTCGGCGTCCCCGCGGTGTACGTGCCGTACCCGGTCGGCAACGGGGAGCAGGCGGTCAACGTGCGCGGCGTCGTCGCGGCCGGCGGCGGCATCGTCGTCGCGGACGCGGACTTCACGCCCGACTGGATCCTCGCCCGCGTCCTCCCGCTCCTGTCCGACCCGGCGGCGCTCGCGCGCATGTCCGAGGCCGCGGCGTCCGTCGGCTCGCGCGACGGCGCGGCGCGCATGGCCGACCTCGTCGGGGACGCCCTCGCCGCCCGACCGCCCCGGCCCGTCGCGCGGCGCTGACCGCCCTCCCGCCGCCCCCGCTTCCCACCTCCCGAGGAGACCGCACGTGATCGCACCCGACCTGACCATGGACATCCCGACCGAGCTCGGGCGCGTGCACTTCGTGGGCATCGGCGGATCCGGCATGAGCGGCATCGCGCGCCTGTTCCTCGCCGCGGGGCACCGCGTCACGGGCTCCGACTCGCGTGACTCGGACGCGGTCCAGGCCCTCCGCGACCTCGGCGCCGAGATCCACGTCGGCCACGACGCCGCGCACGTGGGGGATGCCGAGGCCCTCGTCGTCACGGGCGCCCTGTGGCAGGACAACCCCGAGTACGTGCTCGCGAAGGAGCGGGGCCTCCCGATCCTGCACCGCTCGCAGGCGCTCGCCTGGCTCATCTCGGGCCAGCGGCTCGTGGCGGTCGCGGGCGCGCACGGCAAGACGACGTCCACGGGCATGATCGTGACCGCGCTGCTCGAGGCCGGGCGCGACCCCTCCTTCGTCAACGGCGGCGTGATCGGCGGGCTCGGCGTCTCGAGCGCCCCCGGGTCCGAGGAGCTGTTCGTGGTCGAGGCCGACGAGTCCGACGGCTCGTTCCTGCTCTACGACACCGCCGTGGCGCTCATCACCAACGTCGATGCCGACCACCTCGACCACTACGGCTCCCACGAGGCCTTCGACGACGCCTTCGTGCGGTTCGCCAGCGCCGCCTCCGAGCTCGTCGTCATCTCCAGCGACGACCCGGGCGCCCGTCGCGTGACCGCGCGCGTCGCGGGTCGCATCGTCACGTTCGGCGAGGACCCGGCCGCCGACGTGCGGATCTCCGACATCGTCACCGACGGCCCGGTCGCCTTCACGCTCACCCACGAGGGCGTGTCGCGCCGCGCCGCGCTGCGCGTCCCCGGACGACACAACGCGATCAACGCGGCCGGCGCCTACGCCGTGCTCGTGGGCCTCGGCGTCGAGCCCGACGACGCGATCGCCGGCCTCGCCGGGTTCTCCGGCACCGGTCGTCGCTTCGAGCTCCACGCGGAGGTCCGCGGCGTCAGCGTCTACGACGACTACGCGCACCACCCCACGGAGGTGCGTGCGGCCCTCGAGGCGGCTCGCACGGTCGTGGGCTCCGGCCGCATCATCGCCGTGCACCAGCCGCACCTCTTCAGCCGGACGCAGATGATGGCGGGCGACTTCGCGCGCGTGTACGAGGAGCTCGCGGACCACACCATCGTCCTCGACGTGTTCGGCGCCCGTGAGGACCCGATCCCCGGCGTCACGGGCGCCCTCGTCTCGGAGCGGTTCACGGACCCCGCCCACGTGGACTACCTGCCCGACTGGCAGCAGGCGGCCGACCGCGCGGCGGAGATCGCCCGCGACGGCGACTTCATCGTGACCCTCAGCTGCGGCGACGTGTACCGGATCATCCCGCAGGTGATCGGCGCGCTCGAGGGCCCGTCCGCATCCGCCGACCCCGCCGCGTCCCCCCGGCCGCGCGAGTGAAGCGGCCCGAGGGCTTCGACCGGCCCCGGGTCCCGGAGCAGCCCGCGGCCGCGCGCCCCGGTGACGGCGAGGATCGGCCCGTCCGGCGTCGGCGGTCCCGTGACGCCGTGCCGCCGTCGGCGACCCCGCAGTCGGCGACCCCGCAGTCCGCGAGCCCGCAGCCCTCGACGCCGCCGTCCCGTGCCGGGCACGACCCTGCCCCGGCGCGCACGGGCGCCGGAGCGCCGACCCGGCCCGCCGCCCCGCGTCCCGTGACGGCCCCGCCCGTCCCGCGCACCGGCGCCGCGCCCGGCACCCGCGCTGGATCCGCGGCGCCCGCGGCGCCCGCGGCGCCCGCCGTACCCACGCCGCAGCGCACGCCCTCCGCCGCGCGTCCCCGTGCCGACTGGCGCGACGACGACGAGCCCGACACCGAGCCCATCGTGCTGCCGCACCTCGCGCAGGCGCCCGTGGAGGCACCCCCCACGCCCCGGACGGGCCGGGAGCAGGCTGCGCCGACCCGTGGGGGCCTGGCCGGGCGGCTCGGGGCCCGTGCACGCGGCGCGGCCGACGCCGCCGCCTCCTCCTCCTCCGCGACGGCCGCCCGGCCCCTCCGTCGGCGCACCCACGCCGACGGCGACGGGGACGCCACCCCCCGGGCCCATCGACCCGCCCGGCCCGCGAGCGCGGCCACGGGCGACGCCGAGGCGCGACGGCAGCTCCGCCGCGCCCGCCGGGAGCGGCAGCGGTACGAGCGCCAGGAGGTCCGGCGGTTCACCCAGCGCGCACGGCGCCGCCGGGCGGGACTCCTCGGCGCGCTCGGCGCGTTCCTGGTCCTCGCCCTCGTCGTCGGCATCGCCGTGTACTCGCCGCTCCTCGCGCTCCGCACGGTCGAGGTGGAGGGAGCGGACCGCGTGTCCCCGTCGAGCATCCAGGCGGCCCTCGCCGACCAGGTCGGCACGCCGCTGCCGCTCGTCGACCTCGACCGCGTCGGCGACGAGCTCCGCGCCTTCCCGCTCATCCGCAGCTACAGCACCGAGAGCCGGCCGCCGTCGACGCTCGTGATCCGCATCGTCGAGCGGACTCCCGTCGCCGTGATCCAGTCCGGCGCGGGCTTCGACCTCGTCGACCCCGCCGGCGTGACGATCGAGCGCGCCACGGCGCGTCCCGACGGCTACCCGGTCATCGACCTGCCGAGCGCGGACTTCACGAGCCCGCGGTTCCAGGCGGCCACCGCCGTGCTCGTGGCCCTCCCGGCCGACTTCCTGCCCCAGGTCGACAGCATCCAGGCCAACACGACCGACGACGTGACGCTCACCCTCCGCAGCGGCAAGGAGGTCCTGTGGGGGAGCGGGGAGCGCTCGGCCGACAAGGCGCAGGTGCTGCAGGCGCTCGTGAAGGCCCGTGACGACGTCGGCTCGTACGACGTGTCGGCGCCCGACGCGCCCGTCGCCGGACCCTGATCCCGGCGGGCTTCGCGACACGCGGCACGGGAGTCGTCGCGCCGACCCGGAGCCCCCTAACGTCGGGACCAGGAAATGCATACTGAGTAAACTCTAAGCCTCCACCGGAGGTCGAAGGTTCTAGCGGAGGCCCGTCGTGTCGAACAACCAGAACTACCTCGCCGTCATCAAGGTCGTCGGCATCGGCGGTGGCGGCGTCAACGCCGTCAACCGCATGATCGAGCTCGGTCTGCGCGGCGTGGAGTTCATCGCGATCAACACCGACGCGCAGGCGCTGCTCATGAGCGACGCCGACGTCAAGCTCGACGTCGGACGCGAGATCACCCGGGGCCTCGGCGCCGGCGCCGACCCCGAGGTCGGCCGTCGCGCAGCCGAGGACCACGCGGAGGAGATCGAGGAGGCGCTGGCCGGCGCCGACATGGTCTTCGTCACCGCGGGCGAGGGCGGCGGCACGGGCACGGGCGGCGCGCCCGTCGTGGCGCGCATCGCGAAGTCGATCGGCGCGCTCACCATCGGCGTCGTGACGAAGCCGTTCGGCTTCGAGGGCAAGCGCCGCTCGGCGCAGGCCGAGCTCGGCGTCGCGACGCTGAAGAACGAGGTCGACACCCTCATCGTCGTCCCGAACGACCGCCTGCTGGAGATCAGCGACCGCGGCATCAGCATGCTCGAGGCGTTCGCGACCGCCGACCAGGTCCTCCTCGCGGGCGTCCAGGGCATCACCGACCTCATCACCACCCCCGGCCTCATCAACCTCGACTTCGCCGACGTGAAGTCGGTCATGCAGGGGGCCGGCTCCGCGCTCATGGGGATCGGCTCGTCCCGCGGCGCCGACCGGTCGATCAAGGCCGCCGAGCTGGCGGTCGCCTCGCCGCTGCTCGAGGCGAGCATCGAGGGCGCGCACGGCGTGCTGCTCTCGATCCAGGGCGGGTCGAACCTCGGCATCTTCGAGATCAACGACGCGGCCAAGCTCGTGCAGGAGGCGGTGCACCCCGAGGCGAACATCATCTTCGGCGCGGTCATCGACGACACGCTCGGCGACGAGGTGCGCGTCACCGTCATCGCCGCGGGCTTCGACGGCGGCGAGCCGTCGGCCAAGGTCGAGAACCGCCGCAGCGGCTTCGTCGCGGCCGGCGGGGGAGCGGTCACCGCGCCCGAGGCGGTCGCCGCCGCCCCTGCGCGTCCGCAGGCGGAGGCCCCCGTCGCGTCCGTCCCGGCCAGCGACCCGACCTTCGAGGACGACGGCGACGACCTGGACATCCCCGACTTCCTGAAGTGACCGACGGACCGCGCTCCGACGGTGCCGCGGCACCGCACGCCCACCCCGACGCGGCCCATCCGGGCCTCGCCGAGCGGTGGGCGTCCGTGCGGGAGGACGTCGCCGAGGGCATCCGCCGGGCCGGGCGCAGCCCGGAGGAGGTGACCACCATCGTGGTCACGAAGTTCCAGCCGGTGTCCCTCATCCGCGCGCTAGTCGACCTCGGGGTCCGCGACTTCGGCGAGAGCCGGCACCAGGAGGCCCAGGGCAAGGCGGCGGAGCTCGACGGACGGGGCCTGGCGTGGCACTTCGTCGGACAGCTCCAGGGCAA
Source organism: Clavibacter sp. GW821-FHT01D01 (assembly GCF_059422605.1). Classification (NCBI taxonomy): domain Bacteria; kingdom Bacillati; phylum Actinomycetota; class Actinomycetes; order Micrococcales; family Microbacteriaceae; genus Clavibacter; species Clavibacter sp. GW821-FHT01D01. Next base: position 146,822 of record NZ_JBWKXC010000002.1, read on the forward strand.
GAAGGCGCGCCAGGTGCGCCGCTACGCCTCCGTCATCCACTCGGTCGACCGTCCGTCGCTCGTGGACGCGCTCGCCTCCGACGAGCAGGAGACGCGCGTCTTCCTGCAGGTCAACCTCACCGACGACGCGGACCGGGGCGGCGTGCCGCCCGCCGGGGCGGAGGCCCTCGCGGAGCACGCGGCGCGGGCCGCCGGCATCCGCGTCCTCGGCGTCATGGCGGTGGCCCCCGACGACGGGGAGCCGCGCCGCGCCTTCGCCCGGCTGCGCGGCCTCTCGGACGACGTGCGGCGCATCCTGCCCGACGCCCGCGCCATCTCGGCGGGCATGTCCGGCGATCTGCGCGAGGCGCTCCTCGAGGGCGCGACACACCTTCGGATCGGGTCGGCAATCACGGGAAAGCGGCCCGACCGCCCTTAATGTCGGGAGTGCGGTCCGGTTCGTCAGGCCGACCCGGAAAGAGGAATGATGGCCAACCCACTTCGCAAGACCATGGTGTACCTGGGACTCGCCGACGAGGAGCTCGACTACCAGCAGCAGCAGCCGCAGCCCGCGCAGCCGCAGCAGTCCCCCGTCCAGGCCGTCCCGACGCCCGCCCCCGCTCCCCAGCAGCAGGCCAAGCGCGCACCCGTGACCCCCCTGCACAAGCCCTCGACCACCACAAGGAATGCGGCGCCGGCTGAAATGAACGAGATCCTCACCGTCCACCCCAAGGCCTACAAGGACGCCCAGGTCATCGCCGAGAACTTCCGCGAGGGCGTTCCGGTCATCATCAACCTCTCGCAGATGACGGACGACGACGCCCGCCGCCTCATCGACTTCGCCAGCGGCCTCTCCATCGGCCTCTACGGCAAGATCGAGCGCGTCACCGCCAAGGTCTTCCTCCTCTCGCCGTCGCACGTCGCCGTCTCCGGCGAGCAGTCGGCCACCGAGGCCGAGGTCGAGGCGTCGTTCTTCGGACGCTGATCCTCGGAGCCCCGTGATGGCGGGCGTCGGCGGGAGCTCCCACCGGCGCCCGCCATACTTGTGTCCGTGATCATCGTGAACATCGTCGCCACCGTCGTGTGGTTCGCCCTCCTGGCGTTCATCATCTGCATGTGGGGCCGCTTCGTCCTCGACCTGGTCCAGTCGCTGTCGCGCCAGTGGCGTCCGCGCGGGGCGATGCTCATCGTGGCGGAGGCGTCGTACACGGTCACGGACCCGCCCATCGGCTTCGTCCGCCGCCTCATCCCGCCGCTCCGCCTCGGCCCGGTGGCGCTCGACTTCGGCTGGATGATCACGATGCTCGTCGCCATCATCCTGTTCAACGTCGTCGGCGGCCTGATGCGCTGACGACCGCCGCCTCGCTCCGGATCCGCCCTCCGGTCCCCGGACCGCCGCCATCCGCTGGTAGCGTTGAGGCGCACGTTGTCCCGAATCCCCGTCCGCTCGCGCGGACCCCGCTCTACGCACAAAAGAGGTGGCAGGCCATGGCTCTCACTCCTGAAGACGTCGTCAACAAGCGTTTCCAGCCGACCAAGTTCCGCGAGGGATACGACCAGGACGAGGTGGACGACTTCCTCGACGAGGTGGTCGTCGAGCTGCGCCGTCTCCACCAGGAGAACGAGGAGCTGCGCCAGCGTCTCGGCTCGGGCGATGCCGCCCCCGCCGCGACCACGGCCATCGAGACCCCCGCTCCCGCCCCCGCCGCGGTCGAGCAGGCCCCCGTCGTCGCCGAGCCCGAGCCCGAGCCCGAGGCCGCTCCGGAGCCGGAGCCCGTCGCGGCCCCGGTCGTCGCGCAGGCGCCCGCCGCCGCCCCCGCCGCAGCCGCCGCGGACGACGACGACGAGACCTCCAGCACCAGCAGCCTCCTCAAGCTCGCGCGCAAGCTGCACGAGGAGCACGTCCGCGAGGGCGTCGAGAAGCGCGACGCGCTCGTCGCGGAGGCCCACGCCACCGCCGCGCGCATCGCCGCCGAGGCCGAGGCCGAGCAGCGCTCGAAGACCGCCGTGCTCGAGAAGGAGCGCCAGGTGCTCGAGGGCCGCATCGACGAGCTCCGCACCTTCGAGCGCGAGTACCGCACCAAGCTCAAGGGCTACATCGAGGGCCAGCTCCGCGAGCTGGACGCCTCCGGCTCCAGCGAGGCGCCCGCCACCGCCTCGTTCGGCAGCTAGCACCCGCACCACCCGCACGCCCGACGGCGGCGTGGGTCCCGCACGGCATGCGCCGCGGGTCCCGCGTCGCCGTCGTCGTTCGCGCCGACGGGCCGGATCCGCCGCCCCGGCCCGCATCGCCCCGCACCGCACCGCACCGGAAGAGGTCCCCATGGAGCACCGCACCCTCCCCGTCCCCGACGGACTCGACGGGCAGCGCGTCGACGCGGGCCTCGCGCGGCTGCTCGGCTTCTCGCGCAGCTTCGCGGCCGAGGTCGCCGAGTCCGGCGGGGTGACGCAGGACGGGCGGGAGGCCGGCAAGTCCGACCGCCTCGTGGGCGGGTCGATGCTCGCCGTCAGCTGGCAGCCGCGGCAGGAGCCGTCCGTGGTGCCGCTCGCGGTCCCCGACCTCGGCATCGTGCACGACGACGACGACATCGTCGTGGTCGACAAGCCCGTGGGCGTCGCGGCCCACCCGAGCGTGGGGTGGACGGGGCCGACCGTCCTCGGGGCGCTGGCCGCCGCCGGGTTCCGGCTCAGCACGTCCGGCGCGGAGGAGCGCCAGGGCATCGTGCACCGCCTCGATGCGGGCACGAGCGGTCTCATGGTCGTCGCGAAGACGGAGCGCGCGTACACGGAGCTCAAGCGGCAGTTCCACGACCGCGAGGTCGAGAAGGTCTACCACGCCGTCGTCCAGGGCCACCCGGATCCCCTCGCGGGCACCATCGACGCCCCCATAGGGCGCCATCCGCGCAGCGACTGGAAGTTCGCGGTCACCGCCGACGGCAAGCCCTCCGTCACCCACTACGAGACGCTCGAGGCGTTCCCGCGCGCGGCCCTGCTGGAGGTGCACCTGGAGACGGGACGCACCCACCAGATCCGCGTGCACATGGCCGCGCAGCGCCACCCCTGCGTGGGCGACGCCATGTACGGCGCCGACCCCACGATCTCCGCCCAGCTCGACCTGCACCGCCAGTGGCTGCACGCCATGCGGCTCGAGATCACGCACCCCGCGACGGGCGACCGCGCCTCGTTCTCGAGCACCTACCCGGCGGACCTCCAGCACGCGCTCGACGTCCTCCGCGACTGACGCGCGACACGCGGCCGGGCCCTCCGGGGCCTGCCTAAGATGGCCACACCTCGATCAGACCAGCAGATAGGGACCCGTGCCCCGCAACGACTCGTTCGTCCATCTCCACGTCCACAGCGAGTACTCCATGCTCGACGGCGCGGCCCGCGTCGGCCCGCTGGTCCAGGCGGCCGCCGAGCAGGCCATGCCCGCCGTCGCGATCACCGACCACGGCAACGTCTTCGGCGCCTTCGACTTCTGGAAGCAGGCCAGGAACGCGGGCGTCAAGCCCATCATCGGCACCGAGGCCTACATCACGCCGGGCACCCACCGCGGCGACCGCACGCGCATCCGCTGGGGCAACGGCGGCCAGGACGACGTCTCCGGATCCGGCGCCTACACGCACCTCACGATGCTGGCGGAGACGACCGAGGGCATGCACAACCTCTTCCGCCTGTCCTCGCGCGCGTCCCTGGAGGGGTACTACTTCAAGCCCCGCATGGACCGCGAGCTCCTGAGCACCTACGCCACGGGGCTCATCGCGACCACGGGCTGCCCGTCCGGCGAGGTGCAGACGCGCCTCCGGCTCGGCCAGTACGACGAGGCGGTCAAGGCCGCGAGCGACTACCGCGACATCTTCGGGGCCGGCAACTACTTCTGCGAGATCATGGACCACGGCCTCGGCATCGAGCGGCGGATCATGAGCGACCTCCTCCGCCTCGCAAAGGACCTCGACCTCCCGCTCGTCGCGACCAACGACCTCCACTACACGCACGAGCACGACGCGACCAGCCACGCGGCGCTCCTGTGCGTCCAGTCGGGCACGACGCTCGACGACCCCAACCGCTTCAAGTTCGACGCCGACGAGTTCTACCTGAAGACCGCCGCGCAGATGCGGCACCTGTTCCGCGACCACGAGGAGGCGTGCGACAACACGCTGCTCATCGCCGAGCGCTGCGACGTGCAGTTCAACGAGTCGGCGAACTACATGCCGCGGTACCCCGTCCCCGAGGGCGAGAGCGAGCAGACCTGGTTCGTGAAGGAGGTCGAGCGCGGGCTCGTCCGCCGCTACCCGGCCGGCTTCTCCGACGAGGTCCGCAAGCGCGCCGACTACGAGGTCGGCGTCATCGCGCAGATGGGCTTCCCGGGCTACTTCCTCGTCGTCGCCGACTTCATCGGCTGGTCGCGGGAGAACGGGATCCGCGTGGGTCCGGGCCGCGGCTCGGGCGCGGGTTCCATGGTCGCGTACGCCATGGGCATCACCGACCTCGACCCGCTGCAGCACGGCCTGCTCTTCGAGCGGTTCCTGAACCCGGACCGCGTCTCCATGCCCGACTTCGACGTCGACTTCGACGACCGTCGCCGCGGCGAGGTCATCCGGTACGTGACGGACAAGTACGGCGACGAGCGCGTGGCCCAGATCGTCACGTACGGCACGATCAAGGCGAAGCAGGCCCTCAAGGACTCCAGCCGCGTGCTCGGGTACCCCTTCTCTATGGGCGACACGCTCACCAAGGCCATGCCGCCGGCGATCATGGGCAAGGACATCCCGCTGTCCGGCATCCTCGACACCGACCACCCGCGCTACCGCGAGGCCGGCGACTTCCGCGAGGTCCTCGCCATGGACCCGGAGGCGCAGAAGGTCTTCGAGACCGCGCAGGGCATCGAGAACCTGAAGCGCCAGTGGGGCGTGCACGCGGCCGGCGTCATCATGTCGAGCGAGCCGCTCATCGACATCATCCCGATCATGAAGCGGGAGCAGGACGGCCAGATCGTCACGCAGTTCGACTACCCGGCCTGCGAGTCCCTCGGGCTCATCAAGATGGACTTCCTGGGGCTCCGGAACCTCACGATCATCGACGACGCGCTCAACAACATCGAGTCGAACCGCGGCGAGAAGCTCGTCCTCGAGGACCTGGGCCTGGACGACCGCGCCGCGTACGACCTGCTCGCCCGCGGCGACACCCTCGGAGTGTTCCAGCTCGACGGCGGCCCGATGCGGTCGCTGCTGCGCATGATGAAGCCGGACGACTTCGAGGACATCTCCGCCGTCATCGCGCTGTACCGCCCGGGACCCATGGGCGCGAACTCGCACACCAACTACGCGCTGCGGAAGAACGGGCTCCAGGAGATCACGCCCATCCACCCGGAGCTCGAGGAGCCCCTGCGCGAGGTGCTCGGCACCACGCACGGCCTGATCGTGTACCAGGAGCAGGTGATGTCGGTCGCGCAGAAGCTCGCCGGCTTCACGCTCGCGCAGGCCGACCTCCTGCGCCGCGCCATGGGCAAGAAGAAGAAGTCCGAGCTCGACAAGCAGTTCGCGGGCTTCTCGCAGGGCATGCAGGACAACGGCTACTCGATGGCCGCGGTGAAGGCGCTCTGGGACATCCTCCTGCCCTTCTCCGACTACGCCTTCAACAAGGCGCACTCCGCCGCCTACGGCGTGGTCTCGTACTGGACCGCGTACCTCAAGGCGCACTACCCGGCCGAGTACATGGCCGCGCTGCTCACGAGCGTGGGCGACTCCAAGGACAAGATGGCGCTCTACCTCAACGAGTGCCGCCGCATGGGCATCAAGGTGCTCCCGCCGGACGTCAACGAGTCGATCGGCTTCTTCGCGGCCGCCGGCGCCGACATCCGCTTCGGGCTGGGCGCCGTGCGGAACGTCGGGTCCAACGTGGTCGAGGCCCTCCGGGGCGCGCGCGCGGAGCAGGGCGCCTTCGAGTCCTTCGACGACTTCCTCAAGAAGGTCCCGCTGCCGGTCGCCAACAAGCGCACGGTGGAGTCGCTCATCAAGGCCGGCGCGTTCGACTCGCTGGGCGACACCCGTCGGGCCCTCCTCGAGGTCCACGAGGGCATGATCGACGCATCCGTGAGCGACAAGCGCGCCGCCATGAACGGGCAGGTCGGGTTCGACTTCGACAGCCTCTGGGACGAGCCGCAGCACGCGCGGAAGGTCCCCGAGCGTCCGGAGTGGGCGAAGCGCGACAAGCTCGCGTTCGAGCGCGAGATGCTCGGGCTCTACGTCTCCGACCACCCGCTCGCGGGCCTCGAGATCCCGCTCGCGAAGCTCGCCTCCACGGGCATCGCGGAGCTGCTGGCCACCGACGCGTCGATGGACGGCGAGACGGTCACGCTCGCGGGCCTGCTCACGAGCGTGCAGCACCGCACGGCGCGGAACTCGGGCAACCAGTACGGCATGGTCCAGCTGGAGGACTTCGGCGGCGAGATCACCTGCATGTTCATGGGCAAGGCGTACCAGGAGTTCGCGCCGGCGCTGCAGGGCGACACCGTCGTGGTGATCCGCGGCCGCGTGTCCACGCGCGACGACGGCATGAACATCCACGCGTTCTCGATGTTCCAGCCCGACCTCGGCCAGAGCCTGGGGTCCGGTCCGCTGCTCATCAGCCTCGCCGAGAACCGCGCCACGACGGAGACCGTCATGGGCCTCAACGACGTGCTGATCCGGCACTCGGGCGACACGGAGGTCCGGCTGCAGCTCGTCAAGGGCGACAGCGGGCGCGTGTTCGAGATCCCGTACCCGGTCACGGTGAGTGCGGACCTCTACGGCGAGCTCAAGTCCCTGCTCGGGCCGAACTGCCTGGGCTGACCCCCGGCCCCGGCCCGTCGTGGACCGTTCAGGCCTCGGCGCCCGGGCGGAGGTAGCGACGGGCGTGGTAGACGAGCGGCTCGTCGTCGACGCCCGGGCCGCCGTCCTCGATGCGCACGATGACGACGATGGCGTCGTGCACGTGGATCCGCTCGACGATGCGGGCCACGAGCAGCGCGGTGCCCCCGTCGAGGACGGGGAGCCCGTGCGGGCCCGGGGACCAGTGGTCGCCCGCGAAGCGCTCGGAGGCCGGGCCGCTGAGGCGCTCGGCGAGGTGCCGGTCGCGTGCCCCGAGGACGTGGATGGCCACGTGGTCCGCCTCCTCGAGGGCCGCGGCGCTCGACGCCCTGCGGGCGAGGCTGAAGCTCGCGAGTGGCGGGTCGGCCGACACCGAGGAGAGCGACGTGGCGGTGAAGCCGACGGGGGAGCCGGCGGCGTCACGCGCGGTGACGACGGCGACGCCGGCCGCGTGGCGCCGGAAGGCGGCGCGGAAGGCGTCCAGGCCTCGGGCCTCGGAGAGCGTGGTGGCGGGGTGCGCGTCCATGCATCGAGACGCTAGCCGCCGGATCCGCCGACCGCCCGCTCGGTAGACTTCCGGAGTCATGATGCGCATCCAGGACCTCCGCGGCACCACGCCCAGCACCGCCGACCTGCTCGACCTCCTCCCGCGTCCGGTCACCGACGTGGCCGTCGCGCTCGACGTCGCCCGCGAGCTCGTGGAGGACGTCCGCACGCGGGGGAGCGCCGCGCTGCTCGACCAGGCGGAGCGGCTCGACCGCGTGCGCCCCGGCTCCCTGCGCGTCCCGGCCGAGGCGATCGCGGACGCCGTCGCGGGCCTGGACCCCGCCGTCCGCGCCGCCCTCGAGGAGGCCATCCGACGCGTCCGGCTCGGCTCGGCCGCGCAGGTCCCGGCCGAGACCACCACGACCGTCGTGCCCGGCGGCACCATCGTCCAGCGCTGGCAGCCGGTGCGCCGCGTCGGCCTCTACGTGCCCGGTGGCAAGGCCGTCTACCCGTCCAGCGTGGTGATGAACGTCGTGGCGGCCCAGGTGGCCGGCGTCGCCAGCATCGCGCTCGCCTCGCCGGCGCAGGCGGCGCACGGGGGCTCCGTGCACCCCGTGATCCTCGGGGCGGCCGGCCTCCTCGGCGTCACCGAGGTCTACGCGATGGGCGGCGCGGGGGCCATCGGCGCCTTCGCGCACGGGGTCGCCGACCTCGGGCTCGAGCCCGTCGACGTCGTCACCGGGCCCGGCAACATCTACGTCGCCGCCGCGAAGCGCGTCGTGCGGGGCGTGACGGGGATCGACTCGGAGGCCGGCACCACCGAGATCCTCGTGATCGCCGACCACGCCGCGGACGCGCGACTCGTGGCCGCCGACCTCTTGAGCCAGGCGGAGCACGACGAGATGGCCGCGTCCGTCCTCGTCACGGACTCCCCGGAGCTCGCCCGTGCGGTCGACGCCGAGGTCGCGGCGCTGGCCGCGACGACGGGCCACTCCGCGCGCGTCGTCCAGGCGCTCACCGGCCCGCAGTCCGCGATCCTCGTGGTCGACGACCTCGAGACGGCCGCGCGCTACAGCGACGCCTACGGGCCCGAGCACCTCTCCGTGCAGACGACCGACCCCGACGCCCTCCTCGCGCACCTGCACAGCGCCGGCGCGATCTTCCTCGGACCGCACTCGCCCGTGAGCCTCGGCGACTACCTGGCAGGCTCCAACCACGTCCTCCCCACCGGCGGGCAGGCGAGGTTCGGATCCGGCCTCGGCGCGTACACGTTCCTCCGCCCCCAGCAGGTGGTGCGCTACGACGCCGACGCCCTCCGGGAGGCGGAGCCGCTGATCGTCGCGCTCAGCCGCGCCGAGGACCTGCCGGCGCACGGCGACGCCGTGACGGCGCGCCTCGGGCGCTGACGTATCCTGGCCACACCATGTTCTGCCCCTTCTGCCGCCACCCCGACTCCCGCGTCGTCGACTCCCGCACGAGCGACGACGGCCTGTCGATCCGCCGTCGGCGGCAGTGCCCCGAGTGCGGTCGTCGCTTCAGCACCACGGAGACCGCGAGCCTGAGCGTCATCAAGCGCAACGGCGTCGTCGAGCCGTTCAGCCGCGAGAAGATCGTCACCGGCGTCCGCAAGGCGTGCCAGGGTCGTCCCGTCACCGACACCGACCTCGCGGTCCTCGCCCAGCGGGTCGAGGAGGCCATCCGCGCCACGGGCGCGTCGCAGATCGAGGCCAACGACATCGGGCTGTCGATCCTCCCGCCGCTCCGTGAGCTCGACGAGGTGGCGTACCTGCGGTTCGCGAGCGTCTACCAGGGCTTCGACTCGCTCGACGACTTCGAGTCGGCCATCGCCCAGCTGCGCGTCGCGCACGCGGCGTCCCCCGACCGGCCCTGACCCGCGCCCACGCCGCGGGACGGCCTGGGCGCAGGCGCTAGCCTGGTGCCGATGTATCCCCTCCTCTTCCGCACGGTCCTGTCGCGCATGGACCCGGAGGACGCGCACCACCTGGCGTCCACGGCCATCGCCCTCCTCCCGCCGTCCGGCTTCGGCTGGATCGCGCGACGCCTGACCGCGCCGGACCCGTCGCTCGCGGTCGACGCCCTCGGGCTCCGCTTCCCGTCGCCGTTCGGCGTGGCCGCCGGCTTCGACAAGGACGCGCAGGCCGTGCTCGGCCTCGGCCAGCTCGGCTTCGGCCACGTGGAGGTCGGGACGGTCACCGCCGTCGCCCAGCCGGGCAACCCGCGGCCGCGGCTCTTCCGCCTCGTCGAGGACCGCGCGGTCATCAACCGGATGGGCTTCAACAACGGGGGAGCGGTGGCCCTCGCCGACCGCCTGCGCCGGCTCCGCGCGCGCCGTGACCGGCCCGTCATCGGCGTCAACATCGGCAAGACCCGAGCCGTCGCCGTCGAGGACGCCGTCGCCGACTACGTGCGGACGACGCGCCTCGTCGCCCCCGTGGCCGACTATCTCGCGGTGAACGTGAGCTCGCCGAACACGCCGGGGCTGCGGGGCCTGCAGGAGATCGAGCTGCTCCGACCGCTGCTGACCAGCATCCGCGACGCGGCCGACGGCGTGCCCGTGCTCGTCAAGATCGCGCCGGATCTGCGGGACGCCGAGGTGGAGCGCATCGCGGGGCTCGCGACCGAGCTCGGCCTCGCCGGCGTCATCGCCACGAACACCACGCTCTCCCGGGAGGGGCTGCGGACCGACGCATCGGTCGTCGAGTCCGCGGGCGCGGGCGGGCTCTCCGGCGCGCCCCTGGCCGCGCGATCGCTCGAGGTCCTGGGCCTCCTCCGCCGCGCGCTCCCGGGGGACGCCTGCGTGATCTCGGTCGGCGGCGTGGACACGGCCGAGGACGTCCAGGCGCGCCTGGACGCGGGAGCGACGCTCGTGCAGGGTTACACGGCGTTCCTGTACCGGGGTCCGCTGTGGGCCCGGTCGATCAACGCCGGCCTCGCCCGAATCCGCCGGGGCTGACCGGTCCGCGCCCCGGCGGCGACGCCGCGAACCGGACGCGGCCCGCGGGACGGATCAGCTGAAGGTGACCTTCTCGCGGCGCTTCACCTGCGGCTTGGGCAGGCGCATGGGGCGCATCTGGATGGTGCGCATGCCGGCGTACCAGCGGATCCCGCGCTCGAGGCGGTCGGCCCCGACCCGCGCGACGATGGCGGCGCGCACGCGGCGGCCCGTGAAGTACGCGTCGATGATGGCCGCGATGACGAACACGTAGATCGACAGCAGCGGGATCGCCGACAGGTTCGGCAGCACGAAGGTGAGGACGACGACCACGCCCATGACCGGGAGCAGGAGCTCGCCGACGCTCCAGCGGGAGTCGACGACGTCGCGCGCGAACCGCTTCTGCGGGCCCTTGTCCCGGACGGGCAGGTAGCGCTCGTCCCCGGCGGCCATGCCGGCATTGGCACGGGCTCGCGCCTCGCGTGCCTTCTCCTTGGCCTGCTGGGCCGCGAGCTTGCGGTCCTGCGGCACGAGCGGGCGGAGGTTCGCGGCCTCGCGCTCCCGACGGGTGGGGGTCGGGCCCTTCTTCCCGTCGGCCGTGCGACCGTCCACGGGCGCCGCGGCGCTCGTCTCGGAGGGGGTCTCTGCGGGTGTCTGCTGCTTCGCCACGTCTCTCGTCCTTGCCTGGAGTGAATCTAAGATTAGCTGCATGACGCCTCCCGACACCTCCGCAGACGCCGTGACCGCACCGGACCAGGAGGCCGTCGACCGGCTCGCCGCCGCCGTCGCGGGTGGGTTCCCCACCACCGTCGCCGACCTCTCGGCCCTCGTCCGCATCCCCAGCGTCTCCTGGCCGGCGTTCGACCCGACCCACGTCGCGGCCAGCGCGGACGCCGTCGCGGGTCTCCTCGCCGGCCTGGGCGTCTTCGACGACGTGTCGGTGCACCGGGCGACCACGCCGTCGGGCGACGACGGGCAGCCGGCGGTGCTGGCGACCCGGGCCCCCCGGAACGGGAAGCCCACCGTCCTCCTCTACGCGCACCACGACGTGCAGCCCCCCGGCGCCGACGAGCACTGGGAGACGCCCCCCTTCGAGCCCACCCTCCGCGGCGAGCGGCTGCACGGTCGCGGCGCCTCGGACGACAAGGCCGGGATCATGACGCACGTCGCCGCCATCCGCGCGCTCGTCGAGGAGGAGGGCGACGACCTCGAGCTCGGCCTCGCGGTGTTCATCGAGGGGGAGGAGGAGGCGGGGTCGCGCTCCTTCTCCGACTTCCTCGCCACGCACCACGACGCCCTCGCCGCCGACGTCATCGTGGTCGCCGACAGCGACAACTGGGACGTCGACACCCCGTCCATCACCATCGCCCTCCGCGGCAACGTCACGTTCCGCTTGACGGTGCGGACGCTCGACCACGCCTCGCACTCCGGCATGTTCGGGGGCGCCGTCCCGGACGCCATGATGGCCGCCATGCGTCTCCTCGACTCGCTCTGGGATGCCGACGGGTCCGTCGCGGTCGCGGGCCTCACGTCCACCGCCATGGAGACGCCCGCCTACGACGACGCGCGCCTCGCGGAGGAGGCGGCGCTGCTCCCGGGCGTCAGGGCCATCGGCACGGGGCCGATCCTCACGCGCCTGTGGGCGCAGCCCTCCATCACCGTGACCGGCATCGACGCCCCGTCGGTCGCCAACGCGAGCAACACCCTGCTGCCGGAGGTGTCCGTCCGCATCAGCGCCCGCATCGCCCCCGGGCAGACCGCCGCCGACGCGTACGAGGCCCTGGAGGCGCACGTCCAGGGCAACCGTCCCTTCGGCGCCCACGTCGAGATCAGCGACGTGGACCAGGGCGATCCCTTCCTCGTCGACACGAGCGGATGGGCGATGGCGGAGGCGACGGCCGCGATGACCGCCGGCTGGGGACGCGCCCCCGTGCAGGCCGGGATCGGCGGCTCCATCCCGTTCATCGCCGACCTGGTCGAGGCCTTCCCGTCCGCCCAGATCCTGGTGACCGGCGTCGAGGACCCCGACACCCGGGCGCACAGCCCGAACGAGTCGCAGCACCTCGGCGTCCTCCAGCGCGCCATCCTCAGCGAGGCCGTCCTCCTGTCGCGCATCGCCCGCCGGGCCTGATCGAGGACCCCCGCCCGCGACGGTCGGATCCGCACGGGCGGGCGGGAACACCCGGGTGGCGCTCGCGGTTGCACCACGTAGACTCCCGAGGAGTCGCCCGACCGCAGATCCCACCACCCGAGGAGTGCTCATGACCGACACCACGCTGACCGAGACCGCGTCCGCGGCCCACCGCGTCGGCCTCACGGACACCGCCGCAGGCAAGGTCAAGAGCCTGCTCCAGCAGGAGGGCCGCGAGGACCTCCGCCTCCGCGTCGCCGTCCAGCCCGGCGGCTGCTCCGGCCTCATCTACCAGCTCTACTTCGACGAGCGCGAGCTCGACGGCGACGCGACGGTCGACTTCGACGGCGTCGAGGTCATCGTCGACAAAATGAGCGTCCCGTACCTGGACGGCGCCACCATCGACTTCGAGGACACCATCCAGAAGCAGGGCTTCACCATCGACAACCCCAACGCGGGCGGCTCGTGCGCATGCGGGGACTCGTTCCACTGACACATGGAACGGTAAGCGATCCAGGCCCGTGGAACCGGGCTTCGAACAGGGAGTCGTCCTTCGGGCGGCTCCCTGTCGCGTAGGGTGGAACTCGTCACATCCGGTTCTTCGAAGGGTCTGCACGTGCGCTTCACTCGCCGTCAACGTTGGCTGACAATCCCCGTCGCCATAGGCATCTCGGTACTCCTCGCGGGGTGCACGCAGCAGCAGCTCCAGGGTTGGCTCCCGACCGAGGCCGGCACCACGAACCACGTCGACTCGGTCATCGGGCTGTGGGTCACCGCCTGGATCGTCCTCCTCGCCGTCGGCGTCCTCACCTGGGGCCTCACCATCTGGGCCGCCGTGGTCTACCGCCGCCGCAAGGGCCAGACCGGCCTCCCCGTGCAGATGCGCTACAACATGCCGATCGAGATCTTCTACACGATCGTGCCCCTCATCCTCGTGCTCGGCTTCTTCGCCTTCACCGCCAAGGACCAGGCGGCAATCGAGGCGCGCTTCGACACCCCCGAGGTCAAGGTCCAGGTCTTCGGCAAGCAGTGGGCGTGGGACTTCAACTACCTCGGCGGCGAGACCGAGTCCGGTGAGGCCATCGAGGGCGGTGCCTACGAGCAGGGCGTCCAGGCGGTCGACGACCCCGACGGCCCGCAGGGCTCGATCGACAAGGACAAGCTCCCCACGCTCTACCTGCCGGTGAACACCAAGGTCGAGCTCGAGCTCAACACCCGCGACACGCTGCACTCCTTCTGGGTGGTGGACTTCCTCTACAAGAAGGACCTCATCTCCGGCAAGACGAACTACATGACGTTCATCCCGGAGAAGGAGGGGACGTACATGGGCAAGTGCGCCGAGCTCTGCGGCGAGTACCACTCCCTCATGCTGTTCCAGGTCAAGGTCGTCTCCATCGACGAGTACAACGCCTACATCGAGAGCCAGAAGGCGGCCGGCTTCGAGGGAGACCTCGGCACCGACTACGACCGCCTGCAGAACCTCCCCGGCACCGACGTGCCGGCCACCACCGAGTCGTCCGAAGAGTAGGGCAGCAGCAACGTGACATCGACCCTCAACCGTCCCACCGCGATCCCCGCGGGCCAGGCGAAGGTCCTCGACGGCTCCGGCAAGGCCGAGCGCCGGGGCAACGTCGTGGTCAACTGGATCACCTCCACCGACCACAAGACGATCGGGTACCTGTACCTGATCACGTCGTTCCTCTACTTCTGCCTCGGCGGCGTCATGGCGCTCGTCATCCGCGCCCAGCTGTTCGAGCCCGGCCTGCACGTCGTGGAGACGAAGGAGCAGTACAACCAGCTCTTCACCATGCACGGCACGATCATGCTGCTCATGTTCGCGACGCCGCTGTTCGCGGGCTTCGCCAACGTGCTCATGCCGCTGCAGATCGGCGCACCCGACGTCGCGTTCCCGCGTCTCAACGCGTTCGCGTACTGGCTGTTCAACTTCGGCTCCCTCATCGCGGTCGCCGGCTTCCTCACCCCCGCGGGTGCGGCCTCGTTCGGCTGGTTCGCCTACGCCCCGTTGTCGAGCACGACGTTCTCGCCAGGCTTGGGAGGCAATCTCTGGGTGATGGGCCTGGCCCTCAGCGGGTTCGGCACCATCCTCGGTGCGGTCAACTTCGTGACGACCATCATCACGATGCGCGCGCCGGGCATGACCATGTTCCGCATGCCGATCTTCACGTGGAACATCCTCGTGACGTCGCTGCTCGTGCTCATGGCGTTCCCGGTCCTCGCGGCCGCCCTGTTCGGCCTCGGCGCCGACCGCATATTCGACGCCCACATCTACGACCCGGCCAACGGCGGCGCCATCCTGTGGCAGCACCTGTTCTGGTTCTTCGGGCACCCCGAGGTGTACATCATCGCGCTGCCGTTCTTCGGCATCGTCTCCGAGGTCTTCCCGGTCTTCAGCCGCAAGCCGATCTTCGGGTACAAGACGCTGGTCTACGCGACCATCTCCATCGCGGCCCTCTCGGTCACGGTCTGGGCGCACCACATGTACGTCACCGGGTCCGTCCTGCTGCCGTTCTTCTCGCTCATGACCATGCTCATCGCGGTCCCCACCGGCGTGAAGATCTTCAACTGGATCGGCACCATGTGGCGCGGGTCGGTCACGTTCGAGACGCCCATGCTGTGGGCCATCGGCTTCCTGATCACGTTCACCTTCGGTGGTCTGACCGGCGTCATCCTGGCGTCGCCGCCGCTCGACTTCC
Source organism: Clavibacter sp. GW821-FHT01D01 (assembly GCF_059422605.1). Classification (NCBI taxonomy): domain Bacteria; kingdom Bacillati; phylum Actinomycetota; class Actinomycetes; order Micrococcales; family Microbacteriaceae; genus Clavibacter; species Clavibacter sp. GW821-FHT01D01. The sequence goes on from NZ_JBWKXC010000002.1 coordinate 161,933, forward strand.
ACGTGTCCGACTCGTACTTCGTCGTCGCGCACTTCCACTACGTGGTGTTCGGCACCGTCGTGTTCGCGATGTTCTCGGGCTTCTACTTCTGGTGGCCCAAGTGGACCGGCACGATGCTCAACGAGCGTCTCGGCAAGGTGCACTTCTGGCTGCTGTTCGTCGGCTTCCACACGACCTTCCTCATCCAGCACTGGCTGGGCGTCATGGGCATGCCGCGTCGCTACGCGACGTACCAGCCTGAGGACGACTTCACCTGGATGAACCAGCTGTCGACCATCGGCGCGGGAATCCTGGCGCTCTCGATGATCCCGTTCTTCCTGAACGTCTGGATCACGGCCCGCACGGCGCCCCGTGTCACGGTCAACGACCCGTGGGGCTACGGCCGCTCGCTCGAGTGGGCCACGTCCTGCCCGCCGCCGCGGCACAACTTCACGTCCATTCCGCGGATCCGCTCGGAGGCCCCGGCCTTCGACCTGAACCACCCGGAAGCGGGCATCCCCGTGGGAATCGGCCCGGCGAAGGACGCTCCCGACGCCGCGACCTACGACATCTCCAGCGACAAGGTGAAGTGACGTGCGCGCCAATAGGAACCTCTTCTACGTCCTCGCGGTCTTCTTCGTCATCGCGGCGGCCGCCTACACGATCTGGGCCGTCATCGACGACGGCCGGGTCGAGTGGGTCGGGACCCTGGGCATCGCCCTCTCGGGCGCCCTCGCCGCGTTCATCGGCTTCTTCGTGGCGCGCCTGTACGCGGCGCAGAACGGCGAGCTCCCGGAGGACCGCAGCGACGCCAACGTCGACGACGGCGATCCTGAGCTCGGCTTCTTCAGCCCGTGGAGCTGGTGGCCGGTGATCCTGGCGGCCGGCGCCGCCTCGGTGTTCCTCGGGCTCGCCGTGGGCATCTGGATCGCCCTCATCGGCGGCTGCCTCGCGATCATCGCGCTCGTGGGCTGGACCTACGAGTACTACCGCGGCTACTTCGCACGCTGATCCGATGGTCGACATCCGGCACGCTGCGGCATCGGACGGGGACGCGGTCTTCGCCCTGTGCCAGCAGCTCGACATGATCAACGCCCCGGCGACGAGGGACGACTTCGACGTCACGTTCTCCCACATCCTGCGGGCGAACAAGGACGTCGGCAGGGACGTCCTCCTCGTCGCCGAGGAGGACGGCTCGGTCGTGGGGTACGCCTACCTCGTCGTCAGCCGACTCCTCTACGCCGGTGGGCTCAGCGCCCACCTGGAGGAGCTCGTGGTGGATGCCGACGCCCGCAGCGGCGGGACGGGGTCCGCTCTCGTCCGTGCCGTGGAGCGCCTCTGCGGCGACCGCGGCGTCGGGCAGATCACCATGAGCACTCGGCGCGCGGGCGAGTTCTACAAGCGCCTCGGATACGAGCGGACCGCGGAGTTCTACAAGAAGCTGCTCCGCTGACCGCTCCTCACCTGCTCGCGTAGGACGCCCGGCCTTCCCTCGAAGGCCGGGCGTGTTGCATTGCGGGGAGAGCGTGCAGGTCGCGTGTGCCTCTCCCGAACCCGCATCCAGGACTGCGGCCAGGACGTGAAATGGCGGGCCCTTCTCAATCCTCGCGCCTGCCTCGCTGCGTGCCTGCGTCGTTCCATGCGGGCGTCGCCCTGCGAGGCCTGCCCCGTCGTTCGAGCGCTCTCAACCGTCGGGCGACCGAAGGCCGTCGTGAGCGCAAGTCACTGGTCCAGTGGGCAGGGCCGCATGCAGCTGTTCCTGGGGTGCGAGCCTGCGTCAGGGAGGCGTACCGCGGCTCAAGGGGCGCGCACAGGTGCCCCGGTGCGGCTCTGAGCTGCGCGACGGGGCGAGAGGCGGAGGGTGCCGCCGGGCGCCGGGCGCCGGGCGCCGGGAGAGCGGGGAGGCCGGGGTCGGCGTGCCGCTGTCGCGCGCGCAACAGGTCAGAGGCATTGGAGGCCGTGCTGAGTCGACCAGCAGACGTGCTGCGGGCCGGCGCCGGGCGCCTCAGGTCGACGTCGTTCGAGGTCGTCAGGCGTGGGTGGCGGGGACGTCGAGGCGGGCGAGGACGTAGACGATCACGTCCAACGTCACGGAGTGGCGAGACGCAGCGGCGTCCACGACCGCAGCCGACCGCGCCGCCGACGTCGATCCCCAGGTGGGTGCCGTGTCGCCGTCGATCGGCCTCCGTGCCCGGTGGTGAGCCGAGGGGCCCATCCCGAGGAGCAGGTCGATCTCCTCGTCCGACAGGAGCAGCTCCCGTCGCATCCGCGTCTCCGACGTCGGCGTGAAGAGCCCGTCGGATGCCTCCAGGATGCGCTCCCGCTTCCCGGCCTGCACGCCGACCGCACGGCCATCGGCTCGGAGCTCCGCGAGGTGGTCGGGCCCCGCGGCGACGATCCCCACGAGTCCGCCCCTCGTCAGGACCCGGTGGAACTCGCGCATGTTGCGCGGGGCGAAGACGCCGAGCAGGATCTCCGCCGAGCCGTCTCGGAGGGGCAGCCCGGCCCAGGTGTCGGCGACGACCCCGTCGACGTCGGGACGGCCCCGTACGGCGGCGCTGACGGCGGTGGGGGAGAGGTCGGCCGCGAGTCCGGTCGACGCGATGCCGCGGTCGAGGAGCTGGTGCAGGTAGTAGCCCGTCCCGCAGCCGGCGTCGACGATGCGTCGGGCGGTGGGGCTGTCAGTCACGTCGTGCCCGCGCCCGTGCACGCCGACCGCAGCTGCCGCCAGGCCCTCGACGAGTGCATCGACCAGAGGGGCGTAGTGACCTCGGGCGAGGAACCGCGCACGGGCGTCGAGCATCGCCGCGGAGTCGCCCACGACCCGGGTCGTCGGCGCCAGGAGCGACGCGTAGCCGCGCTTGTTCGCGTCGATCGTGTGTCCGTGAGCGCAACGGAGGGACAGCGGGGGAGCGGGTCGCAGGTCCTCGCCGCAGGTCGGGCAGCGGAGCCACCGGGCGAGTCGGGCGAGATCCACGAGCGCTCCTCGAGGTGCGTGCTGCGGTCGGAGGGGTGGACGCACGAGAGCCGGCCCAGCATCGCCGGACCGGCTCTCGTGCGCCGCGCATCAGCGCGAGGGGCTGCTGCTAGTGGTGGTCGCCGTGGCTGCGCTCGACGTCCTTCGTGGTGACCGGGGAGATCCGGTCCTCAAAGAACCACTTCGACAGTGCCGCACGGGCCCGCTGGTTGACCGTGATGCGTCCACGGCTGTCCGGGCGGATCATGAGCGGCTTGTAGTCGTCGTAGCTCACGAGGCGCCAGCGCTCGTACTCGTCGAGCTGCTCGTGGACCTCGATGAACTCGCCACCGGGCAGCTTCACGATCCGGCCCGACTCGACGCCGTGGAGGGCGATCTCGCGGTCCTTCTTCATGAGCGCCAGGCAGATGCGCTTCGCGACCTGGTAGGCGATGACCGGTCCGAGGATCAGGAGCGCCTGCAGCGTGTGGATGACGCCCTCCATCGACACCTTGAAGTGCGTGGCGATGAGGTCGGAGCTCGCAGCGGACCAGAGGACCGCGTAGAACGTGACACCCGCGGCGCCGATGGCGGTGCGCGTGGGAGCGTTGCGCGGGCGGTCGAGGATGTGGTGCTCGCGCTTGTCGCCGGTGATCCACGCCTCGATGAAGGGGTAGAGAGCGACGAGCACGATGAACAGGCCCAGGACCGTGATCGGCAGGATGATGTTGAACGAGAACGTGTGGTCGAACAGCACGAACTCGAGTCCCGGCGGAACGAGGCGCAGGGCGCCGTCCGCGAAGCCGATGTACCAGTCCGGCTGGGTACCCGCCGACACCGGGGACGGGTCGTAGGGGCCGTAGTTCCAGATCGGGTTGATCGTGAAGAACGAGGCCATGACCACGATCACGCCGAAGACCACGAAGAAGAACCCACCGGCCTTCGCCGCGAAGGTGGGGAGCACGGGCACGCCGACCACGTTCTCGTTCGTGCGGCCGGGGCCGGCGAACTGGGTGTGCTTGTGCACGACCACGAAGAGGAGGTGGAGCGCCAGGAACGCCACGAGGATCGCGGGGAGCAGCAGGATGTGGAGCGTGTAGAGCCTCGGGATGATCGCCGTCCCGGGGAACTCCCCGCCGAACAGGAGGAACGAGATCCAGGTGCCGATGACCGGGATGCCCTTCACCATGCCGTCGATGATGCGCAGGCCGTTGCCGGAGAGCAGGTCGTCGGGGAGCGAGTAGCCCGTGAAGCCCTCGGCCATCGCGAGGATGAAGAGGACGAAGCCGATGAACCAGTTGAGCTCGCGGGGCTTGCGGAACGCACCCGTGAAGTAGATGCGGAGCATGTGCAGCCCGATGGACGCCACGAACAGCAGGGCAGCCCAGTGGTGGATCTGCCGCATGAGCAGGCCGCCGCGGATGTCGAACGAGATGTCGAGCGACGACGACATTGCCACGGACATCTCGACGCCCTTGAGGGGCGCGTACGAGCCCTCGTAGTGCGTCTCCGCCATCGACGGGTCGTAGAAGAAGGTCAGCCACGAGCCCGTCAGCAGGATGACGACGAAGCTGTAGAGCGCCACCTCGCCGAGCATGAAGGACCAGTGGTCCGGGAAGATCTTCCGCCCGAACTCCTTGACGGCGACGCTGACGCTGGTGCGCTCGTCGAGGTAGGTCGCGGCGGCGGCGGTGAGGCCGCCCCCGCTCTTGGCGGCGGGTGCAGCGGCACCCGTCGTGGTCGGATCAGCTGTTGTAGTCACCACGACGCTCCCAGAAACTCGCCCCTACGGGCTCGGTGAAATCACTCTGTGCAATGAGGTAGCCCTCGTCGTTGACGGCGATGGGCAGCTGCGGCAGGGGCCGCTTGGCCGGTCCGAAGATGACCTCGCAGTGGTTGGTCACGTCGAACTGGGACTGGTGGCAGGGGCAGAGCAGGTGGTGGGTCTGCTGCTCGTAGAGCGCCACCGGGCAACCCACGTGCGTGCAGACCTTGGAGTAGGCGACGATCCCGTCGTAGGACCAGCCCTTGCGCTCCGGGGACTCGATGAGGTCCTCGGGGCGCAGGCGCATGAGGAGCACCGCGGCCTTCGCCTTCTCCTCGAGCTTGCCCTCCTCGAGCTCCATGAGGGAGGCCGGGATGACGTGGAAGGCGGAGCCGATGGTGACGTCCGAGGCCTTGATGGGCGTTCCGGAGGGGTCGCGGGTGAGGACCTCGCCCTTCTTCCACAGCGTGTGGCTGAGGGCGGAGGCGGGCTCCTCCGCGCTTCCCGGGTACAGGTCGCGGAAGAGGACCACGGCCGGCAGCGGGAAGGCGACGAGGGCGCCGATGAGGCTGTTGCGGATGAGCGAGCGACGACCGAAGCCCGACTCCTCGTTCGCCTGGGCGAAGATCTCGACGGCGCGGGCCTGCGTGGCGGGCGAGCCGCCCTGCGGGTGCCGCTCGTCGATCAGCTCGTGGTCGCTCATGAGCGCCTTCGACCAGTGGATCGCGCCGATCCCGAGGCTCAGGAGCGCGAGCGCGATGCCGATGCCGAGGAACAGGTTGTTGAGGCGCACGCTGCCCGGGTCGTCCGCGTAGATCGGGAAGCCGAAGTACGCGCCGATCGCGAAGACGCTGCCGACGATCGACAGGTAGAACCACGTGTAGACGACGCGCTCCGCCGTCTTCGCCTTCTTCGGGTCCTTGTCGGTGACGCGGAGGCGGTGCTCCGGGAAGCCCGGGTTCTGGAAGGCGTCGCGCGTGGCGACGGCGGTCCCGCCGGCGAGCACGACGTCACGGCCGGCTGGCTCGAGCTCGCCGGCGTCGTAGCCCGCGGGGACGACGCCCGACTCGTCCTTATCGTCGTGTGCCATGTGCGTGCCTCTCTGGTGTTCTGGTGCAGGTCATCGATGCGGGCGTCAGTTGGACCGGGCCGTGAGCCACACGGTCAGGGCGACGATGCCGCCGAGGCCGAAGATCCACATGAAGAGCCCCTCGGAGACCGGGCCGAGCCCGCCGAGGTTCGCGCCGCCGACGGTGCTGTTCTCCTCGATGTACTGCAGCGACGTGATGATGTCGCGCTTGTCCTCGGGGGTGATGTTGGTGTCGTTGAAGACCGGCATGTTCTGCGGGCCGGTGACCATGGCCTCGTAGACGTGCACGGGAGCCACGCCCTCCAGGCTCGGGGCGAACTTGCCCTCGGTGAGGGCGCCGCCCGCTGCAGCCACGTTGTGGCACATCGCGCAGTTGATGCGGAAGAGCTCGGCGCCGTTGGCCGCGTCCCCTTCACCGTCGAGGTACTGGCTGTCCGGGATGGCGGGACCGGGGGCCAGGGACGCGACGTAGGCCGCGAGCTCCTTCACCTGCGTGTCCGTGAACTGCGTGGGCTTCTCCTCGGCCTGGACCGTGGTGGCCTGCAGCGGCATGCGACCGGTGCCGACCTGGAAGTCGACGGACGCCGCGCCCACGCCGATGAGGCTGGGGGCGACGCCGGTGCCGGTCGCGTCCACGCCGTGGCAGGTGGCGCAGTTGGACCCGAAGAGCTTCTGGCCCTCCTCGATCGTCTGCGCGGACTTGAGGTCGACCTCGGCCGACGCGGTGCCCGTCTGGATCAACGCGTAGGCGCCGCCCGTGAAGAGCAGGCCGATGGCGAGGAGGGCGACAGTGGTCAGGGGGCTGCGGCGACCGGTGCGACGGGCGCGTGCTTTCGTGGTGCTCATGCTGTGTTCGATGCTCCCGCTCGGTGCTATTTGAGGACGTAGATGACCAGGAAGAGCCCGATCCAGACGACGTCGACGAAGTGCCAGTAGTACGACACGACGATGGCGCTGGTGGCCTCCCGGTGCCCCATCGACCGGACCGCGTAGATGCGCCCGATGACGAGGAGGAAGGCGATCAGGCCGCCGGTGACGTGGAGGCCGTGGAAGCCCGTGGTCATGTAGAACGCCGAGCCGTAGGCGTTGCTGCCGAGCGTGATGCCCTCGGTGACGAGGGTCGCGTACTCGAAGATCTGGCCGACGACGAAGATGGCGCCGAGGGCGTAGGTGAGGAAGAACCACTCGACCGTGCCCCACTGGCTCGGCTTCCAGCCCGTGGCGCGGGCCTGGAGGCGCTCCGCGGCGAAGACGCCGAACTGGCAGGTGAACGAGCTCGACACGAGGATGAGCGTGTTCACGAGGGAGAAGGGCACGTTCAAGCGGCCCGCCTCGAACTCCCAGAGGGCGCCGGACGTCGATCGCAGGGTGAAGTAGATCGCGAAGAGACCCGCGAAGAACATCACCTCGCTTCCGAGCCACACGATGGTGCCGACGGCGACCGTGTTCGGTCGGTTCACCACCGGCGCGGTAGATGCTGGGGAGATTGAGGTCGTCGTCACAGGTTCCATTATGTCCCAGGCGGACGACGCCGACGCCCACCCCGGCCGCCCGTGAGATCGCGTCCAGCCTCTCGTTAGGCTGATCCGCATGCCCTCCGCCCCCACCTGGCCCGCCCTCATCACGACCCTGATCGAGGGCCGCCACCTCTCCGTCGCGGAGTCCACCTGGGCCATGCGCCAGGTGATGCGCGGGGAGGCCACATCCGCCCAGCTGGGCGGGCTCCTGGTGGCCCTGCGGGCCTCCGGGGAGACGGTCGACGAGATCGTCGGCTTCCGCGACGCGGTGCTCGAGGATGCGGTGCCGCTCGACGCGGATCCCCGCGCGCTCGACATCGTGGGCACGGGAGGGGACCCTTACGGCGCCGTCCTCAACATCTCCTCGGTGGCGTCCGTGATCGCGGCGTCCGTCGGCGTGCCCGTGATCAAGCACGGCAACCGGGCCGCGAGCAGCTCCTCGGGAGCGTCGGACGTGCTGACGGCACTCGGCGTCGACCTCACGATCAGCCCGACGCGGGTGGCCGAGGTGCTCCGCGAGACCGGCATCACGTACGCGCACGCCGCCCTGTTCCACCCGGGCTTCCGGCACGCGTCGGCCACGCGGAGCGAGCTCGGCATCTCGACGCTCTTCAACGTCCTCGGGCCGCTGTGCAACCCGGCGCGTCCCGAGGCGTCCGCGGTCGGGGTCGCGGACCTCTCGCGCGTGCCCCTCATGGTGGGCGTGTTCCGCACTCGCGGCGCGACCGCCCTCGTCTACCGCGGGGACGACGGCATCGACAAGCTGACCACCACCGGCCACAGCCACATCTGGGAGGTGAGCCGGGGAGCGGTGACGGAGCACGACCTCGACCCGCTCGAGCTCGGCATCCCGCGCGCGCCCATCGAGGCGCTCCTCGGGGAGGGCCCGGAGCAGAACGCGACCGTCATCCGGCGCGTCCTCGCCGGCGAGCGCGGGCCGCAGCGGGACGTCGTCCTCCTGAACGCGGCGGCCGGGCTCGAGGCGTTCGACCTCATGGACGACCCCACGCGCGTGCAGCAGCCCATGGCGCGCCGGCTGCGGGAGAAGCTGGCGGTCGCAGCCGATGCCGTGGACTCCGGCCGTGCCGCCGCGAAGCTCGAGGAGTGGGCCGCCGCGACGCGCGCCTGATCGGGTCGCGGCTCTCCCGCGCTCCCGTGCCGACGGGCGTGCGGCGGATACTGGTGGCATGTGCGGGAGATTCGTGGTGGCGCGCGCGACGGGTGACCTCGTCGGCGACTGGTCCGTGGACGACGTCGAGGGCGAGGACCCGGCGCCGTCGTGGAACGTGGCGCCGACCACGACCGTGAGGATGGTCGCGGACCGTCGGCCGCGCGGCGAGGCGGACGCCCCCGTGCGTCGCGTGCTGACCGCCGCGAGGTGGGGGATCGTGCCGCCGTGGGCGAAGTCCGTGCAGGGTGCGCCGCTCATCAACGCGCGCATCGAGACGGTGACGGAGAAGCCGACGTTCCGCCGTGCGGTCCTCACGCGCCGCGCGGTCGTCCCGGCCGACGGCTACTACGAGTGGCAGGCGACGTCGGACGGCAAGCAGCCCGTGTACCTGCACGGGGAGGACGATCGGCCCCTGGCCTTCGCGGCCGTGTACGAGCACTGGCGCGATCCCGCGGTCCCCGACGGGGAGCCGGGCGCATGGCTGCGGAGCCTCGCCATCATCACGTCCGCCGCGAGCGACGCGCTCGGGCACATCCACGACCGGACGCCGGTGATCGTCCCCCGGGACCGGCTGGACGACTGGCTCGACGCGGGGACGGACGCCGTCGACGACGTCCGCCACCTCCTGGCGTCCCTCCCGGAGCCGCGCCTCGTGCCCCGCCTCGTCTCCCGACGGGTGAACAGCGTCCGGAACGACGGCCCCGACCTCGTCGCCCCGCTCGATGACGCTCCGGCCCCCGACGGGCAGCCCACGCTCCTGTAGGAGCCGGCACGCCCGCGCAGCGCTGCCCACGACGACGCACGCCCCGCCTCACGAGGAGGCGGGGCGTGCGGTCCGATCGGGTGCGGTCTACTGCACGTCGTCGTCGACCCAGTCGAAGGTCTTGGTGACGGCCTTCTTCCAGAGGCGCAGCTGGCGCTCGCGCTCGGCGTCGTCCATGTCGGGCGTCCAGCGGCTGTCCTCCTGCCAGTTCTGGCGGAGGTCGTCGAGGTCCTTCCAGAACCCGACGGCGAGGCCGGCCGCGTACGCGGCGCCGAGCGCGGTGGTCTCCGCGACGACGGGGCGGACGACGGGGACGCCGAGGATGTCCGCCTGGAACTGCATCAGCAGGTTGTTGGCGATCATGCCGCCGTCGACCTTCAGCTCGGTCAGGTCGACGCCGGAGTCGGCGTTGACCGCGTCCAGCACCTCGCGCGTCTGGAAGGCGGTGGCCTCCAGTGCGGCGCGGGCGATGTGGCCCTTGTTGACGTAGCGCGTGAGGCCCACGAGGGCACCGCGCGCGTCCGAGCGCCAGTACGGCGCGAACAGGCCGGAGAACGCGGGGACGAAGTACACGCCGCCGTTGTCCTCGACCGTGGCAGCGAGCGTCTCGATCTCCGCGGCGCTCGACACGAGGCCGAGGTTGTCCCGCATCCACTGCACGAGCGAGCCGGTGACGGCGATGGAGCCCTCGAGCGCGTAGTGCGGCTCCGCGTCGCCCAGCTTGTAGCCGAGCGTCGTGAGGAGGCCGTTCTGCGAGTGGATGATGTCGGTGCCGGTGTTGAAGATGAGGAAGTTGCCGGTGCCGTAGGTGTTCTTCGACTCGCCCTGGTCGAACGCCGCCTGGCCGAAGGTGGCCGCCTGCTGGTCGCCCAGGATGCCCGCGATGGGCACCTCGCGGAGGAGGCTCGAGGACTCGACCACGCCGTAGACCTCGGAGGAGCTCTTGATCTCGGGGAGCATCGAGCGCGGGACGTCGAACGCCTTGAGGATCTCGTCGTCCCACTGCAGGGTCTCGAGGTCCATGAACAGCGTGCGGGAGGCGTTGGTGACGTCGGTGACGTGCACGCCGCCGTCGGTGCCGCCCGTGAGGTTCCAGAGGACCCAGGTGTCGGTCGTGCCGAACATCAGGTCGCCGGCCTCGGCCTTCTCGCGCGCCCCGTCGACGTTCTCGAGGATCCAGACGATCTTGGTGCCCGAGAAGTAGGTGGCGAGCGGCAGCCCGACGGTGGGCTTGAAGCGCTCGACGCCGCCGTCGGCCGCGAGGCGGTCGACGATCTTCTGCGTGCGGGTGTCCTGCCAGACGATGGCGTTGTACACGGGCTTGCCGGTGGTGCGGTCCCACACGACGGCGGTCTCGCGCTGGTTGGTGATGCCCACGGCCTCGACGTCGTGGCGCGTGATGTCGGCCTTGGACAGGGCCTGTCCGATGACCTCGCGCGTGTTGCGCCAGATCTCCATGGGGTCGTGCTCGACCCAGCCGGCACGGGGGAAGATCTGCTCGTGCTCGAGCTGGCCGGTGGACACGATGGATCCGCTGTGGTCGAAGACGATGGCCCGCGTGCTGGTGGTGCCCTGGTCGATGGCGACGATGTACTTCTCGCTCATGTGGTCTCTCCTTGTGGGTCGAGGGTTCTAGAGGATGGGGAGCAGCGCGTAGGACGCGAGGCCGGCGAGGACGCCGCCGATGGCGGGACCGACGACCGGGACCCAGGCGTAGGACCAGTCGCTGGCGCCCTTGCCCTTGATGGGCAGGAACGCGTGCGCGATGCGGGGGCCGAGGTCGCGGGCGGGGTTGATGGCGTAGCCGGTCGGCCCGCCGAGGGACGCGCCGATGCCGACCACGAGGAGGGCGACGGGGATGGCGCCGAGGGCCGAGAGGCCGGCGGGGGTGGACGCGTCGGCGTCCGGGTTGTTCGCGAGGCTGAAGCCGAGGATCACGATGACGAGCACGAACGTGCCGATGATCTCCGTGACGAGGTTCCAGCCGTAGTTGCGGATGGACGGACCCGTCGAGAACACGCCGAGCTTGGTGGCCGCGTCGGGCTCCTCGTCGAAGTGCTGCTTGTAGGCGAGCCAGCAGAAGACGGCGCCGATGATGGCACCGACCATCTGGGCGAGGATGTAGACGGGCACGCTCGCGACGTCCTCGATCTTCCCCGCGGACAGGAGGCCCAGGGTGACGGCCGGGTTGAGGTGCGCGCCGGACGCGTACGAGACGGTGACACCGGCGAAGACCGCGAGGCCCCAGCCGAAGTTGACCATCAGGGTGCCGCCGGCCAGCCCCTTCGACTTGACGAGCGCGACGTTGGCCACGACTCCGCATCCGAGGAGGACCAGGAGGGCTGTGCCCACCGTCTCCGAGAGGAATATGACTCCAAGATCCACTGCGTGGTGCTCCCATCGTTCGTCGAGGCGGGGCGGCCTCTGCCGCGTCGTCGCGGTCCGACCAATCTAGTCCCGGGGACGCCGCCGATCCTGCCGCTGCGCTCCGCGTGGCCATGCGGATCCCTGCCCCTGCGGGAGGGTCGGGCCGGGGCTGTCGGACAGCCCGCGCGCGGGCGTATGTTGGCGGGACACCCGAGTCGCCGCCGACCGAGTCCTGTCCTCGATCCGGCTCGGATGCGCGGCTGCCGTCCGCCGCCCGAGACCCGCGAGGAGCCGGCCGTGAAGAAGCTGATCAACGACCCCAGGGCGGTGGCCGAGGAGTCCGTCGCGGGCTTCGCCGCCGCCCACCCCGACCTCGTCGCCCTGAGCACGGAGCCGCTGTACGTCCGCCGCGCGGAGCCGACCCGACCGGGCCGCGTCGCGCTCGTCAGCGGAGGCGGCAGCGGTCACGAGCCGCTGCACGCCGGCTTCGTCGGGCACGGCATGCTCGACGCCGCCGTCCCCGGACCGGTCTTCACCAGCCCGACCCCCGATCCCGTCGTGGCCGCCACGCTCGCGGTCGACGCCGGAGCGGGCGTGCTGCACATCGTGAAGAACTACACGGGCGACGTCCTCAACTTCGAGACCGCGGCCGAGCTCGCCGAGGCGGAGGGCGTGCAGGTCCGGACGGTGGTGGTGGACGACGACGTCGCGGTCACCGACTCCCTCTACACGGCCGGTCGCCGTGGCGTCGCCGGCACCGTGCTCGTGGAGCGCCTCGCCGGCGCGGCCGCCGAGCGCGGGGACGACCTGGACGCGGTCGCCGCCGTCGCCGAGCGGGTGGTCCGGCAGGTGCGGACCATGGGCGTCGCTATCCGCGCCTGCACGGTCCCGCACGCCGGCGAGCCCAGCTTCGCGCTCGAGGACGACGAGATGGAGATCGGCATCGGGATCCACGGCGAGCCGGGGCGCGTGAAGCTCCCGCTCGAGCCCGTGGACGCGATCGTGGACCGCCTCCTCGACCCGGTCCTCGAGGACCTCGCCGCGCCCGCCGGGAGCAGCGTCCTGCTCCTCGTGAACGGGATGGGCGCCACACCCCTCTCCGAGCTCTACATCGCGTACCGCCGCGCCGCCGCCGTGCTGGAGGAGGCCGGCCTGACTGTCGTCCGCCGCCTCGTGGGAGACTTCGTCACGGCCCTCGACATGGAGGGCCTGTCCCTGACGGTGCTGCAGCTCGACGACGAGCTCATCGACCTGTGGGACTCGCCCGTGCAGACCGCCGCGCTGCGGTGGGGGAGGTAGCTGATGGCACTCGGGACCGGATGGGTCGTGGCCTGGACCGCGGAGGCCGCGCGCGTCGTGGCCGACCAGCGGGGTGAGCTCATCACCCTCGACCGCGAGATCGGCGACGGCGACCACGGCGAGAACCTGGATCGCGGCTTCAGCGCGGTCGCGGAGAAGCTCCCGGGCCTCGCCGTCGATGCCAGCCCGGCCGACGTCCTGAAGACCGTCGCGACCACGCTCATCTCCACGGTCGGGGGTGCGTCCGGCCCGCTGCTCGGCACGGCGTACCTCAAGGCCTCCGGCGCCGTCGCGGGACGCGTCGACCTCGACGCGGGGGCCGTCGCGGACCTGCTCGAGGCGGCGCTCGGTGGCATCGTGCTGCGGGGCAAGGCCGAGCGCGGCGACAAGACCATGGTGGACGCGTGGGGTCCCGCGGCCGAGGCCGCCCGGGCTGCCGCCGACGGCGGATCCGGGCCCGCCGAGGCCCTCGAGGCCGCGGCAGCCGCCGCCGCGCGCGGTGCGGAGTCGACCGAGCCCCTCGTCGCCCGCAAGGGACGCGCCTCGTACCTGGGCGAGAGGGCCGTCGGCCACCGCGATCCGGGTGCGCAGTCCTCCGCGCTGATCCTCCGGGCCGCGGCCGATGCCGCCCGCGACGGCGACGGGTCCGCATCGTGACCGTCGGACTCGTCCTCGTGTCCCACAGCGCGCTCATCGCGCGCGGCCTGGTCGACCTCGCACGGCAGATGGCGCCGACCGTGGCCCTCGTGCCGGCCGGCGGATCGGGGGACGGCACGCTCGCCGACGCCGGCATCGGGACCAGCTTCGACGTGGTGACCGCGGCGCTGGCCGAGGCGGAGGGCGGCGACGGCGTCGTCGTCCTCGCCGACCTCGGCTCCGCGTACCTCACGGCCGAGACCGCCGTGGAGCTGCTCGACGAGGACGCCGCGGCGCGCGTGGTCGTCGTGCGGGCCCCGCTGGTGGAGGGCGCCGTCGCCGCGGCCGTGGCCGCCCAGACCGGGGGCTCGCTCGAGGAGGTCGTGGCTGCGGCCGCCTCCGCCGCGGGCGCCGACCCCGCGCAGGACCCGGATGCCGGGCTCGCCCCGGATCACGGGGACGGCGGCGACGCCACGACCGCGGGCACGGTCCGCGGCGAGGCGGTCCTCGTCAACCGCGACGGGCTGCACGCCCGGCCAGCGGCCGACTTCGTGACACGCGCATCCGGGTTCTCCTCCGCCGTCACCGTCAACGGCCAGAACGCGGCCTCGCTGCTCGGCGTCATGGCCCTCGGGCTCACGCGGGGCGCCCATGTCGTCATCGAGGCGACGGGCGACGACGCCGAGGAGGCCGTCACCGCGCTCGTGGAGCTCATCTCGTCGGGATTCGGGGAGGCGTGAGCACCCGGCTCCGGTCCTCCTGACGCTCCGCTGTCAGCTCCCGTCGAGGTAGACCCAGCCGCCCGCGTGCCGGACGAAGCGGCTCGCCTCCCTCTGGCTGCCCCGCTCGCCGTCGGCGCGGAAGGCCGCCGTGAACTCCACGACCCCCGTCGCGTCGTCGGGTCCGCCCAGCGAGGTGCGGTGGATCGTGAGGCGGTACCACCGGAGGGACCGGTCGAGATCGAGGTCCTCCGGTCGGGTCGAGGGGTGCCAGCTCCGCGCGAGGTACGCCGCGTCGCCGAGCGCGTACGCCGAGAACCGCGACCGCATCAGCCGCTCGGCCGTCGGTGCCCGCGTCGTCCCGCGGTGCAGCGGACCGCAGCAGGCCCCGTACGGGTCCCCGGCGGTGCACGGGCACCAGGCGTCGTCGTCCGGGATCGCCCACGGGGCGGCAGGGGAGAGGCGCGTCATGCCCCGAGCCTCCCACGGCGACCGGGAGCAGGATGGAGGGGCGCTGTCGGATCCGCCGGACGCGCAGCCCGATCCGAGGAGACCCCATGACCCCCGCCACCGACCTGCTCGTGGACGCCTACGGGCGGATCGCCGACCTCGTGCGCGACGCGGTCGAGGGGCTCGACGCCGAGGACCTCGCGTTCCGTCCGGACCCCGAGGCGAACACCGTGGGCTGGCTCGTCTGGCACCTCGCCCGGGTGCAGGACGCCCAGGTCGCGGACGTGGCCGGGACGGCGCAGACATGGACCGCGGACGGGTGGGCGGATCGATTCGCCCTCCCGTTCGCCGAGTCGGCCACGGGCTACGGGCAGACGCCGGATGACGTCGCGGCGCTGTCCGGGATCACCGCCGACCTCCTCCTCGGCTACCTCGAGGCCGTGCAGTCGGCGACGCTGGCGTACCTCGCCGGACTCGACGACCCGGAGCTCGGCCGCGTCGTCGACGAGGCGTGGACGCCGCCGGTCACGCTGGGCGCCCGGCTGGTCAGCGTGCTCTCGGACGACCTGCAGCACGCGGGGCAGGCGTCGTACCTGGCCGGACTGATCGCCCGACGCCGCTGACGCGGACGAGCGGGAGAGCCGCTCCGGACCGGAGTCGGCGTCAGGCCGGCAGCTCGGCCTCGATGAGCGCGACGATCTCCGGCGCGTCCGGCTCGACGGTCGGGCGGAAGCGGTGCACCGCGCCCGAGGGCGTCACGACGAACTTCTCGAAGTTCCACTTCACGCGACCGGCCTTGCCGTCCGCGTCCGGCGTCTTCGTGAGCTCGGCGTACACGGGGTGGGCGGATCGGCCGTTGACCTTCGCCTTCTCCATCATCGGGAAGGTCACGCCCCACGTCGTGGAGCAGTACTCGTCGATGGCCTCGGCGGATCCGAGCTCCTGGAGGAACTGGTTGCTGGGGAAGCCGATGACGGTGAAGCCGCGCTCCCCGTACTTCCGCTGCAGCTGCTCGAGCTTCTCGTACTGGGGCGCGAGGCCGCAGCGCGAGGCGACGTTGACGACGAGCACGACCTTGTCGGCGTAGGCGCCGAACGTGGTGCTCTCGCCCTGGAGCGTGGTGAGGGGGATCTCGTCGAGCCGGGGATGGGTCATGGGCCGAAGGTAGCCCCGTCCCCTGACAGCCTCCGCCGACGTCCGGCGACGGTACGCCGAGGCACATGGCGGGCACCGACGACGGGAGGCCGGCCGCCAGATGGCGACCGGCCTCCGGTGCGGACGGATCCGCGAGCGACGACGCTAGTTCGCGAACTCCGTGACGGTGGCGTCGGCGGCGACCTTCGTCGCGCCGACGTCGACCCCGTGGTACGTCCGCAGCACGTCCACCGTGTCCTGGATCTCGGCGTCGCGCTCGCCGGCGCTCCAGCCGAGCGCCTCCTGCAGGACGTCCGCGATCTCCGCGAGCATCTCGTGGGTCACCCCGCCGACGAAGGCGAGGTTGGTGCGCCGGAGCACGACGTCGGACAGGTGCACGGCGTCCTCGTGCGTCGCGAAGTACGCGATCTCGGCCCGCGTGAGGTGGGGGTCGGTCGACAGCGGCGTGGAGGGCTGGCCCGCCAGGACGTCGATGACGCTGGTGGCGCGCGTCCCGTAGCGGTTCAGGAGGCGGTCGACCTGCTCGGTGCCGATCCCCTCGGCGCGTGCCGCCTGCGTGGCGATCCAGCGCGCACGTGCCGTGCTGGAGGACGGGAAGTCCTTGCCGCCGCCGATGGCCATGCCGGTCGTGTCGACCGAGCGCTCGACGCCGAGGCGCGTGGTGGCCTCGGTGGAGAGGTGCGCGGACAGGGCGCGGAACGTCGTCCACTTGCCGCCGACGAGGCTCAGCACCTTCGTGTCGGGCAGGCCGGCGATCTCGGTCTCGACGATCCGGTAGTCGCGCGACACGAAGCCGGGCGCGGTGTCCTCGTGACGCGGCAGCGGGCGGATCCCCGAGTAGCGGTACACGATGTGGTCGCGGTTCAGCTCGATCTGCGGGAAGACGTGCTTGACGAGGTCGAAGAAGTAGTCGACCTCCTCCTCGGTGCAGACGGCCGGCTCGCGGGGGTCCGCGTCGATGTCGGTGGTGCCGATGAGCACGCGGCCCTTGAGCGGGTAGATGAGGACGATGCGCCCGTCGTTGTTCTCGAAGAAGATCTCGCGGCCCTTGGTGGCCTCGAGGAGCTCGGCGTTGTCGACGACGATGTGGGAGCCCTTCGTGCCGCCCATGAACCTCGTGTCGCCGCCCATCGCGCCGTTGGTGAGGTCGGTCCAGGGGCCCGAGGCGTTGACCACCACGTCCGCCCTCACGACGAACTCGGTGCCGGAGATCACGTCGCGGAGCGTGACGCCGCCCTCGGCGACGCCGACGGCCTCGAGGTAGTTGGCGCTGCGGGCGTGCTCGCCCGCGGCCAGGCCGTCCTTGAGCACGTCGAGCGCCAGGCGCTCGGGCTCGTGCACGGACGCGTCGTAGTAGGTGCCGGTGAACTTGACGTCCCTGTTGAGGGCCGGCATGTCCTCGCGGGCGGCCTTGCCGACGCGGAAGCGGTGGCGCGGCACGGAGCCGCCGTCGCGGGAGAAGGAGTCGTACAGCGTCATGCCGACGCTGATGAGGAGGGCGCCGCGCTCCTTGGTGGAGCGCTGCTTGTGCGTGAGCATGCGCAGCGGCGCGTTGAGGATGCCGGAGAACGTCGAGAAGATCGGCATGGTCGTCTGCAGCGGCTTGACGTAGTGGGGCGCGATGCGGATCAGGCCGTTGCGCTCCTCGACCGACTCGCGGACGAGGCGGAACTCGCCGTTCTCGAGGTAGCGGATGCCGCCGTGGATCATGTGCGAGCTGGCCGCCGACGCGCCGGAGCCGTAGTCGGCGCGCTCGACGAGGACGACGTCGACGCCCTGCAGCGCGAGGTCGCGGAACGTCGCGATGCCGTTGATGCCGCCGCCGATGACGAGCACCTGCGCGCTCGGGCGGTCGTGGATGCGGGCGACGTTGTCCCGCAGGTCGGTCTTCTTCGACGTGGTCACGAGGAGCTTCTTCCTGGTCGGTGCGTGGGTGGTGCGCGTTGTGATGCCTCCATCCTCCTCCCGCGAACGGATCACGCGAAGCCCGTGCACGGATGTGCAAGCATGTCGTCATGGTCGACGGGATCGCGCACGAGCGCACGCAGGACGCTCTCCGCGCCGCGCACCTCTACTACATGCAGGACCTGACCATGGAGGCCATCGCCCGGGAGCTCGGCACCAGCCGCTCGTCGGTGTCGCGGCTCCTGTCCTTCGCCCGGGAGACCGGGCTCGTGGACATCCAGATCCGCTCGCCGCTCGACCTCGCCACCGTGCTGGGGGAGCAGCTGCACGACCGGTTCGGCGTCGTCGCGCACGTGGTGCCCGTCCCGGACCAGACGAGCGACGTGGACCGCGTCGACCGGGTGGCGCTCTCGGCTGCACGGATGCTCACGCAGTACGTCGACTCCAACATGGTCGTCGGGGTCGCGTGGGGCTCCACCGTGAGCGCGGTGAGCCGCTACCTCGTGCCGAAGCCGACCCACAACACGCTGGTGGTCCAGCTCAACGGGGCCGGCAACGTCCGGACGACCGGGATCATGTACGCCAGCGAGATCCTCCGGCGCTTCGGGCACGCCTACGGCGCGACCGTGCAGCAGTTCCCGGTGCCCGCCTTCTTCGACGACCCCGCCACCAAGCAGGCGCTGTGGCGCGAGCGGAGCACCCAGCGCGTCCTGGAGCTCCAGGAGCGCATGGACATGGTGCTGTTCGGGGTGGGCTCCCCGGTGGCCCTCGTCCCCAGCCACGTCTACTCGGGCGGCTACCTGGAGCGCTCGGACCAGCGGGCCCTCGACGCGGACGGCGTCGTGGGAGACGTGTCCACCGTGTTCTTCCGCGAGGACGGCTCGTCCGCCGACATCGCCATCAACGCCCGCGCCAGCGGTCCCGATCTCGCGACCATCCGCCGTGCGCCCCGTCGCGTCTGCGTGGTCGCCGGCGCCTCCAAGGCGCGGAGCGTGCGCGGAGCCCTGGCGGCCGGCCTCGTGACGGACATCGTGCTCGACGAGGGCACGGCCAGGGAGCTGCTGCGCTGAGCGCATCCGGTGCGTGATCGGCGGACGCCGACGCGGGGCCGATGAGGAGGTGTTCGGTGGGCGATACCGGACTCGAACCGATGACCTCTTCCGTGTGAAGGAAGCGCGCTACCAACTGCGCCAATCGCCCGTGCTCGCACCGCGGACGGTGCGGATCCATGATGCCATACCGCGAGGGCCGTCGCGGTCACGCCCTCCCGGAGGGGCGCACGCAGGTGCGTCGAGCGCGCGACACGCCCGACCCGCCTCCGGGGTCCGCAGTCGGGGATCCGCGTGAACACGGGGCGTCGGGCCCGTGGACGGGCGTCGACGCGACCTCGGGCGGCGCTCGTTTTGCACCCGCGTCACGACATCGGCTAGAGTCATCGAGCACGCAGGGTTGCCGGGAAGCCGGGAGCAGCGAGCGAAATGCGGATGTGGCGCAGTGGTAGCGCATCACCTTGCCAAGGTGAGGGTCGCGAGTTCGAATCTCGTCATCCGCTCGAACAGGGGCCCCGAAGGGGGTCCCTTTCACAAGGTGGGAACCACCGGTGGTGGGGTGGCCGAGAGGCGAGGCAGCGGCCTGCAAAGCCGTCCACGCGGGTTCAAATCCCGTCCCCACCTCGAGCAAGTGCATGAGCGATTGGCGCAGCGGTAGCGCGCTTCCCTGACACGGAAGAGGTCGCTGGTTCGATCCCAGTATCGCTCACCAACGGAAGGCCCCGGGAGACCGGGGCCTTCTTGCATCGTCGGCCGCCTCCTGGCCGCGGTCTCGTCGCTCGCGACGTCCTGGGCGCGCGCCGCGTGCGCCGTCGCCCCGCGAGGAGCTGGACGTGCGCGCCGGTAGTCTGAGGCCGTTCCCTCCCCGTCCCGCAAGGAGCCCGCAGTGGTAGACGCCGCCCAGCCCGAGATCCACGACGAGGCCGCGCCCGCGGAGACGCGCGAGGCGCCGTCGTCCGTCACGGCGAGCGAGGCCGGCACCGGCTTCACGCTGTTCTCCGACCGCGCGGTCGTCGCCATGCGCGTCGGCGGGGAGCTGAGGGACCTGGCCGCGGAGGTCGTCCCCGGTGACGTCGTCGAGCCGGTCCGCATCGACTCGCCCGACGGGCTCGCCATCCTCCGCCACAGCGCCGCGCACGTCATGGCGCAGGCCGTGCAGCAGATCCACCCGGCGGCCAAGCTCGGCATCGGCCCGCCCGTCACGGACGGCTTCTACTTCGACTTCGACGTGGACGCCCCCTTCACGCCGGAGGACCTGAAGGCGATCTCCAAGGGCATGGAGCGGATCATCCGGCAGGGTCAGCGCTTCACGCGTCGCGTGGTCTCCGAGGAGGAGGCGCGCGAGCTCATGGCCGACGAGCCCTTCAAGCTCGAGCTCATCGGCCTCAAGGGCGGCTCGAGCGAGGAGCTCGGCGAGGACGGCGAGTCGGTCGAGGTCGGCGGCGCTGAGCTGACGGTGTACGAGAACGTCGACGGCAAGACCGGCGAGGTCCTCTGGCGCGACCTCTGCCGCGGTCCGCACCTGCCGAGCACGCGCATGGTCGGCAACGGCTGGGCCCTGTCGCGCGTCGCGGCCGCCTACTGGCGCGGCTCCGAGAAGAACCCGCAGCTGCAGCGCATCTACGGCACCGCCTGGCCCACCAAGGACGAGCTCCGCGCCTACCAGGGCCGCATGGAGGAGGCGCTCAAGCGCGACCACCGCCGCCTCGGCGCCGAGCTCGACCTCTTCTCGTTCCCGGACGAGATCGGCTCCGGCCTCGCCGTCTTCCACCCGAAGGGCGGCATCATCCGCCGCGAGATGGAGGACTACTCCCGCCGGCGCCACGAGGACGCCGGCTACGAGTTCGTCTACTCGCCGCACATCACCAAGTCGAACCTGTTCGAGACCAGCGGGCACCTCGACTTCTACAAGGACGGCATGTTCCCCGCGATGCACCTCGACGAGGCGCGGAACGACGAGGGCGAGATCACGCGCCAGGGCGCGGACTACTACCTCAAGCCCATGAACTGCCCCATGCACGTGCTCATCTACCGGTCGCGCCAGCGCTCCTACCGGGAGCTGCCGCTCCGGCTGTTCGAGTTCGGCACCGTGTACCGCAACGAGAAGTCGGGCGTGATCCACGGGCTCACCCGCGTCCGCGGCATGACGCAGGACGACGCCCACATCTTCACGACCCGCGAGCGCATGGCCGACGAGCTGAAGGCCACGCTCGGCTTCGTGCTGTCGCTCTTGCGCGACTACGGCCTCGACGACTTCTACCTGGAGCTGTCCACGAAGGACCCGCAGAAGTTCGTCGGGTCCGACGAGGTCTGGGAGGAGGCGACGGAGACGCTCCGCCAGGTGGCGGTCGAGACGGGCCTCGAGCTCGTGCCGGATCCCGCGGGCGCCGCGTTCTACGGCCCCAAGATCTCCGTGCAGGCGCGCGACGCCATCGGCCGCACGTGGCAGATGTCCACCATCCAGCTCGACTTCAACCTCCCGGAGCGCTTCGGCCTCGAGTACACGGCGAACGACGGGACGCGGAAGCAGCCCGTGATGATCCACCGTGCGCTCTTCGGCTCGATCGAGCGGTTCTTCGGCGTGCTCACCGAGCACTACGCCGGCGCGTTCCCGGTGTGGCTGTCGCCGGTCCAGGTCGTCGGCATCCCCGTCGCCGAGGACTACGAGGAGTACCTCGGCGGCGTCCTCGACCTGCTCCGCGCTGAGGGGGTGCGCGTCCAGCTGGACACCTCCGACGACCGGATGCCGAAGAAGATCCGCACCCACACCAAGGCGCGCGTGCCGTACCAGCTCATCGCGGGCGAGGACGACCGGGCGGCCGGGTCCGTGAGCTTCCGGTTCCGCGACGGCACGCAGGTGAACGGCGTCCCGGTGGCGGAGGCCGTCGAGAGGATCACCGGCGCCATCGCCCGTCGCGAGCAGGTGGTGACCGCGTGGCCCGTCTGACGCTGTCGGACCACGAGCCCGGGGGAGACGAGGAGCAGGGCGCCCCGCGGGTCGACGAGCCGGGCCACCTGACAGGCGTCCCGGACGAGTTCCAGCGGCTGTGGACGCCGCACCGGATGGTCTACATCCAGAACGGCCAGCAGCCGGACCGCGACGAGTGCCCGTTCTGCATCGCGCCGTCGATGTCGGACGAGGACGCGCTCATCGTGGCGCGGGGGGAGCACGCCTACGTGCTCCTCAACCTCTTCCCCTACAACAGCGGGCACCTGCTCGTCTGCCCGTACCGCCACATCGCGACCTACGACCTCGCGAGCCCGGAGGAGGTCGCCGAGATCGGCTCCCTCACGCAGACCGCCATGCGCGTCGTCCGCGAGGTATCCCGGAACGACGGCTACAACATCGGCATGAACCAGGGGCAGGTGGCGGGCGCCGGCATCGCCGAGCACCTCCACCAGCACATCGTGCCCCGGTGGGGGCAGGACGCGAACTTCCTGCCGATCATCGCGAAGACCAAGGCGCTGCCGCAGCTGCTGGGCGACGTCCGTGCATCCATCGCAGCAGCCTGGCCCGCCGCGGCGGGCGAATAGGATAGGGACCACAATGACTGACACCAACACCCCCGGACAGGTCGGCTCGAGCCGCGTCAAGCGCGGACTCGCGGAGATGCTCAAGGGCGGCGTCATCATGGACGTCGTCAACGCCGAGCAGGCGCGCATCGCGGAGGACGCGGGAGCGGTCGCCGTCATGGCGCTCGAGCGCGTGCCCGCGGACATCCGCTCCCAAGGCGGCGTCGCCCGCATGAGCGACCCCGACCTCATCGACCAGATCAAGGCCGAGGTCTCCATCCCGGTCATGGCCAAGGCCCGCATCGGCCACTTCGTCGAGGCGCAGGTGCTGCAGTCCCTCGAGGTCGACTACATCGACGAGTCCGAGGTGCTGAGCCCGGCCGACTACGTGAACCACATCGACAAGTGGGGCTTCACCGTCCCCTTCGTCTGCGGTGCCACCACGCTCGGCGAGGCGCTCCGCCGCATCACCGAGGGCGCGGCGATGATCCGCTCCAAGGGCGAGGCCGGCACGGGCGACGTGTCCGAGGCCACCAAGCACATCCGCACCATCAAGTCCGAGATCCGCGCGCTCAGCGCCCTCACGCACGACGAGATCTACGTCGCGGCGAAGGAGCTGCAGGCGCCGTACGACCTGGTGCTCGAGGTCGCGACCACGGGGCAGCTGCCGGTCGTGCTCTTCACCGCGGGCGGCGTGGCCACCCCGGCGGACGCGGCGATGATGATGCAGCTGGGCGCCGACGGCGTGTTCGTCGGATCCGGCATCTTCAAGTCGGGCAACCCGGTGGCGCGCGCGAAGGCCGTCGTCACGGCGACCGCCCTGTTCAACGACCCCGACGCCATCGCCGAGGCATCGCGCGGGCTGGGCGAGGCCATGGTCGGGATCAACGTCGCCGACGTCCCCGCGCCGCACCGCCTCGCCGAGCGTGGCTGGTAGCAGCGCGGCTCCGCACGGCGACGGCCCCGTCGTGGGCGTCCTCGCGCTGCAGGGGGACGTCCGCGAGCACGTCCAGGTGCTCGAGGGATTCGGGGCCCGCACGCGGCTCGTGCGCCAGCCGAAGGACCTGCCGGGAATCTCCGGCCTCGTGATCCCGGGCGGTGAGTCCACGGTGATGGACAAGCTGTCGCGGCAGTTCGGCGTGGCCGAGCCCCTCCGTGCCGCCATCGACGACGGGCTGCCGGTGTACGGCACGTGCGCCGGCCTCATCATGCTCGCCGACGAGATCGTGGACGCCATCCACGACCAGCGGAGCATCGGCGGTCTCGACGTGTCCGTGCGGCGGAACGCCTTCGGATCGCAGACGTCGTCGTTCGAGGTGGACCTCGACGTCCCCGAGCTCGGCGAACCGCCCGTGCACGCGGTGTTCATCCGCGCCCCGGTCGTCGACTCGGTGGGCCCGTCGGCGCGTGCGCTCGGGACCCTCGACGACGGACGCGTGGTCGCCGTGCGCCAGGGAGCGCTCCTCGGCACGTCGTTCCACCCGGAGGTCACGGGCGACCTCCGCTTCCACCGCCTCTTCCTCGACATGGTCGAGGACGCGGGGCGCACCCTCTGACTCCCGGCTCCCTCGGCGGGAGGGCCCCATGGTCCATCATTGACAGCGAGCAGACGCCGCGTAAGGAGAACCACCCGTGTCCGGACATTCCAAGTGGGCGACCACGAAGCACAAGAAGGCGATCATCGACTCGCGGCGGGCCAAGTCGTTCGCGAAGCTGATCAAGAACATCGAGGTCGCGGCCAAGATCGGCGGCGCCGACATGTCGGGCAACCCGACCCTCGTCGACGCGGTGCAGAAGGCCAAGAAGACCAGCGTCCCGAACGACAACATCGACCGCGCGGTCAAGCGCGGGGCCGGCCTGCTCGGCGAGGTCGTCGACTACCAGACGATCATGTACGAGGGGTACGCCGCCAACGGCGTCGCCATGCTCGTCGAGTGCCTCACGGACAACAAGAACCGCGCGGCCGCGGAGGTCCGCACGGCGATGAGCCGCAACGGCGGCACCATGGCCGACCCGGGCAGCGTCGCCTACAACTTCCACCGCAAGGGCGTCCTCGCGGTGCCGCACGCGGAGACCCCCACCGAGGACGACGTCCTGGCGGCCGTCCTCGACGCGGGCGCCGAGGACGTCACCGACCACGGTGAGGTCTTCGAGATCCAGTGCGAGCCCTCGGACATGGTCGCCGTGCGCCAGGCGCTCCAGGCGGCGGGCATCGACTACGACTCCGCCGACGTCGAGTTCGTGCCGCAGGTCAAGGTCGAGGTCGACCTGGAGACGGCGCGCAAGGTCAACAAGCTCGTCGACGCCATGGAGGACCTGGACGACGTGCAGAACATCTACATCAACAGCGACGTGCCCGCCGACGTGCAGGCGGCGCTCGACGACGACGAGGAGTAGGCCCCCATCGCCGCCGCGCGGGGGAGCGGAGCGGGCGGCCAGCCGCCCGTCCGGATCCTCGGGATCGACCCCGGCCTGACGCGGTGCGGCGTCGGCGTCGTGGACGTCTTCCCCGACCGCACCGCGCGCCTCGTCGACGTGCAGGTCGTGCGCACGAGCCCGACGTCGGAGCTCCACCACCGCCTCCTCGCGGTGGGCGACGGCATCGAGGAGCTGGTCGACCGGCACCGGCCGGCGGTCGTCGCCATCGAGCGCGTCTTCGCGCAGGACAACGTCTCCACCGTCATGGGGGTGGCGCAGATCACGGGCGTCGCCCTCGTGGGCGCCGCCCGTCGGGGTCTCGACGTCGCGATGCACACGCCGAGCGAGGTGAAGGCCGCCGTGACCGGCTACGGCCAGGCGGACAAGAGGCAGGTCGCGACGATGGTGGCGCGGATCCTCGGACTCGACGAGCTGCCGACCCCGGCGGATGCCTCGGACGCCCTCGCCCTCGCCATCTGCGCGGGGTGGCGCGCGGGGATGTCCCGGGCGGGCATCGCGGGCACCGCGGTGCCCGTGCCCCGCGCGGTGGCGCCGGGGGCGCCGCCGGCCGCCGGACCGACGGCCGCGCAGTCCGCCTGGCTCGCTGCCGAGCGTGCGCAGCGGGGTCGGCGCTAGCTCGTAGGGTTGGGGGCGTGATCTCCTCCCTCCGCGGCACCGTGCTGTCCGTGTCCGGTCAGACCCTCCTGCTGGAGGTGCAGGGCGTGGGCTACGGCGTCGCGGTGACGCCGCGGCACGCGCTCGAGCTGCGCCACGGATCCGAGGCCACCGTGCTCACTTCGCTGGTCGTGCGCGAGGACTCGCTCACCCTCTTCGGCTTCCCCGGCCCGGACGAGCTCCGCGCCTTCGAGCTGCTGTGCGGCGTCACCGGCGTCGGGCCGAAGTCCGCCCTCGCGGTCCTCGAGCACCTCGACCCGGAGGCGATGGCGCGGGCGGTCGCGGCGGAGGACGACGCGGCCTTCCGCCGGGTGTCCGGCATAGGCCCGAAGACGGCCAAGCTCATCGTCCTGCAGCTCGCCGGCAAGATCTTCGTGACGGCTCCGCGCGCGCGGCCGGTGCCGGACGCGGCAGCCACGGTCAGCGCCGACGTCGTCACGGCGCTCATCGGGCTCGGCTGGTCCGAGCGCGTCGCCCGCACGGCGGTCGACGACGCGGTCGTCGCGGCCCAGGACGCCGGCGCTCCCGCCGACATGCCCCGTCTCCTCCGCGTCGCGCTCGGCATGCTGGGCCCGCAGCAGCCGGCGGGCGCGCCCGGTCCGGGGGTCGAGCGGTGAGCGGCCTCGCGCACGGGGACGCCTCGAGCCCCGTCCCCGAGTCCGACGCGGAGCTCGCCTTCGAGGGGGCCCTGCGTCCGCGATCGCTGTCGGAGTTCGTCGGGCAGGTCAAGGTGCGCGGCCAGCTCGAGCTGCTGCTCACGGCGGCCGCCATGCAGAACCGCTCGCCCGACCACATCCTGCTCGCGGGACCGCCCGGGCTCGGCAAGACCACGCTCGCGATGATCGTCGCGGAGGAGAGCCGCCGGCCGCTGCGCCTCACGAGCGGGCCGGCCATCCAGCATGCGGGCGACCTCGCCGCCGTGCTGTCCGCGCTCGTGCCGGGCGAGATCCTCTTCGTCGACGAGATCCACCGCATGGCGCGCTCCGCCGAGGAGATGCTCTACCTGGCGATGGAGGACTTCCGCATCGACATCATGGTGGGCAAGGGGGCGGGCGCGACCTCCATCCCGCTGGAGCTGTCGCCGTTCACGCTGGTGGGCGCCACGACGCGCTCGGGAATGCTCCCGAGCCCGCTCCGCGACCGCTTCGGCTTCACGGCCCACCTGGAGTTCTACGAGACGCACGAGCTGGAGCAGGTCATCGAGCGGGCCGCGGGGATGCTCGGCCTCGAGATCGCGCATGCGGCCGTCGCCGAGATCGCCGGTCGCTGCCGGGGGACGCCGCGGATCGCCAACCGCCTGCTCCGGCGCGTGCGGGACTACGCCCTCGTGCACGGGACGGAGGCGGGCGTCGAGTCGGTGCGCGCCGCGCTCGACCTGTACGACGTGGATCCCCTCGGCCTCGACCGCCTCGACCGCGCCGTGATGCGCGGCATCCTCACGCGCTTCGGCGGCGGCCCGGTCGGGCTGAACACCCTCGCCGTGTCGGTGGGGGAGGAAGCGGAGACCATCGAGTCGGTCGTCGAGCCGTTCCTCGTGCGGATCGGCCTCGTCACGCGCACGCCGCGCGGACGGGTGGCGACCCCGGCGGCGTGGCGGCACTTCGGCCTCCCGGCGCCCGCCGCGCCGGGGGCGGCCGCGTCCCCCGCGCCGGGCACGGCCCCGGGAATGGGGGCTCGGAGTCCCCAGGAGCCCCTGTTCGGCGATGGCCTATGATTCAAGCTGGCCTCCCGCGGAACGTCGCCGGTTCGTCGTGTCCGTCACCCCTCAGCACCTGAAAGGCCCGTCCCGCATGGACCCGTTCACCCTGATCATGTTCGCCGTCCTGGCGCTGCTCATCTTCTTCATGTTCCGCAACAGCCGGAAGCGCCAGAAGGACCTCGCCGCCCTCCAGACCCAGATGGTCCCCGGAGCCGAGGTCATGACCGCGTCCGGCATCTACGGCACCCTCGTGTCCTTCGACGAGGAGAACAACCTCGCCTACCTCGAGGTCGCGCCCGGCACGGTGCTGAAGCTGCACCGCCAGACGATCGCCCGCGTGGTCGAGCCGACCGTCGCCGATGACGCCTCCGTCCTGGTGGACGACGCCCCGGCCACCGACGTCGTCGACGAGACGGGCACCACGGACGCGTCCGCCCGCCGCCTCGACGACGGCGACGCCCCCACCGGCCGCTCCTGATCCAGCGGACGGGCGGCCACCGGCCGTCCGTCCGATCCCGGGCGGCATGCCGCCCGGCCCTGCTCCCACCCTCCATCCGGGGCGCTCCGCGGATCCCGCCGGCCCACCGTGAAGAAAGTCGAGTGTCCAGGTGGCAAAGTCGCCCACACCCGTACGCAAGGCCCGGCGCAAGCTCGTCTGGCTGCTCGTCATCATCGGCCTGCTGGCTGGCGGCAACGCCGCGAGCGTCGCGTTCAGCAACGGGTCCTGGACCCCGAAGCTGGCGCTCGACCTCGAGGGCGGCACGCAGATCATCCTCGCGCCCCAGCTCGACGGGTCGTCCTCGGGACCGACCAGCGAGCAGCTCGCCCAGGCCGTCTCGATCATCCGCCAGCGCGTGGACGCGAGCGGCGTCTCCGAGGCCGAGATCACCACGCAGGGCGGCAGCAACATCGTCGTGAGCCTGCCGGGCGAACCCGACGCGGCGACCATGCAGCGCCTGCAGTCCTCGGCCAAGCTCGAGCTGCGTCCGGTGCTCGTCGGCGCAGCCGGCACCGCGTCGGTCGGCGCCACGCCGACCCCCACGGCCACCGACGGCTCGGCACCCGCCGACGGCACCACGCCGACGGCCGAGGGCGAGACGCCCGCAGCCGAGGGCGAGACGCCCGCTGCCGAAGGCGAGACCCCCGCGGCCGAGGAGACCCCGGACCCCTCGACCCTCTCCGACGAGCCCACCGCCGAGCCCACGGGTCCCAGCGACATCTCCTGGGTCACGCCCCGCCTGCAGGCGGAGTTCGCCGCGTACGACTGCGCGACCGCTCCGGAGAGCGACGGTCAGGCGGCTCCCGCCGACCGCGCGATCATCTCCTGCTCCGACGACGGGGCGGCGAAGTACGTGCTCGGCCCGGTCGAGGTCGACGGCAGCACCATCTCCGACGCCACGAGCGGCCTCCAGCAGTCCAGCCAGGGCGTCAGCACCGGCACCTGGTCCGTGAACCTGGTCTTCGACGGCGACGGCACGCAGCAGTTCGGCGACATGTCGACGCGCCTCATCACCCTCGAGTCGCCGCGGAACCAGTTCGCGTTCGTGCTCGACAACGAGGTCATCAGCGCCCCGGTCACCCAGGGCGTCGTCACGAACGGCAAGCCCTCCATCACGGGCAACTTCACGCAGGAGAGCGCCAAGGCGCTGGCCGACCAGCTAAAGTTCGGCGCCCTGCCGCTCAGCTTCACGCTGCAGAGCTCGGACGTCATCTCCGCGACCCTGGGGTCCTCGCAGCTCACCAGCGGCCTCATCGCCGGCCTCATCGGGCTCGTGCTCGTGGTGCTCTACTCGCTCGTCCAGTACCGGGCGCTCGGCATGGTCACGATCGCGTCGCTGGTGATCGCCGCGGTCATCACCTACCTGCTCATCACGCTGCTCAGCTGGCGGGAGGGGTACCGGCTCTCGCTCGCCGGGGTGGCGGGTCTCATCGTGGCCATCGGCATCACGGCGGACTCGTTCATCGTCTACTTCGAGCGCATCAAGGACGAGCTCCGCGACGGCCGCGGTCTCGTCTCCTCCGTCGAGCAGGGCTGGAAGCGCGCCCTCCGGACCATCATCGCGTCGGACACGGTCAACTTCCTGGCCGCGGCCGTGCTGTTCGTGCTCGCGGTGGGCAACGTCAAGGGCTTCGCGCTCACCCTCGGGCTGACGACGATCATCGACCTCATCGTGGTGTCGCTGTTCACGCACCCGATCCTGCAGCTGCTCGCCAACCGGCGGTTCTTCGCCGAGGGCCACCGCATGAGCGGGCTGGACCCGCGCGCCCTCGGCGCCGTCTACCGGGGCCGGGCCACGTTCCGCACCCCGACCGCCGCCAGCGGACGGGGCGCCGCCGCCGCCAAGGAGGCGGCCCGCCGGCAGACCATCGCCGAGCGCAAGGCCGCCCAGGGCTCGGCGCCCGCATCCACGAAGACCGCGACCCTCGACGCGCCGCGGGCCGACGACACGAGCAGGGACGACTGATGGCTGGCTTCTCCGAGTTCGGCAACGACCTCTACACGGGCAAGCGCTCGTTCGACATCGTCGGACGCCGCCGCCTCTGGTACGGCATCGCCGCCGTCTGCATCCTCATCTCCATCCTCGGGCCCCTGGTCCGCGGCGGGTTCACGTTCGGCATCGAGTTCACGGGCGGCTCCGAGTACACGGTGAGCGGTGTGCAGTCGCAGTCCCAGGACACGGCCAGCGACGCCGTGGCCACGGTCACGTCGGTCCCCGCGCGCGTCTCCGCGGTCGGCGCCGACGCGGTGCGCGTCCAGACGGACCAGCTGGAGCCCGCCGACAGCACCGCGGTCCGCCAGGCGCTCGCGACCGCCTACGGCGTGGAGACGTCGAGCGTCACCGAGTCCTTCATCGGGCCGTCGTGGGGCCAGGACATCACCCGGCAGGCGCTGTGGGGGCTCGTGGTGTTCCTCGCGCTGGCCGCCGTGGTCATGTCCGTCTACTTCCGCACGTGGAAGATGTCCGTCGCCGCCATCGTCGCGCTGCTGCACGACCTGGTCCTCACGGCCGGCATCTACGGGATCACGGGCTTCGAGGTCACGCCGGCCGCCGTCATCGGCTTCCTCACGATCCTCGGCTACTCCCTGTACGACACGGTCGTGGTGTTCGACAAGATCCGCGAGAACACCGCGGAGGACGGGCAGGAGTCCCGTCGGACCTTCGGGCAGTCGGTCAACCTCGCCGTCAACCAGACGCTGGTGCGGTCGATCAACACCTCGATCGTCGCCATCCTCCCGGTCGGGTCCATCCTGTTCATCGGGGCCGTGGTGCTCGGGGCCGGGACGCTCCGCGACATCGCGCTGTCGCTGTTCATCGGCATCATCGTGGGCACGTACTCGACGATCTTCATCGCCGCTCCGCTGTACGCGCACCTCCGCGAGGGCGAGCCGAGGGTGAAGCGCGGCGACGCGCTGGCGGCCACGGCCGCGAGCCGCGCCCAGGCCGAGCGCGCCGCCGTGACGGTGGAGTCGTGAGCAGCGCGCACGGAGCCGGCGTCCCGGAGGACCTCGATGCCGCGACCGCCAAGGCCCGGACCGCGACGGGCGACTCCTGGCTGCTCGACGTCCGGGAGCCCGACGAGTGGGAGGCCGGTCACTCGGCCGCGGCGCACCACATCCCCCTGGGCGACCTGCAGGCTCGGGTCGACGAGATCCCGACGGACGAGCACATCGTCGTCGTCTGCCGCTCCGGGCACCGCTCCTCCCTCGCGACGCAGGCCCTCCTGCGCGGTGGATACGCGGCCTCCAACATCACGGGCGGCATGCACGCCTGGTCGGAGATGGGCGGCGACGTCGTGACCGACGACGGCGCGCCCGGCCGCGTCGCCTGACCGGCCTCCCGCTGCGTCGGTCGTCGTCGACCGGCATGCGCCGTCCGTCGTGGTGACGTCCGGATCGCGGGTCGGCGCGACCGGGGTGCGCCGGCGGCCCGTGGTCGGGAGGCCGCGGACGCGGTGATAATTTGGTCTCCAGCACACGCCTGGGAGGTTGGACGATGACGGAGACGACCTCGAGCACGGCGTCGCTCCGGCGCCTGGTGCCCCGCCTGTTCTCGCGCGCACAGCCCGCCGGCGCGGTCGAGCAGCTCATCCGCACCGCCCGCCTGCACCACCCCAAGGCCGACATGAGCCTCATCGAGCGGGCCTACGCCGTCGCGGAGCGCGCCCACGAGGGCCAGAAGCGCAAGAGCGGCGAGCCCTACATCACCCACCCGGTGGCGGTCGCGCAGATCCTCGCGGACCTCGGAATCGGGCCCAAGACGCTCGCGGCCGCCCTCCTCCACGACACGGTCGAGGACACCGAGTACACGCTCGACATGCTGCGCCACGACTTCGGCGACGAGATCGCCATGCTCGTCGACGGGGTCACCAAGCTCGACAAGCTCAAGTACGGCGACAGCGCCCAGGCGGAGACCGTCCGGAAGATGGTCGTGGCGATGTCGAAGGACATCCGGGTGCTGGTGGTCAAGCTCGCCGACCGGCTGCACAACGCGCGCACGTGGGGCTTCGTGGAGTCCGCGTCGGCGGAGCGCAAGGCCAAGGAGACCCTCGAGATCTACGCGCCGCTCGCGCACCGGCTCGGCATCTCGACCATCAAGTGGGAGCTCGAGGACCTGTCGTTCGCGGTCCTCTACCCCAAGATCTACGTCGAGATCGAGAACCTCGTCAAGCAGCGGACGCCGCAGCGCGAGGAGTTCGTGCAGCAGGTCATCGACAGCGTGAACGACGACCTGCGCTCGGCCCGCATCCGCGGGAAGGTGGCCGGTCGGCCCAAGCAGTACTACTCGATCTACCAGAAGATGGTCGTCCGCGGGCGCGAGTTCGACGAGATCTACGACCTGGTCGGCATCCGCGTGCTCGTGGACTCGCTGCGGGACTGCTACGCGGTGCTCGGCGCGATCCACGCCCGATGGACTCCGGTGCCGGGCCGCTTCAAGGACTACATCGCCACCCCGAAGTTCAACCTCTACCAGTCGCTGCACACGACGGTGATCGGGCCGAAGGGCCGCCCGGTGGAGATCCAGATCCGCACGCACGAGATGCACCAGCGCGCCGAGTTCGGCGTCGCCGCGCACTGGAAGTACAAGGAGCGCATGAACGGCGGGCGTGCCGCGGAGGTGTCGCCGCAGGGGGACACCGACCTCGCGTGGCTCGCGCACATCTCGGACTGGCAGTCCGAGACGGCCGACCCGGGGGAGTTCCTCGACTCGCTGCGCTTCGAGATCGGCGCGAAGGAGGTCTACGTCTTCACGCCGCACGGGAAGGTCATCGGCCTGCCCGCGGGCGGGACGCCCGTCGACTTCGCCTACGCGGTGCACACCGACGTCGGCCACCGGACGATGGGCGCCAAGGTGAACGGCCGGCTGGTGCCGCTGGAGAACCCCCTGACCACGGGCGACGTCGTCGAGGTGTTCACGTCGAAGAACCCGGACAGCGGTCCCAGCAAGGACTGGCTGGCGTTCGTGAAGAGCGCCCGCGCGCGCAACAAGATCAAGCAGTGGTTCACCAAGGAGCGCCGCGAGGAGGCGATCGAGCAGGGCAAGGACGCGATCGCCCGTGCCATGCGGAAGCAGAACCTCCCACTGCAGAAGCTGATGAACCAGGACGCGTTCTCGGACGTCGCCCAGAGCATGAAGTACGACGACGTGGCGGCGCTGTACGCGGCCGTCGGCGAGGGGCACGTCTCCACGCAGTCGGTGATCGAGAAGGTGCTCTCCTCCATCCAGGGCGACAGCGGCGGGGAGGCCGAGGAGGTCTTCGCGGTCACGCAGCGCTCGCGCGTCTCCCGCAACAGCGACTCCGGGGTGCTCGTGCGCGGCGCGCCCGACATCCTCGTGAAGCTGGCGAAGTGCTGCACGCCCGTGCCCGGCGACGAGATCATCGGCTTCGTCACGCGCGGGGCAGGCGTCTCGGTGCACCAGGCGAACTGCCACAACGTGGACTCGCTGCGGGCGGAACCCGACCGCATGATCGAGGTGGAGTGGGCACCGTCGTCGAAGAGCCTGTTCCTCGTGCACATCCAGGTCGAGGCGCTGGACCGTTCCGGCCTCCTCAGCGACGTGACGCGCGTGCTCTCGGAGCACCACGTCAACATCCTGTCGGCCTCCGTCTCGACCTCGTCCAACCGGCTGGCGATCAGCCGGTTCGTCTTCGAGATGGGCGACGTGACGCACCTGGACCGCGTGCTCAACGCGGTGCGCCGGATCGACGCGGTGTACGACGTGTACCGGGTCAACGGGGGCTGATCGGCCAGGCGCCGTCGTCGGCGTCGGACCCGTCCGTGCCCCGCGGGGAGGACGCGCGGAGGGCGAGCGCGTCGAGCCGCTGGAGCGCACGGCGCTTGTCGGGGAGCGCCCCGCACGAGGCGAGGTGCTCGCGGGCGCCCGGGATCGTGACGCCGGGCAGCCGGAGGAGGCCGAGGCAGGCGCGCTCGTGCCGGGGCGTGAGGTCGGACACGGTGCGCACGATGTCGCAGAGGGTGCGGAGGGGCGTGGTGACGCGGATCCCCGCGAGCACCACGGTGTCGCGCTCGTCGAGGACGACCTCGCGGATGCGCACGTTCCGGAGCGCCGGCGGGTGGCACCGCGCGACGCTGTCGACGCAGTACTCGTGCGTGCGCGGGGGCATGCGGACCGCGCCGTGCACCCAGGCCGCCGTGGTGCGCTCGGCGATGAGACGCGACGGCACCTGCGCGGCGAGCGCCGCCGCGCGGAGCCAGGGCGAGGCCAGCTCGTCCACGGGGGAGTAGCAGGCGTCGACCTCGTACAGCTCGCCGTCGAGACGGGCGGAGCAGAGCTCCGCGAGCGGGAGGTCGAGGACGGACAGGACGGGAGCGAGGCGGGGGGACATGGGCGCACCATGCCATCGACCCGGGGCGGACGGGCGACGGCCCGGGCTCCTGTGGAGGAGTCCGGGCCGTCGACGTGCGGAGGGAGGCTAGGAGCCGAGGGCGTCCAGCCAGACGCGTCGGGCGGCCAGGGCCTCCTCGGCGTCCGCGATGCGGCGTGCGTCCCCGTCGGCCTTCGCCGCGTCGAGCTCGCGCTGCAGCTTGTCGATGGCCGCGCCGAGCTGGGAGGCGAGCCCCTCGGACCGCGCCTTGGTCTCCGGGTTGTTCTTGCGCCAGAACTCCTCGTCCAGGGTGCGGACGTGCGTCTCGACCTTGCGGAGGCGGTCCTCCACCGTCTTGACGCTGTCGCGCGGCACGCGGCCGACCGCGTCCCACCGGAGCTGGACGGCCGTGAGCTTGTCGCGCGCGGCCGTGCGGTCCGTGATCTGCAGGATGGGCTCGGCCTCGTCGAGGAGGGCGAGCTTGGCCGCGAGGTTGGCCTGCTGCTCCTCGTCGTCCGCGGCGTCGACCTCGGCCTTGGCGCCGTAGAGCACGTCGCCCGCCGCCTTGAACTGCGCCCAGAGCGCGTCGTCGTAGCGCTTGCCAGCACGTCCGGCGAGCTTCCACTCGTCGAGGAGGCGCCGGTAGGCGGGGATGCCGCCGACGCCCTGCGGCTCGAGGGCACGCGCCTGCTCGACGATGGCCTGCTTCTTGGAGCGGGCGTCCTTGTGCGCGTTGTCGAGCTCGGCGAAGAACGCCTTCCGCTCGGTGTCGATGGCGGAGCGCGCCGTGCGGAAGCGCTTCCAGAGCTCGTTCGCGTCGTTCTTCGGCAGACGCGGACCCGTCTGCTGGTGCTGCTGCCAGCGGCCGAAGAGCGCGTCGACCTCGGCGGTCAGCTGCTTCCACTGGACCTTCGAGAAGTCCTGGCCCGCGAGGCGCTCGGTCTCCTCGACGATGGCGGTGCGCTCGGCGATGGCACCCTGGACGACCTGGCGCTGCTCCTCGCCCTGCTTCTCCGTGAGCTCGCCCACGGTGGCCGCGAGGACGTCGAGGCGGGCGCGGAGCGCGGCGAGGTCGCCGACGGCGTTCGCGCCGTCCACGGCCTCGATGAGGTGCGCGACGGCCTTGGAGACGTCCGCCGCCGGGGCGCCGCGCTTGGCGCGCTGCTCCAGGAGCGTGACCTGCCCGGCGAGGTCGGTGAACTTGCGCTGGAAGTAGGCCAGCGCCTCCTCGGGGGTCCCGTCGGGGTACTGGCCGACGGCACGTTCGCCGTCGCCCTCGCGCAGGAAGACGGTGCCCGTCTCGTCGACGCGGCCCCAGGGGGTCTGATCGTTGTCAGCCACGGATTCCACCTTGTTCATAGGACCGGCCGGACCGGTTCGGAGACGTGCACGTCAGCCTAGAGCACGGCTCCCGGGCGGGATCGTCCGGGAGCGGGCGCAGGCCGCCGTACCGATCATGCCCGAGCGGAGGTGCGGCGGCGCGGTCGCGGGCGGAACCGGCTCCCGCTCGCAGGCGCTCGTGAGGACCTGCGGCGCGCCTCAGCCCAGGGTGAGGCTCGTGATCGTGGTCGGGACCACCGGGGCGCCGTCCTCCGCGGAGGCGCCGGGGGTGATG
Source organism: Clavibacter sp. GW821-FHT01D01 (assembly GCF_059422605.1). Lineage (NCBI taxonomy): Bacteria > Bacillati > Actinomycetota > Actinomycetes > Micrococcales > Microbacteriaceae > Clavibacter > Clavibacter sp. GW821-FHT01D01. Next base: position 197,502 of record NZ_JBWKXC010000002.1, read on the forward strand.
CCCTGGTCGGCGATGCGGCTCACGTACTCGTCGAGGCCGGAGGTCACGCGACCGACCACCGTGTAGCCGCCCGTGGAGGTGTCGAGCCGGGTGTCCCGGTAGACGACGAAGAACTGGCCGGACTGGCTGTCCGGGCTCTCCCCGCGGGCCATGGCGATGGTGCCGGCCGGGTAGGAGCCGTCCTCGGGAGCGTCCTCCACCGGTCCGTACGTGAAGCCCGCGTCGCCGCCGCCCCGGCCGTCCGCGCTCCCGCACTGGAACAGCGCCGTGGTGAGGCGGTGGCAGGTGCGGTCGGCGTACCAGCCGCTCTGCGCGAGCGAGACGAGCACCGACACGGACTGGGGCGCGGACCGCCCGTCGAGCTCGACGCCGAGCGTCACGTCGCCGTTCAGGACGAGCGAGCCCGTCCACGTCCGATCCTCGGCGAGGGTGGCGGGCGGGACGTCCCCGGTTTCCGCCGGATCCGCGGTGGGCGTGGCGGCGTCGGGCGTCGGGGAGGCGGACGCCGCGGGCCCGGGGGCGCCCGGCCCCGACTGCCAGGCGAGCTGCGCGCCGACCGCGAGCGCCGCGACGAGGACCACGCCGACGACGGCCACGAGGTCGTCGCGACGGCGGCGCCGCACGGCGCGGGCGTGGAGCTCCCGGCGCGCCGCGTAGCGCCGGAGCCGGGCCTGCGCCTCGCGGGCTGCGCGGTCGTTCCTGGGGGCCACGGCGTCCTCCGCTCGGTCCCGCCCGAGGCGGCGGTACGGGAACACTAGCCGGTCGCGCCTACCATCGAGGTCATGACCGACACGCGACCGGGCCTCCGCTCGGGGGCCACGCCCCTGGCCGTCCGGATGCGTCCGCGGACCCTCGACGAGGTCACCGGCCAGCGCCACCTGCTGACGCCGGGATCCCCCCTCGTGAGCCTCGCGTCCGACGTCGCCGGCGAGCAGGGGTCGGTGTCGATCATCCTGTGGGGACCCCCCGGGACCGGGAAGACGACGCTCGCGCAGGCCATCGCGCACGGGTCCAGCCGGCGCTTCGTCGAGCTCTCCGCCGTGACCGCGGGCGTGCGCGACGTCCGCCAGGTGATGGAGAAGGCGCTCAGCGACCGCGACCTCTTCGGCGTCTCGACGGTGCTGTTCCTCGACGAGATCCACCGCTTCACCAAGGCGCAGCAGGACGCGCTGCTCCCGGGGGTGGAGAACGGGTGGGTGATCCTCATCGCGGCGACCACGGAGAACCCGTCCTTCTCCGTCATCTCCCCGCTGCTGTCCCGGAGCCTCCTGCTGACGCTCGAGCAGCTCGACGACGACGACCTCGGGGTGCTCGTCGACCGCGCCGTCGCCGACGCGCGGGGCCTCGGCGGGCGCTTCTCCCTCGACGACGACGCGCGGGCCATGATCATCCGCCTCGCCTCGGGCGACGCGCGGCGTGCGCTGACGGCGCTCGAAGCGGCCGCGGTCTCGGCCCAGGCGGATGCCGCGGGGAAGGCGCGCGCGGCGGCCGGGGATGCGGACGACGGCAATGACGACGACGAGGACGGCGACGAGGGCGGGGGCGGCGACGGTGCCCGCGGGACCGCCCCGGCCGCGGACCCCGCGTCCGTCCCCATCTCCACCGAGCAGGTCGCCCTGGCGGTCGACCGGGCGCTCCTGCGCTACGACCGCAACGGGGACGAGCACTACGACGTCATCAGCGCCTTCATCAAGTCGATCCGCGGATCGGACGTGGACGCGGCCCTCCACTACCTGGCCCGCATGATCGAGGCGGGGGAGGACCCGCGCTTCATCGCCCGCCGGATCATCGTGTCGGCGTCCGAGGACATCGGCCTCGCCGACCCGCAGGCGCTCGTGGTCGCGGTGGCGGCGGCCGACGCGGTGCAGCTCATCGGCATGCCCGAGGGGCGGATCCCGCTCGCGCAGGCCGTCGTGCACCTCGCGACCGCGCCCAAGTCGAACGCGTCCTACCTCGGCATCGACCAGGCCATCGCGGACGTCCGCGCCGGCGCGTTCGGCCGCGTCCCGCTGCACCTACGCGACGCCCACTACCCGGGGGCCAAGCGCCTCGGGCACGGGAAGGGGTACCGCTACCCCCACGACGCGGACATCGGCGTCGTGACCCAGCAGTACCTGCCCGACGAGCTGGTCGGCCGCACCTACTACTCGCCCACGCAGCACGGGCACGAGCGGGACCTGTCGGCGCGGCTCGAGAGGCTGCGCCGCATCGTCCGCGGCGGCTGAGGCGACGCGGACGGGGTGCCCGCGCCCGGCGCGGCGCGCACCCGGGTCCCCGCCGTTCCCGTGCTACGCTTGCTGACGCCTCAATCGGGTGTCGCGTGCGGCTGCGTCGACATCATGATCAAGGGACACGTCCTGTAGCCGGACGACCCGTGGCGAATCCCTCTTACTCACGCAGGAACCGCATCGCGGTACCGATCGTCGCGCGCCCATGCGTGTGCGCGGACGCCCTGCATCATCCGCAGTCAAGAGACTTTCTCCCCTGGAAGGAAAACGTGTCCACCAAGTCACGCACCCGCAGCAAGACCCGCCTCTCCCGCGCGCTGGGCATCCCGCTCACGCCGAAGGCGGCCAAGTACCTCGAGAAGCGCCCCTACGCGCCGGGCGAGCACGGCCGGTCCAAGCGCAAGCAGGACAGCGACTACGCCGTCCGCCTGCGCGAGAAGCAGCGCCTGCGTGCCCAGTACGGCATCCGCGAGGCCCAGCTCAAGATCGCCTTCCAGGAGGCGCGCCGCACGCAGGGCCTGACCGGTGAGAACCTGGTCGAGATCCTCGAGCAGCGCCTCGACGCGCTCGTCGTCCGCTCCGGCCTCGCGCGCACCACGGCGCAGGCCCGCCAGCTCGTCGTGCACCGTCACATCATGGTCGACGGCAAGATCGTCGACCGCCCCTCCTTCCGCGTGAAGGCCGGCCAGATGATCCACGTCAAGCCGCGCTCCGAGGGCACCGAGCCCTTCCAGGTCGCCGCCGCCGGCGGTCACGCCGACGTGCTGCCGAAGCTCCCCTCGTACCTCGAGGTCGAGCTCGACAAGCTGCAGGCCCGCCTCGTGCGCCTGCCGAAGCGCGCCGAGGTCCCCGTGACCTGCGAGGTCCAGCTGGTCGTCGAGTACTACGCGGCACGCTAAGCACCGCATCACCGTCCGCGAGGCGGGTCGCCCTCCGGGGCGGCCCGCCTCTCGGCGTCTCCGCGGCCGATGTGCCGCTGTGCCGGGGGCCGTGGGCGGGCGTGCCGTCCCGCGGGGCCGGGCCGCCGGGGGAGCCGCCCGCCCCGGCCGGTAGGATCGCCCTCGGCCCCGAAGGGCCGCGCGCACCGCTCGACACCCTCCTCGCGAGGGGTGGACCTCCCGGAAGGGGAGAAGCATGAAGAACCTCGTCCTCATCGCCGTGGGGGTCGTCATCGGCTTCGCGATCGCCCACCAGGTCGATCGCACCGAGGCCGGGCACCGCCTCTTCCAGGACGTCAACGACCGCGCCCGCCGCTTCGGCGAGGCCGTCGAGGACGGCTACCGCCGGCGCGAGGCCGAGCTCCGCTCCGCCGTGGGCGAGGCCGAGGACACCATCACCGAGCTGGGAAAGCAGTAGACCGCATGCAGACCGCAGACATCCGCAACGCCTGGCTGACGTACTTCGGCGACCGGGGGCACACCGTCGTGCCGTCGGCGTCCCTCGTGAGCGAGGACCCGACCCTCCTGTTCACGGTGGCCGGGATGGTGCCGTTCGTGCCCTACCTCACGGGCGTCGTGCCCGCGCCCTTCCCGCGCGCCACCAGCGTGCAGAAGTGCATCCGCACCCTCGACATCGAGGAGGTCGGCCGCACGCCCCGGCACGGCACGTTCTTCCAGATGAACGGCAACTTCTCGTTCGGCGACTACTTCAAGGAGCAGGCCATCGCCTACGCCTGGGAGCTGCTCACGACGAGCGAGGCCGACGGCGGCCTCGGGTTCCACCCGGACGACCTGTGGGTGACCGTCTACCACGAGGACGACGAGGCGCGGCAGGCGTGGAAGCGCATCGCGGGCCTCCCGGACGACCGCATCCAGGGCCTCGGCCGGGACACGAACTACTGGCACACCGGCCAGCCCGGCCCCGCGGGCCCCTGCTCCGAGATCTTCTTCGACCGCGGACTGGCCTACGGCCGGGACGGCGGCCCGGCCACCGACGACGACCGGTACGTGGAGATCTGGAACCTCGTCTTCATGCAGTACCTGCGCGGGCAGGGCACCGGCAAGGCCGACTTCGAGATCCTCGGCGACCTGCCGAAGAGGAACATCGACACGGGCATGGGCCTCGAGCGCGTCGCCTTCCTCAAGCAGGGCGTCGAGAACATGTACGAGATCGACCAGGTGCGCCCGGTCCTCGACCGCGCGGCCGGCATCGCGGGCCGCCGCTACGGCGCCGACCACGAGGACGACGTGCGCATGCGCATCGTCGCCGACCACGTCCGCTCCTCCCTCATGCTCATGTCGGACGGGGTGCGTCCGTCCAACGAGGGGCGCGGCTACATCCTGCGTCGCCTGATGCGCCGGACCGTCCGGGCCATGCGCCTCATGGGCGTCGACACGGCGACCTTCGGCGAGCTGTTCCCCGCGTCGCGCGACGCGATGACGGCCGCCTACCCCGAGGTGTCCGACGACTTCGACCGCATCTCGCGCCTCGCCTACGCGGAGGAGGAGACGTTCCTCCGCACCCTCTCCGGCGGCACGACGATCCTCGACGTGGCCGTCGGCGAGACGAAGGCCAAGGGCGGGGAGCGGATCGCGGGCGACACCGCCTTCCTGCTGCACGACACGTTCGGGTTCCCCATCGACCTCACGCTCGAGATGGCGGAGGAGAACGGGCTCACGGTCGACCGCGAGGCGTTCGACCGCCTGATGCTGGAGCAGCGCACGCGCGCCAAGGCCGACGCCAAGAGCAAGAAGACCGCCCTCGCCGACCTCACCGTCTACAGCGCGTTCCGCGCCGCCGGCGAGACGCGCTTCACGGGCTACGACGAGCTCGAGACCGGCACGACGATCCTCGGCCTCATCGTGGGCGGACAGAGCGTCGACCACGCGGTCGCGGGGGACATCGCGGAGGTCATCCTCCCGGAGACGAGCCTCTACGCCGAGTCGGGCGGCCAGGAGGCCGATGCGGGCAGCATCGTCGGCCAGGGGTTCGACCTCGAGGTCCTCGACGTGCAGAAGCCCGTGAAGGGCCTCATCAGCCACCGCGTGCAGGTGCGCTCCGGCGAGGTGGGCGTCGGCGACGCCGCCACGACCGTGGTCGACGCCGACTGGCGGCGCGGTGCGACGCAGGCGCACTCCGGCACGCACCTCGTGCACGCCGCCCTCCGGCAGGTGCTCGGCCAGGACGCGCACCAGTCCGGCTCGTACAACCGCGCCGGCTACATGCGCCTCGACTTCGCGTGGAACCAGGCGCTGTCGCCCGAGACGCGCAACGAGATCGAGGACATCGCCAACGGCGCCGTGCGGGACGACCTGCAGGTCGTCACGCGCGTGATGCCCATCGACGAGGCCAAGCAGCTCGGCGCGATGGCGCTGTTCGGCGAGAAGTACGGCGACACCGTGCGCGTCGTCGACATCGGCGGCCCGTGGTCGCGCGAGCTGTGCGCGGGGACCCACGTGTCCTCGAGCGCGCAGATCGGGCTGATCAACGTGGTGGGGGAGTCGTCCGTAGGCTCCACCAACCGGCGCATCGAGTCGCTCGTCGGCCGCGAGGCGTTCCAGGACCTGGCCGTCGAGCGGGCCATCGTGTCGCAGCTCACGTCGAGCCTCAAGACGCCGCGCGAGCAGCTGCCCGACCGCATCGCCGACCTGATGGCGAACCTGAGGACCGCGGAGCGCCGCATCGCGGACTTCGAGGCGCAGGCGCTCCAGCAGCGCGTGCCGGCCCTGCTCGCGCAGGGCTCGCGCGTCGGATCGGTGACGCTCATCCAGGAGTCGCTCGGCGGCGTCCGCTCGGCCGACGAGGTGCGCCAGCTCGTGACCCTCGTGCGCGAGCGCGCCGGCTCCGACCCGGTGGTCGTCGCGCTCGCGGGTGACGCCGCGGGCAAGCCGACCGTCATCGTGGCCACCAACCAGGCCGCCCGCGACGCCGGGGCCAAGGCCGGGCAGCTCGCCCGCGCCGCCGCCGCGGTGCTCGGCGGAGGCGGGGGCGGCAAGGACGACCTCGCCCAGGGCGGCGGATCCGACGTGTCGGCCATCCCGGACGCCCTCGCCGCCGTCCGCCAGGCGCTCGCGTCCTGATGCGGACGGGCTCGCGCGTCGCCGTCGACGTGGGGAAGGCGCGCATCGGCCTCGCCCGCTCCGACCCGCACGGGCTGATCGCGACGCCCGTCGAGACCGTCCCGCGCGACGCGGGCGGCTCGGCGGACATCCGCCGCATCCTCGAGGTGGCCGCGGAGGTCGGGTGCGTCGAGCTCGTCGTGGGCCTGCCGCTCGCGCTCTCCGGGCGCGCCACGGCGTCGACGGAGGACGCGGAGGGCTTCGCCCGCCGCCTCGCGGACGCCACCCCGACGCCGGTCCGGCTCGTGGACGAACGGCTGTCGACGGTCTCCGCGCAGAGCGCCCTGCGGTCGTCCGGTAGGGGCTCCCGCAAGCAGCGGCCCGTGATCGACCAGGTAGCGGCCGTTATAATCCTTCAACATGCGCTCGAGAGCGAGCGCACCGCCGGCTCCCCACCCGGCGCTCTCGTCCCGAGGAACCGAGTCGATCCTGACCGACACGCCTGAGACCGACCCCACCCGACGCGCCACGACGGCAGCGGGTGCGGGCGGCGACCCCTTCGAGAGCCTGTTCGGCGACGACGCCGCGGCTCGCCCCGATGCGGGGCGCGCGCCGGCCCCCGCCCCGGGCGCCGAGGACGCGCCGCGCGGCGCCGGACCGGGGATCGGCACCGGCTCTCCGATGACGCGACGCGAGCTGCGCGCCCTGCGCGAGGCCGCGGAGGCACGTTCTGGCTCGGCGACGGGGGACGACGCCGGCGACGCGTCGCGGTCCACGGCCACGACCGGATCACGGCCGGAGGCTGAGGCCCCGGCTCCCGCCCCGGCTGCGGTCCCGGACGCGCCCTCGACCTCCTCGGCGGCAGCGGCCGCCTCGACCTCGGCGTCCGCCGCCGCGGGCGACACGTCCGCCGCCTCCGCCGCGGCCGCCGGCATCGCCGCCGCGCCGGTGGAGCCGTCCGCGGGTCGCCGACCGGCTGCGGCGCCCGCAGCGGACGGAAGCCGCGGCCGCGGGACGCCGCCGCGGGATCCCGCCCCGGCCGCCCCCAAGCCGAGGCGCCGACACCCCAGGTGGCCCTACGTGCTGGTCCTGCTCGTCGTGCTGTTCGGCGGCGCCGCCGTCATCGCCACGTCGCTGTTCGGCCCCGTCGTCTCGGCGCTCATGACCCCCGCGGAGCCCACCGACTACGACGGCGAGGGCTCCGGGGAGGTGCAGGTCGTCGTCAAGACCGGCGACACCGGCAGCACGATCGGCGACACGCTCGCCGAGCAGGACGTCGTGAAGACGTCGAAGGCGTTCTACCAGGCCGTCGTCAGCTCGGGCGAGGTCGTCTTCCAGCCGGGCACTTACACGCTGCGGAAGCAGATGAGCGCCGCGTCCGCGCTGGCGCTGCTGCAGGATCCGGCCAGCCAGGTGCAGGCGAAGGTCACCATCCCCGAGGGGCAGACCGCCGCCCAGGCGTTCGAGCTCGTCGCCGAGGGCACCGGCACCCCCGTCGCCGACCTGGAGGCCGCGTCGGCCGACCTCGGAGCGCTCGGCATCCCCGCCGAGGCGCCGAGCATCGAGGGCTACCTCTTCCCGGCGACCTACGACTTCCCGCCCGGGACGTCCGCCGCCGACATGGTGCGGACCATGGTGGCGCGCACCTTCCAGGCGCTCGACGAGGCGGGCGTCGCCCCCGGGGACCGGCACCGCGTCCTCACGATGGCGGCGCTGATCCAGAAGGAGGCCCGCTTCGAGCAGGACTTCTACAAGGTGTCCCGCGTCTTCCAGAACCGCATCGACATCGGCATGCTCCTGCAGTCCGACGCCACCGTCGCCTACGGGGCGGAGTCGGCGGGGCGCGTCACGACGACCGACGCCGAGCGCGCGGACGACAACCCGTACAACACCTACGTGAACCCGGGCCTGCCGGTCGGGCCCATCTCGAACCCGGGCGACGTCGCCATCAAGGCGGCCATCGCGCCGGCGGACGGTCCGTGGCTGTACTTCGTGACGGTCAACACGATCACGGGCGACACCGTCTTCTCGGAGTCCTACGACGACCACCTGAAGGCCGTCGCCGAGTGGCAGCAGTTCATGAGGGACAACCCCGGCAATGGCTGACCCGCGGACGCCGGCCGTGCGGCTGGCGGTCCTCGGCAGCCCCATCGCCCACTCGCTGTCGCCGCGCCTGCACCGGGCCGCGTACGACGTGCTCGGGCTCGACTGGTCGTACGAGGCCGTGGAGTGCACGGGGTCGGAGCTCGCGGACCTCGTCGCGGGGCTCGGATCCGGATGGCGCGGCCTGTCCCTCACGATGCCGCTCAAGCGCGACGTGCTCCCGCTCCTCGACCACGTCGACGAGACGGCACGGCTGGCCGGCGCCGCGAACACGCTCGTGCAGGAGCCGGACGCAGCCGGTCGGGCGACCCGCCGCGGCCACAACACCGACGTGGCGGGGATAGTGCGCGCGTTGGGCGACGCCGGGGTAGCGGAGGCGACGGACGCGGTCGTCCTGGGCGCGGGATCCACGGCCCGCTCCGCACTGGTGGCGCTCCGCGACCTGGGGGCCGCGCGCGTCGCCGTCGCGGCCCGGCGCCCGGAGCGCGCCCGGGAGCTCGACGCCCTGGCCGACGAGCTCGGCCTGGCGCTGCGCATCGTCCCGTTGGACGACGCGTCCACGGTCCTCGCGAGTGCCGACACGGCGATCAGCACGCTCCCCGGCGACGCCGCGTCCGAGGTTGCGCTCCCGGCGCGGCTCGCGGCCGACGCGGTGCTCCTCGACGTCACCTACGCGCCGTGGCCGACCGGCATCGCCGGGGCGTGGGAGCGCGCCGGCGGACGCGTCGTGCCCGGCATCGACATGCTCGTGCATCAGGCGCTCATGCAGGTGCGCCTGTTCGTCGGCGGCGACGCCGAGCGCGCGGTCGCCGACGAGGGTCGGGTGCTCGCCGCCATGCTCGCGAGCGTCGGGCGCGATCCGCGGAGGCCCTGGACCGGGTCCTGACCCGCGGGGCGGCCGCTGCCGCTGTGGGAGGATGGGGCCATGCTGCGTTGGCTCACCGCCGGGGAATCCCACGGCCCCGAACTCATCGCCGTCCTGGAGGGCCTGCCCGCGGGCGTGCCCGTCAGCCTCGACGGCATCCGCGCCGACCTCGCCCGTCGCAAGCTCGGCTACGGCCGCGGCGCGCGCATGGGCTTCGAGCAGGACGAGCTCAGCCTCTCCACCGGCGTCGTCCACGGCCGGACGCTGGGCAGCCCCATCGCCGTGCGCATCGGCAACACGGAGTGGCCCAAGTGGGTCGACGTCATGAGCCCCGAGCCCGTCGAGTCGGAGAGGCTGACGGGTGCGCGCGCCGCGGCCCTCACGCGCCCGCGCCCCGGCCACGCCGACCTCGTCGGCATGCAGAAGTACGACTTCGACGAGGCCCGTCCCGTCCTCGAGCGCGCCAGCGCCCGCGAGACCGCCGCGCGCGTGGCGCTCGGCGCCGTCGCGCGCGCCTTCCTCGCCGAGCTCGGCATCACCCTCGTCAGCCACACGCTCGCCATCGGCCCCGTCCGCGTGCCGGAGGGCGCGCCGCTGCCGACCCCCGACGACGTCGACGCCCTCGACGCGGATCCGCTGCGCTGCTTCCACCCCGAGACGAGCGCCCGCATGGTCGCCGAGGTCGACGACACGAAGGCGAGCGGCGACACCGTCGGCGGCGTCGTCGAGGTGCTCGCCTACGACCTGCCCCCGGGCCTCGGCTCGCACGTGCACTGGGACCGCCGCCTCGACTCGAAGCTCGCCGGGGCGCTCATGGGCATCCAGGCGATCAAGGGCGTCGAGGTCGGCGACGGGTTCCTCACCACGACGCGCCGCGGCTCCGAGGCGCACGACGAGCTGTTCTCCACGGCGGCGGGCATCGGCCGGTCGACCGACCGCGCCGGCGGCACCGAGGGCGGCATGAGCACGGGCACGGTCCTCCGGGTCCGCGCGGGCATGAAGCCCATCGCGACCGTGCCCCGGGCGCTGCGCACCATCGACACCGCCACGGGCGGCGCCGCCCCCGCGAACCACCAGCGCTCCGACGTGTGCGCCGTGCCCGCCGCGGGCGTGGTCGCGGAGGCGATGGTCGCGCTGACCCTCGCCGACGCGGTGCTGGAGAAGTTCGGCGGCGACTCCGTGGGCGAGACCCGGCGGAACCTCCGCGGCTACCTCGAGTCGATCCCCGAGGGCCGCCGCTCCGGCGCGGCCCTGGTGGACGAGGCCGACGCCGCGCCGCCCGCCCCGCCCGGGTCCTGACCGTGACGGTCGTCCTGATCGGCGCGCCCGGCGCGGGCAAGACCACGGTCGGACGTCGTCTGGCGAAGGCCCTCGGGCTGCCGTTCACGGACACCGACCGCGCCGTCGTCGACGCGCACGGCTCGATCGCCGACATCTTCCGCGACCACGGGGAGGCGCGCTTCCGCGCGCTCGAGCGGGCCGCGGTGGCCGACGCCCTCGCGGGTGGCGGCGTCGTGTCCCTCGGTGGGGGAGCCGTGCTCGATGCGGACACCCGGGCCGACCTCGCGCCGGCCCTCGTCGTGCTGCTGACCGTCAGCGAGCACGCCGTCCGGGCGCGGATCCGCGGCGACGACCGCCCGCTCGTCGACGGCCTCGAGAGCTGGCGCCGCATCGTCGCCGACCGCGAGGAGCTGTACCGCTCGCTCGCCGACCTGACCATCGACACCTCCGACCGCCCGCTCCCGCGCATCGTCCGCGAGATCGAGCGCTTCGCCCGGGAGAGGCAGCCATGACCGACAAGAACGCGCCCGAGACCGCCCGCCCCGCCGACCCGTCCGCCGCGCCCGCCGCCGCCGAGCCCGACGCGGCCACGGTGATCCGCGTCTCCGGCACCCCCGGCTACGACGTGACCGTCGGCCGGGGCCTCGTGCAGGGGATCGGCGCGCTGCTCGGCCCGCGGGTGCGGAAGGTGCTCATCGTGCACGCCCCGGCCCTCGCCGAGGAGGCGTCGCGCCTCCGGGAGCGCCTGCAGGGCGACGTGGAGGTCTACCTCGCCGAGGTGCCGGACGCGGAGGGCGCGAAGCGCGTCGAGGTCGCGGCGTTCTGCTGGAAGATCATGGGCACGACCGACTTCACGCGCTCCGACGCCGTCATCACGCTCGGCGGCGGCGCGACGACCGACCTCGGCGGCTTCGTCGCGGCCACCTGGCTGCGCGGGGTCATGCTCATCCAGGTCCCGACCACGGTGCTCGCCATGGTCGACGCGGCCGTCGGCGGGAAGACCGGCATCAACACCTCCGAGGGCAAGAACCTCGTCGGCGCCTTCTACGCGCCGACCGCCGTGGTGGTGGACCTCGACCTGCTGGCCACCCTGCCGCGCAACGAGATCGTCACGGGCTTCGCGGAGATCGTCAAGGCCGGCTTCATCGCCGTGCCCGAGATCCTCGACGTCATCGAGGCCGACGTGGCGCGCGTCACCGACACCACGAGCCCCGAGTTCCGCCGCGTCGTCGAGCTCGCCATCGCCATGAAGGCGGAGGTCGTCGGCGAGGACTTCACGGAGAAGGGCCGCCGCGAGATCCTCAACTACGGCCACACGCTCGGCCACGCCATCGAGCACGCCGAGCGCTACCGGTGGCGGCACGGCGCGGCGGTCGCGGTCGGGATGGTGTTCGCCGCGGAGCTCTCGCGCCTCACGCGCTCGCTGTCCGACGAGGCGGTCGACCGGCACCGGCGGATCCTCGACTCGCTCGACCTGCCGACCAGCTACCCCGTGGGCCGCTGGCCCACGCTCGTCGCCAGCATGAAGCGCGACAAGAAGGCCCGCGGCGACATGATGCGATTCATCGTGCTCGACGGCGTCGGCCGGGCCAGCGTGCTCAACGGCCCGGAGGAGGCGCTGCTGTTCGCGGCCTACCAGGAGATCGGCTCGTGACGGATCCCGCGCATCCGGACGCGCCGCGGCCCGTCGCGCTGGTCACGGGCGTCGGCCGCGTCTCCGGCATCGGGGCGGCAATCGCCGAGGACCTCGCGCTCGGCGGCTGGGATGTCGCCTTCACGTACTGGTCGGACTACGACGCCCGCATGCCGTGGGGCCGTCAGCCGGAGGACCCGGCGCGCGTCGCCGAGGCCGTGGAGCGCGCGGGCGGCCGGGCGCACGCCGTCGAGGCGGACCTCGTGGACACGGACGCCGCGGAGCGGATCCTCGACGAGGTCGAGCGGGAGCTCGGGCCGCTCACCGCCCTCGTGCTGAGCCACGCCGAGTCGGTCGACAGCGCCCTGCTGGAGACCAGCGTGGAGAGCCTGGACCGCCACCTGGCCGTGAACGTGCGGGCGTCGCTCCAGCTCGTCCAGGGCTTCGCCCGCCGGTACCGCGCGGTGCCGGGTGCCGGGCGCATCGTCGCGCTCACGAGCGACCACGTCGTCGGCAACGTGCCCTACGGCGCCAGCAAGGCCGCGCTCGACCGCATCGTCATCGCAGCCGCCCGCGAGCTGGAGGACGTGAGGATCACCGCCAACCTCGTCGATCCCGGGCCCACCGACACGGGCTGGTTCACACCGGAGATCCGCGAGAGCCTGCGGGAGACGACGCCGCGCGGACGGCTCGCCGAGCCCCGCGACGCCGCGGCGCTCGTGTGCTTCCTCCTGTCGGCGGAGGGCGGCTGGATCAACGGGCAGCGCATCCGCTCCGACGGCGGCCAGAGCGTCGGCTGAGCCGCACGCATCCCGAGGGCGGCCTCCGACCATCGCGGCGGCCGGTGCGCACGACGTAAGCACCGATGCCGGCGGACGATCAGCACCTCCTCTCCCCGAGCGCGCTGACCGGTCTCCTCGCGCAGCCGCAGGGAAGGGGACGGGGGCACGTGCCGCGAGCGGGGATCGCGGCTCCGGCGCTCCTCACGGAGGCAGCCGTGCGCCGCAGGTGGCGTCGCGTGCCCGGGGCTGGGATCACGGTCGGCGTCGGCAGACGGGAGCCGCACCCCGTCGGGGCGCTCCTGCTCCTCGCTGCTGCGCTGCCGGGCCACCGCCCTGCGAGGAGGCGCCGTCCCGCGGGGCCGGGTCCCGGGAGCGCCCCTAGGCTGGATCCATGTCACGCGTGCTCGTCCTCAACGGTCCCAACCTCGGTCGCCTCGGCAGCCGCGAGCCCGACGTCTACGGCACCGGGTCGCTGGAGGACCTCCGCCGCGAGCTCGTCGCCTTCGCGCCCGACGACGTCGAGATCGACCTGCGGCAGACCGACGACGAGGCGACGCTCATCGGCTGGCTGCACGAGGCCGTCGACACCGCGACGCCCGTGATCATGAACCCGGCCGCCTTCACGCACTACTCGTACGCGCTCCGCGACGCCACGGCGCTCGTCACCAAGGCCGGCCTCCTGCTCATCGAGGTGCACATCTCGAACCCGCACGCGCGCGAGGAGTTCCGCCACCAGAGCGTCATCTCGCCCGTCGCCACGGGCGTCATCGCGGGCCTCGGGACGGGCTCGTACCTCCTGGCGCTCGCGCACGTGGTGACCGGCACCCGTTAGGCTGATCCCTCGGATCCCCGCACGCGCCCCGTCGGGCCGCGGATCCGGATCCTCCGCGCGGCCGCTCGACCGCCGCATCCCGCTCGTCGAACAGGCAAGGACCCTCCCCGCATGGCCTCTACCGCTGACATCAAGAACGGCGTCGTCCTCAACATGGACGGCCAGCTGTGGACCGTCATCGAGTTCCAGCACGTCAAGCCGGGCAAGGGGGGCGCGTTCGTGCGCACCAAGGTCAAGAACGTCATGAGCGGCAAGGTCGTCGACCGCACGTTCAACGCGGGCGCCAAGATCGAGACCGAGACGGTCGACCGCCGCGACTTCCAGTACCTCTACGCCGACGGCGAGAACTTCGTGTTCATGGACACGAGCGACTACGACCAGATCACGCTGTCCGCCGCGCAGGTCGGCGACGCGAAGAACTTCATGCTCGAGAACCAGAGCGTCACCGTCGCGCTCCACAACGGCGAGGGGCTCTACGTCGAGCTGCCCGCGTCGGTCGTGCTGACCATCACGTACACGGAGCCGGGCCTCCAGGGCGACCGCTCGACCGGCGGCACCAAGCCCGCCACGGTCGAGACCGGCCACCAGATCCAGGTCCCGCTCTTCCTCGAGCAGGGCACGCGCGTCAAGGTGGACACCCGCACGGGCGACTACCTCGGCCGCGTCACCGACTGACCCGTGAGCGCACGCACCAAGGCGCGCAAGCGCGCCCTCGACGTCCTGTACGTCGCCGACATCCGCGGGGAGACGATCCCCGCGACCCTCGCGGTAGAGCAGCAGCGGGCCGCCGCGGAGCCCGACCGGCAGGCCTCGTGGCAGTACGCGCGCGAGATCGCCGAGGGCGTCGTCGAGCACCAGGACGAGATCGACGAGCTCATCGAGACGTACTCGGTCAACTGGACCCTCGCCCGCATGCCCGCGGTCGACCGCGCGATCCTGCGCATCGGCATCTGGGAGATCCTCTTCAACGCCGACGTGCCCGACGGCGTCGCCATCTCGGAGAGCGTCGACCTCGCGTCGTCGCTCAGCACGGACGAGTCCGCGTCGTTCGTGAACGGCATGCTCGCCCGGATCGCGGCCGCGCAGGCCTGACCCGGCCGGGAGGGCGTCGGCGGCTGTGCCGCGTCGTCCTCCGCGCCACGTCGTCCAGGGCCGCGGCCCGCGTCCGTCGGCGGCTCGAGGCCCGGTGCCGCCTCGTCGGAGCACACCGCCGGCGGTGCATTACGTCGCGTGTCGTCCCGCGACGGCGTGTGACGGGACGTGATCCGGCCGGCGGCGCCGCGCCCTAGCGTCGGGTCATGCCCGCCACCGCCTCCGCCTCGCGCCCCGACCCGGCGTCGCCCGCGCCGGCCGCGCCGCCCGCGCCGGCCCCGTCACGTGCGCCGACCGCGACCGCTCCCGCACCGGGCTCCGCGGGCGCCGTCGAGCTCCGGGGGATCGGCCGGTCCTTCCCCGTAGAGGGCTCCCGCGCGCGACGGACCGTCCTCCGCGACGTCGACCTGGACCTCGCGGCCGGCGACGTCGTGGCCGTCCTCGGGCCGTCCGGCTGCGGCAAGTCGACCCTCCTCCGCCAGGTGAGCGGGCTCGACCGCCCCGACACCGGGTCCCTCCGCATCGACGGCACGCCCGTACAGGAGGTCGACCAGCGCTCCGCGGTCGCCTTCCAGGAGCCGCGGCTGCTGCCCTGGCGCACGATCCGCGCCAACGTGCGCCTCGGCCTGCCGCGCGACGTGCCGCGTGCGGAGGGGGACGCCCGCGTGCGCGACCTGCTGGAGCTCACGGGACTCGCCGAGGCCGCCGACCTCCGCCCCCGCCAGGTGTCCGGCGGCATGGCGCAGCGCGCCTCCCTCGCCCGCGCGCTCGCCCGACGGCCGCGCGTCCTCGTGCTCGACGAGCCATTCGGCGCCCTGGACGCCCTCACCCGGCTCCGGATGCAGGACCTCCTGCTCGACGTGCACGCCGCCATCCCGACCACGGTCCTCCTCGTCACGCACGACGTCGACGAGGCGCTCCACCTCGCCGACCGCGTGGTGCTGCTCGGACCCGACCCCGCTCCCGGTGCCGCACCGGGCGCGACCGTGCGCCGCGTGCTCGAGGTGCCGGGATCCCGGCCCCGCGACCGCGGCGACGCCACCCTCGCCGCCCTCCGCGCCGAGCTGCTCGAGGGGCTCGGCGTGCCCGGCCACCGCACGGCCCGCTGACGCGCCGCCGCGCACCGGCTCCCGCACGCCGTGCAGCGTCCGCCCGGGCTCCGCTCCGGACGGGACCCGCACCGCCCCAGCACACCCCGCACATCCGCACGTTCCGCACCACCCGACCCGCCGCCCGCGCGATCCCCGCCGGCACAGCACCCGAGGACCCACCGTGACCCGTCTCCCGCTCCGCAGATCCGCCCTCCCGTCCCTCGCGCTCGCGAGCGCCGCCGTGATGCTCCTCGCGGGCTGCGCCGCCGGGGAGGGCTCGTCCGTCGCCCCCGCCGCCGCCGCCTCCGCGGACCCGGCCGGCTGGAGCGCCGACACGCTCACCGTCGACTGGGCCACCTACAACCCGCTGAGCCTCATCGTGAAGGACCAGGGCCTCCTCGAGGCACGCCTCGGATCCGACGTGCAGGTCGACTGGGTGCAGTCCGCTGGCTCGAACAAGGCCAACGAGCTCCTCCGCGCCGGTGCCGTCGACGTCGGCTCCACCGCCGGGTCCGCCGCGCTCCTCGCCCGGGCGAACGGGTCGCCCATCCGCACGATCGACGTGTACTCGCAGCCCGAGTGGACCGCGATCGTCGTGCCGGAGGGCTCGCCGATCACGAGCGTCGACCAGCTGCGCGGCGCCGACATCGCCGCCACGAAGGGCACCGACCCCTACTTCTTCCTGCTGCAGACGCTCGAGGAGGCCGGCATCCCCGTGTCCGACGTGACCATCCAGAACCTCCAGCACGCCGACGGCCGCGCCGCGCTCGAGAACGGCTCCGTCGACGCGTGGTCCGGGCTCGACCCGCTCATGGCCGCGAGCCAGGCGGAGGCGGGCTCGACGCTCCTGTACCGCAACGTCGACTTCGCGACCTACGGGTTCCTCAACGCCACCCAGTCGTTCCTCGACGCGTCGCCCGACCTCGCGCAGGCGGTCGTCGACGCGTACGAGGAGGCCCGCGCCTGGGCGGTGGAGCACCCGGACGAGACCGCGGCGATCCTCGCGGAGGCCGCCGCCATCGACCCCGCCGTCGCGTCCACCGTCATCGACCGGACCAACCTCGGCGTCGACCCCGTCCCCGGCGACGCCCAGCGCGCCGTGCTCGAGCGCGTCGGCCCGATCCTCGTCGAGTCCGGCGACGTCCCCGACCAGGCGCGGGTCGACACGGCGCTCGACGAGCTGTTCGAGCCGCAGTACGCGGAGTCCGCGGACGCCGGCGCCGTGGCGGCCGGATGACCGCCCTCGGCACGGCTCCGCGCGCGGACGCGGCCGTCGAGGAGGGCGGGGCCGCGCGGCCGGCGACCCGCCGCACCGCGGGCGGCGCCCTCGTGCGCACGGCCGTCGGCGCCGTCGTCCCGCTCCTGGTCGTCGGGCTCTGGGCGGTGGTCACCGCCACCGGCGCCGTCCCCGCCCACCTGCTGCCCGCGCCGCTCGACGTGGTGCGGGCGGGGGGCCAGCTCGCCGAGCAGGGGATCCTCGGCCAGTACGTCGCCATCTCCCTGCAGCGCGTGCTCCTCGGGTTCGCCCTCGGCGCGACGGTGGGCCTCGTGCTCGGTGCCGTGGTGGGCCTCTCCCGCATCGGCCGGCTCCTCCTCGCCCCGACCGCCGGCGCCTTCCGCACCGTCCCGTCGCTCGCGTGGGTGCCGCTGCTCCTGCTCTGGATGGGGATCAACGAGGACTCCAAGGTCACCCTCGTGGCGATCGGCGCCCTGTTCCCCGTGTACACGACCGTCGCCGGGGCGCTCCGGCACGTGGACCCGCACCTCGTGGAGGTGGGGCGCGCGTTCGGGCTGCGCCGGATCCCGCTCCTCGTCACCGTGCAGCTGCCCGCCGTGCTCCCGGCCGTCGTCTCCGGCCTCCGGCTCGCCCTCGCGCAGTCGTGGCTGTTCCTCGTCGCCGCGGAGCTGCTCGCCGCCTCGATGGGGCTCGGCTACCTGCTCACGGAGTCGTCGAGCAACGGCCGCGTGGACCGGGTGCTCCTCGCCATCGTCCTCCTCGCCGTGCTGGGCGCGATCACCGACGCCGTCGTGGGTGTCGTCGAACGCGTGCTCGTGCGCCGCTGGGGCTGACGCCGGCAGCGCCTCGCGCGCCGTGTGTCCCCGCGTGACGATCCCGGTTCGGGTCCTCCGCGGGGGCGCACGTAGCGTCGTCGCATGACCTCCCCGCGCACCGAGCAGGCCGCCGCCACCCCCCTGGACCCCTCGGACGGCGACGCCGCGACCGCGGGCCCGGCCTCGTTCCCGCCGCCCGCCGCGCTCGCCGCGTCGGCCAACGTCGGCGCGGAGGCGTACGCGCGCGCGGAGTCCGACCCCGTCGCCTTCTGGGAGGAGGCCGCCCGCCGCCTCGACTGGGAGACGCCCTGGCAGACGGCGCACACCTGGGTCCCGCCCGTCGCCGAGGACGGCACCCCGCAGGTCCCCGCGGCCACCTGGTTCGCCGGCGGCCGCCTGAACGTCGCCGCCAACTGCGTCGACCGGCACGTGGCCGCGGGGCGCGGCGACAGGGTCGCGCTGCACTTCGAGGGCGAGCCCGGCGACCGCCGCGCCGTCACGTACCGCGACCTCCAGGAGGAGGTCGCGCGCGCCGCGAACGCGCTGACCGCCCTCGGCATCGGCCCCGGCGACCGCGTGGTCATCTACCTGCCCGTGCTCGTCGAGACCGTCGTCGCGACCCTCGCGGTCGCCCGCATCGGCGCCGTGCACTCGCTCGTGTTCGGCGGCTTCTCGGCGGAGGCGCTGCGCTTCCGCGTGGAGGACACGGGCGCCCGGCTGCTCATCACGAGCGACGGGCAGCACCGGCGCGGAACCGCGGTCGCCACCAAGCCGCAGGCGGACGAGGCCGTCGCGGGCGTCCCGTCCCTCGAGCACGTCCTCGTCGTCCGGCGCACCGGGCAGGACGTGCCGTGGACCGAGGGACGCGACGTCTGGTGGCATGACGCCGTCGGAGCCGCGTCGCCCGTCCACGAGCCCCGCGCCTTCGACGCCGAGCACCCGCTCTTCATCATCTACACCTCCGGCACGACGGGCCGCCCCAAGGGCCTCGTGCACACCTCCGGCGGGTACCTGACCCACGCGTCGTGGGCGCACTGGGCCCACTTCGACGCGAAGCCGGACGACGTGCACTGGTGCACCGCGGACCTGGCCTGGGTCACCGCGCACACCTACGAGATCTACGGGCCGCTGTCCAACGGCCTCACGCAGGTGATCTACGAGGGCACGCCCGACACTCCCCACCGCGGACGGCACCTGGAGATCATCGAGCGCTACGGGGTCACCACGTACTACACGGCGCCCACGCTCATCCGCTCGCTCATGAGCTGGTTCCCCGACGGCGTGGGCGGGCACGACCTGTCCAGCATCCGCCTGCTGGGGTCCGTGGGGGAGGCGATCAACCCGGCCGCGTGGCGCTGGTTCCACCGGGAGGTCGGCGGCGGCGCGGCGCCCGTGGTCGACACGTGGTGGCAGTCCGAGACGGGCGCCGCGGTCATCGCGCCCCTGCCCGGCGCCTCCACGCTGAAGCCGGGCGCCGCGGGTCGCGCGCTGCCCGGGTTCCGGGTCGCCGTGGTCGACGACGACGGGGAGGAGACGGCCGCGGGGGAGCCGGGCCTCCTCGTCATCCAGCGTCCCTGGCCCGGGATGGCCCGCACCGTCTGGGGCGACCCGGACCGCTACCGCAGCGCCTACTGGGAGCGCTTCGCCGACCGCGGCTGGTTCCTCGCCGGCGACGGCGCCCGACGGGACGGCGACGGGGACATCGCGCTCCAGGGCCGCATCGACGAGGTCGTGAACGTCTCCGGCCACCGGCTGTCGACCATCGAGATCGAGTCGGCCCTCGTCGCGCATCCGCGCGTCGGCGAGGCCGGCGTCACGGGCGTCGCCGACGACCTCACCGGGCAGCGCGTGGTCGCGTTCGTGGTGCCGCGCGGCGACGACCGGCCGGCGGACGACGACGCGGAGGGCTGGCGCGCGCTCGCCGCGTCGCTGGGGCCGGAGCTCACGGCGCACGTGGCCCGGGCCATCGGGCCGGTCGCGAAGCCGCGGCGGATGGTGGTGGTGCCGGACGTGCCGAAGACGCGCTCGGGCAAGATCATGCGGCGCCTCCTCGCCGACCTCGTCGAGGGCCGGACGCTCGGGGACGCCACGAGCCTGCAGGACGCCGCCGTCCTCGGCCGCATCCGCGCCGTCCTCGACGCGTCGGACCGCACCCGCTAGAGTGACCCGCGGAACAGACCACCTTTAACATCCGTCCCGAGAGGCGGGGAAGGAGGTCGGATTGCCTCAGCGCATCGTGCTGCAGCCCTCTGACATCACCCGTGCGCTCACGCGCATCGCCCACGAGATCCTCGAGTCGAACCGCGGCCCCGCCGGCCTCCTGCTCCTCGGGATCCCCACGCGCGGCACCGTCCTCGCCGAGCGCATCGGCCGCATCATCGCCCGCCTCGAGCCCGACGCCCCCGCCGACCTGGTGGGCTCGCTCGACGTCACCATGTACCGCGACGACCTGCAGCGGAACCCCACCCGCGCGCCCGCGCCCACGCTCCTGCCCGCGGGCGGCGTGGACGGCCGCACGGTCGTGCTCGTCGACGACGTGCTCTTCTCCGGCCGCACGGTCCGCGCGGCCCTCGACGCGATCGGCGACCTCGGCCGCCCGACGGCCGTGCGCCTCGCCGCGCTGGTGGACCGCGGGCACCGCGAGCTCCCCATCCGCGCCGACTTCGTGGGGAAGAACCTGCCGTCGAGCCTCGCGGAGCGCATCTTCGTGCGGCTCGACGAGATCGACGGCGAGGACGCCGTCGCCATCGAGGGCCCCGACGACGTGCCGGCGCCCGCCGCGGGGGAGGCCGTGTCGTGAGGCACCTGCTCTCCACCCGCGACCTGACCCGCGACGAGGCCGTCCGCATCCTCGACGTCGCGGAGGACATGTCCGACGTGGGCACGCGCGAGATCAAGAAGACGCCGGCGCTCCGCGGCCGCACCGTGGTGAACCTCTTCTTCGAGGACTCGACCCGCACCCGCATCTCGTTCGAGGCCGCCGCCAAGCGGCTCTCGGCGGACGTCATCAACTTCAGCGCCAAGGGCTCGAGCGTCTCCAAGGGCGAGAGCCTGAAGGACACCGCGCAGACCCTGCAGGCCATGGGCGCCGACGGCGTCGTCGTCCGCCACCCGTCCTCCGGCGCGCCGCACACGCTCGCGGGCAGCGGCTGGATCGACGCCGGCATCGTCAACGCGGGCGACGGGACGCACGAGCACCCCACGCAGGCCCTGCTCGACGCGTTCACCATCCGCCGCCGGCTGCACGGCCCGGCTGCCCGGGGGAGGGGCCTCGACGGCGCGCGCGTCCTCATCGTCGGCGACATCCTCCACTCGCGCGTCGCCCGCTCGAACGCGTGGCTCCTCACGACGCTCGGCGCCGAGGTCACGCTCGTCGCCCCGCCGACGCTCGTGCCCGTGGGGGTCGGCTCGTGGCCGGTGACCGTCTGCTACGACCTCGACGCGGCGCTCGTCGAGGGACGGCCGGACGCGGTCATGATGCTGCGCATCCAGGCTGAGCGCATGCGCGCGGCCTTCTTCCCGAACCCGCGCGAGTACGCGCGCATCTGGGGCCTCGACGACGCGCGGCTCGCGCTGCTCGGGCCCGATACGATCGTCATGCACCCGGGGCCCATGAACCGCGGGCTCGAGATATCCGCCGCCGCCGCCGACTCGGAGAGGTCCACGGTGCGCGAGCAGGTCGCCAACGGCGTCTCGGTGCGCATGGCCGTCCTCTACCTCCTGCTGTCCGGCGACGGGAAGGCCGACCGATGACCCAGTACGACATGCCCCAGCACGACACGACCGCGCGCGACGCCCACCTGATCCGCGGCGCGACCCTGCCCTCGGGCGAGCGCGCCGACATCCTCGTCGCCGACGGGCTGATCCGCGAGATCGGGCCCGACCTCGAGGTCCCGGCCGGCGCGCACGTCGTCGAGGCCGACGGGCTCGTGGCGCTGCCCGGCCTCGTCGACCTGCACGTGCACCTGCGTGAGCCCGGCTACGAGCAGAGCGACACGGTGCTCACCGGATCCCGCGCGGCGGCCCTCGGCGGGTTCACGGCGGTCTTCGCGATGGCCAACACCATGCCCGTGCAGGACACCGCCGGCGTGGTCGAGCAGGTCAAGGCGCTCGGCGACGCGGCGGGCTACGCGACGGTGCGGCCCATCGGCGCCGTGTCGGTCGGGCTCGCGGGGGAGTCGCTGGCCGAGATCGGCGCCATGGCGTCGAGCCGCGCCGCCGTCCGCGTCTTCTCCGACGACGGGAAGTGCGTCTCCGACCCGCTCCTGATGCGCCGCGCGCTGGAGTACGTGAAGGCGTTCGACGGCGTCATCGCGCAGCACGCGCAGGACCCGCGCCTCACCGAGGGCGCCACCATGAACGAGGGCGCGCTGTCCGGCGAGCTCGGCATCACGGGCTGGCCCGCGGTCGCCGAGGAGTCGATCATCGCGCGCGACGTGCTGCTCGCCGAGCACGTCGGATCCCGCCTGCACGTCTGCCACGTCTCCACGGCCGGCTCGGTCGACGTGATCCGCTGGGCCAAGGCCCGCGGCGTCGACGTGACCGCCGAGGTCACGCCCCACCACCTGCTGCTCACCGAGGACCTGGTCGCCGGCTACGACGCGCGCTACAAGGTCAACCCGCCGCTGCGCCGCCGCGAGGACGTGGAGGCGCTCCGCCTCGCGCTCGCCGACGGCACCATCGACGTGGTGGCCACCGACCACGCGCCGCACCCCGTCGAGGCGAAGGACTGCGAGTGGGATGCGGCCGCGTTCGGCATGGTGGGCCTCGAGTCCGCGCTGTCGGTCGTCCAGCTCGCGATGGTCGACACGGGCCTGCTCGACTGGCAGGGCGTCGCGCGGGTCATGTCGCACGCCCCCGCGCGCATCGGCCGCCTGGCCGAGCACGGCCACGTCCTCGCGGGCGGCTCCCCGGCCGACATCACCCTGTACGACCCCCGCGCCTCGCGCGTCTTCGGGCGCGACGACCTCGGCGGGCTGAGCGGCAACTCCCCGTACCTGGAGATGACGCTGCCCGGCCGCGTCGTCGCGACCTTCCACCGCGGCTACCCGACCGTGCTCGACGGCGCGCTCGTCGACCGCGGCACGGTCGCGCGCGCCGCGGTCCTCCGCGACCGCGCCGACGCCGACGCGCGCGACGGGTCGGCCTCCGGGGCCCTGGGGAGCCCCGCCGCATGAGCGACCGCCTCGGACCCGCGCTCACCGTGATCGCGCTCCTCCTCCTGCTCCTCGCGCTCATGGCGCTCGGCTGGCGCGCGCGCCGTCGCCGCCAGGGCGCGCTGCCCGAGCCGCCGCGCCCGCCCGCGGGCCTCGGCGCGCCGGCCCTCGAGGTCGACGTGCTGTACGTCGCCACGACCACGGCCGGCCAGCCGCTCGACCGGCTGACCGTCGCGCCCCTCGGCTTCCGCGGTCGCGCCGCGGCCCGGGTCCACGACGCCGGCCTCGTGCTCGCGATCGACGGCGAGCGCGAGGTGCTCCTGCCCGCCGACCGGATCACGGGCTCCGGCCTCGCGACCTACGCCATCGACCGCGTGGTGGAGGAGGGCGGCCTCGTGGCCGTCACCTGGGTCCTCGACGAGGCCGCCCGCACCGAGGTCGACACGTACCTCCGGGTGATCGACCCGCGCGACAAGCCCGCGCTCGTCGACGCCCTCCACCGCATCCCCCGCCCCGCGCACGACGACGACAACGAAGGGAAGTGACCGACATGGCCCGACACGAACCGGCGGTCCTGGTACTCGAGGACGGACGGAGGTACGTCGGACGCGCGTACGGCGCCCGCGGCACCAGCCTCGGCGAGGCCGTCTTCGCGACCGGCATGACCGGCTACCAGGAGACGATCACCGACCCGTCCTACGCGGGCCAGATCGTGCTCCAGACGGCGCCGCACATCGGCAACACCGGGATGAACGACGACGACATGGAGTCGCGCCGCATCTGGGTCGCCGGCTACGTCGTCCGCGACCCCTCCCGGGTGGTCTCGAGCTTCCGCGGCACCCGCACGCTCGAGGACGACCTCGTCGCGCAGGGCGTCGTCGGCATCTCCGGCATCGACACGCGCGCGGTCACCCGCCGCATCCGGGACGAGGGCGCCATGCGCGCCGGCGTATTCTCCGGCGAGGCGGCGTCGCTCAGCGACGAGGAGCAGCTCGCGCAGGTGCGGCAGGCGCCCGACATGGCCGGCCGCAACCTCTCCGCCGAGGTCTCCACGCTCGAGACGTACACGGTGCCCGCCGAGGGCGAGCGCATCGGCTCCGTCGCGGTGCTCGACCTCGGCATCAAGACCGCGACCGTGAGGCACCTCGCCGCCCGCGGCCTCGACGTGCACGTCGTGCCGCAGACCATCACCACGGAGGAGCTCGCCGAGCTCGCGCCCACCGCGGTCTTCTACTCCAACGGCCCGGGCGACCCGGAGGCGTCGCAGTACCACGTGGAGCTCCTCCAGGACGTGCTCCGGAAGGGCATCCCCTTCTTCGGGATCTGCTTCGGCAACCAGCTCCTCGGCCGCGCCCTCGGGTTCGACACGTACAAGCTGCCCTTCGGCCACCGCGGGATCAACCAGCCCGTGCTCGACCGCCGGACCGGCCGCGTCGAGATCACGAGCCAGAACCACGGCTTCGCGGTCTCCGCGCCGCTCGACGGCCCCGTCGACACCCCGGCCGGCTTCGGCCGCGCCGAGGTCAGCCACATCTCGCTCAACGACCAGGTCGTGGAGGGGCTGAACTGCCTCGACATCCCGGCCTTCTCGGTGCAGTACCACCCGGAGGCGGCCGCGGGCCCGCACGACTCGTCGTACCTCTTCGACCGGTTCATCGAGCTGATCCACGACGCGTCGGGCACCGCCCCCGCCGCCGCGACCCCCCAGGAGACCGTGTAATGCCCAAGCGCGCCGACATCAACTCCGTCCTCGTCATCGGCTCCGGGCCGATCGTCATCGGCCAGGCGGCCGAGTTCGACTACTCCGGCACCCAGGCCTGCCGCGTGCTCCGCGAGGAGGGCGTGCGCGTCATCCTCGTGAACTCGAACCCGGCCACGATCATGACCGACCCGGACTTCGCGGACGCGACGTACATCGAGCCGATCACGAGCGAGGTGCTCGAGAAGATCATCATCAAGGAGCGGCCGGACGCGGTGCTCCCCACCCTCGGCGGCCAGACCGCGCTCAACGCGGCCATCCGGCTCGACGAGCTCGGCATCCTCGCCAAGCACGGCGTCGAGCTCATCGGCGCGAAGGTCGAGGCCATCCAGAAGGGCGAGGACCGCCAGCTCTTCAAGGACCTCGTCCTCGAGTCCGGCGCCGACGTCGCCCGCTCGCACGTCGCGAAGACGCTCGAGCAGGCCGTGGAGTTCGCCGAGGACCTCGGCTACCCGCTCGTGATCCGCCCGTCGTTCACCATGGGCGGCCTCGGGTCGGGCTTCGCGCACACGCGCCAGGAGCTCGAGCGCATGGTCGCCGACGGCCTCCAGTCGAGCCCCACCACCGAGGTGCTCCTCGAGGAGTCGATCCTCGGCTGGAAGGAGTACGAGCTGGAGCTCATGCGCGACACGGCCGACAACACGGTCGTCGTCTGCTCCATCGAGAACGTCGATCCCGTGGGCGTGCACACGGGCGACTCGATCACGGTCGCGCCGGCGCTCACGCTCACCGACCGCGAGTACCAGCACATGCGCGACATCGGCATCGACATCATCCGCCGGGTGGGCGTCGACACCGGCGGCTGCAACATCCAGTTCGCGGTCGACCCCGCGGACGGCCGCCTCATCGTCATCGAGATGAACCCCCGCGTCTCCCGCTCGAGCGCCCTCGCGTCGAAGGCCACCGGGTTTCCCATCGCCAAGATCGCCGCGAAGCTCGCCATCGGGTACCGCCTCGACGAGATCCCGAACGACATCACGAAGGTCACGCCGGCGAGCTTCGAGCCCACGCTCGACTACGTGGTCGTCAAGGTCCCGCGGTTCGCGTTCGAGAAGTTCCCGGCCGCCGACGCCGAGCTCACGACGACCATGAAGTCGGTGGGCGAGGCGATGGCCATCGGCCGCAACTACTCCACCGCCCTGCAGAAGGCGCTGCGCTCGCTCGAGAAGCGCGGGTCCTCGTTCCACTGGGGTGCCGAGACCCGCTCGGTCGACGAGCTCCTCGAGGTGAGCCGCACGCCCACCGACGGCCGGATCGTGACGGTGCAGCAGGCGCTCCGCGCGGGCGCCACGGCGGAGCAGGTGTTCGACGCGACCAAGATCGACCCCTGGTTCATCGACCAGATCGTCCTGATCAACGAGGTCGCGGACGCCGTGCGCGACGCGGGCTCCCTCGACGCGGAGATCCTCCGCGAGGCGAAGGACCACGGCTTCTCGGACGCCCAGATCGCCGAGATCCGCGGCGTCCCCGAGCAGGAGGTGCGGGACGCGCGCCACGCGGCGGGCATCCGCCCGGTGTTCAAGACGGTGGACACCTGCGCCGGGGAGTTCCCCGCCCTCACGCCGTACCACTACTCCAGCTACGACTCCGAGACGGAGATCGTGCCCTCCGACCGCCGCAAGGTGATCATCCTGGGCTCGGGCCCGAACCGCATCGGCCAGGGCATCGAGTTCGACTACTCGTGCGTGCACGCGTCGTTCGCGCTGGCCGAGGCCGGGTTCGAGACCATCATGATCAACTGCAACCCGGAGACCGTCTCCACCGACTACGACACGAGCGACCGGCTCTACTTCGAGCCGCTCACGCTCGAGGACGTGCTCGAGATCGTGCACGCCGAGCAGCAGGCCGGCGAGCTGGTCGGCGTCGTCGTGCAGCTCGGCGGCCAGACCGCGCTCGGGCTCGCCAAGGGCCTCGAGGCCGCGGGCGTCCCGATCCTCGGCACGAGCCCGGCGGCCATCGACCTCGCCGAGGAGCGGGGCCTGTTCTCCGGCATCCTCGACGCCGCGGGGCTCGTGGCGCCGCGGAACGGCACGGCCACCGCGATCGACGAGGCCGTGGTCGTCGCGGAGGGCATCGGCTATCCGGTGCTCGTCCGCCCGAGCTACGTGCTCGGCGGCCGCGGCATGGAGATCGTCTTCGACACGGCGACGCTCCACGACTACTTCCTGCGCATGGCCGACCAGGGCATCATCGGCGCGGGCAGGCCGCTCCTCATCGACCGGTTCCTCGACGACGCCATCGAGATCGACATCGACGCCATCTACGACGGCACCGAGCTCTACGTCGGCGGCGTCATGGAGCACATCGAGGAGGCCGGGATCCACTCCGGCGACTCGAGCTGCACCCTGCCGCCCGTCACGCTCGGCCGCGGCCAGATCCAGCAGGTCGTCGACGCCACGCGCGCCATCGCCGAGGGCGTGGGCGTGCGCGGCCTCCTCAACGTGCAGTTCGCGATCGGCGCGGGCGTGCTGTACGTCCTCGAGGCGAACCCGCGCGCGAGCCGCACGGTGCCGTTCGTGTCCAAGGCGCTCGGCATCCCGCTCGCGAAGGCCGCGTCGCTCGTGATGGTCGGCACGCCCATCGCGGAGCTCCGGGCCTCGGGGCTCCTGCCCGAGCGCGACGGCTCCGACGTCCCGATGGACTCGCCCGTCGCCGTGAAGGAGGCCGTGCTGCCCTTCAAGCGGTTCCGCACGAAGGACGGCCTCATCGTCGACTCGGTGCTCGGCCCGGAGATGCGCTCCACGGGCGAGGTCATGGGCATCGACCGCGACTTCCCGCGGGCGTTCGCGAAGAGCCAGGAGGCGGCGTTCGGCGGCCTCCCGCTCTCGGGCACGGTCTTCGTCTCGGTCGCCGACCGCGACAAGCGCTCCATCGTGCTCCCCGTCCTCCGGCTCCAGCAGCTCGGCTTCGAGGTGCTCGCCACCGAGGGCACGGCCGAGATCCTCAGCCGCAACGGGATCCAGGCGCGCGTGGTCCGCAAGTACAGCGAGGCGCCCGTCGAGGGCGACTCGCCGTCGATCGTCGACCTCATCAACCGCGACCAGGTCGACGTCGTGATCAACACCCCGTCGGGCCGCACGGCGCGCGCGGACGGCTACGAGATCCGCGCCGCGGCCGTGGCGGCGGACAAGCCGCTGTTCACGACCATCGCGCAGCTCACGGCCGCCGTCGCGTCCTTCGACGCGATCCGCGCGGGCTTCGACGTCACGAGCCTGCAGGACTACGCGATCGCCCGCGAGGCCCGCAGGTGACGACCGCCGACGGCGGGGCGGCCCCGGTCGCCCCGCCGTTCGGCGCGCGCCTCGCCCGCGCCTTCCGCGAGCGCGGGCACCTGTGCGTCGGCATCGACCCGCACCGCGCCCTGCTGGACGCATGGGGGCTCGACGACGACGCGCGGGGGCTCGAGGAGTTCGGCCTCCGCGTGGTCGAGGCCACGGCGGGTCGGGCCGGCATCGTGAAGCCGCAGGTCGCGTTCTTCGAGCGGCACGGATCCGCGGGGTACGCCGCGCTCGAGCGCGTGCTCGCCGCGGCGCGGGACGCGGGCCTCCTGGTGATCGCCGACGCCAAGCGCGGCGACATCGGCTCCACGGTCGACGCGTACGGCGCCGCGTGGCTCGCGCCCGACAGCCCGCTGCGGGCCGACGCCGTCACCCTCACCGCCTACACGGGCGTCGGCTCCCTCGACGGCGTCCGGGCCGCCGCCGACGCGTGGGGCGCGGGCGTGCTCGTCCTCGCCGCCACCTCGAACCCGGAGGCCCGCGACCTGCAGCGGGCCGTCCTCCCGGCCGTCCCCGGCGACGGCGGGGACCCCGTCGGCGCGCGCACGGTGGCCCGGGGCATCCAGGACGCGGCCGTCGCCGCCAACGGTCCCCGGGACGACCCGGCCGCGGCCCCGGGGGCCTTCGGGCTCGTCATCGGCGCGACCGTCGACGCGGCCGACGCGGGCCTCGACCTCGCGTCGCTCACCCGCACGCCGATCCTCGCGCCCGGATTCGGGCACCAGGGGGCGCTGCTCGGCGATGTCCGGAAGCTGTTCGGCCCGGCCGCGGGCGTTGTGATCGCGAGCGCCTCGCGGAGTATCCTCGCGGCAGGGCCACGGCGTGTCGCGGAGGCCGTCACCGACCACGCCGGACGACTCGAAGAGGTGCTGCCATGAGGCCCGAACCACCCGAGGTCGACCGGGTCGCCGCGTCGCAGGCCGCCGTCGCCGCCCGCCGCGCGCGCGCCCAGGTCAAGCACGACATCGTCACGGGGGACCGCACGCCGCTCGGCGTCCTCGACGCGTCCGCCGACCCGGCGCACCGCGCGGAGGCGACGCTGCGCGTCACGGAGTTCCTCACCAGCATCCCGAACATCGGCCCCACGAAGCTGGAGCGGATCCTCGGGGAGCTCGGCATCTCCACCGCCAAGCGCCTCGGCGGGCTCGGCGTGCACCAGCGCGTGCGCCTCACCCGCTTCCTCGAGGACTGGCAGGCGGCCAAGCAGATCGTGGAGCCGAGCCGCCTCGTCGTGCTCGCCGGACCCACGGCCGTCGGCAAGGGCACCGTCTCCACCTTCATCCGCGAGAACGAGCCCGACGTGCTCCTCTCCGTCTCGGCCACGACCCGCGCGCCCCGGCCGGGCGAGGTCGAGGGCGTCAACTACTACTTCGTCTCCGACGCCGAGTTCGACCGCATGGTCGAGCGGGGCGAGCTGCTCGAGTGGGCGACGGTGCACAACGCGCACCGCTACGGCACGCCCCGCGCGCCCATCGACGTCGCGCTGGCCGAGGGGCGCAGCGTGCTGCTCGAGATCGACATCCAGGGCGCCCGTCAGGTGAAGGCCGCGATGCCGGAGGCCCGGCTCGTGTTCCTCCTGCCTCCCACCTGGGAGGAGCTCGTGCGGCGGCTGGTCGGCCGCGGCACGGAGGGACCGGAGGAGCAGCAGCGACGCCTGGACACCGCGAAGGTCGAGCTGGCCGCCCAGGACGAGTTCGACCACCTGGTCGTCAACCGCGATGTCGCGGATGCCGCCCGCGAGGTCGTAGAGTTGATGAAGACCAGGAAGGCCGTCGGTCCGTGACCCGGACCCGTACGGCCTTCGTCCATGTAATGAGGAAGCGGCACATCCATGGTTGACAAGACCCAGGGCATCATCGACCCGCCCATCGACGAGCTCCTCTCGAAGGTCGACTCGAAGTACGCGCTCGTGATCTTCGCCTCCAAGCGGGCCCGTCAGATCAACGACTACTACGCCGACCTGCACGAGGGCAGCCTGTTCGACAACGTCGGACCGCTCGTCGACTCCACCATCGACGACAAGCCCCTCTCGGTCGCCATGCACGAGATCAACGAGGACAAGCTCGTCGCCACGCCCATCGTGGAGCCCGCGGCCTCCTAGCCGCCCACCCGGATGACCCCCGCCGACCGTCCGCCGCACGCGCTCCCCGCCATCCGCATCCGGAGCGCCGCCGCGTGATGGTCGTCGTGGGCATCACCGGCGGCATCGCGGCGTACAAGGCCGTCGGCGTCGTCCGTGGCCTCGTGCTCCTCGGGCACGACGTGCACGTCGTCCCCACCGAGGCGGCGCTCCGCTTCGTCGGCAAGCCCACCCTCGAGGCCGTGAGCCGCAACCCGGTCACGAGCGACCTGTACGACGGGGTCTCCGAGGTGCGCCACGTGGCGCTCGGCCAGAAGGCCGACCTCATCGTCGTGGCACCCGCGACCGCGCACACGCTGGCCTCCATGGCCCTCGGCCTCTCGGACGACCTGCTCGGGACCACCATCCTCGCCAGCCGCGCGCCCCTCGTCGTCGCCCCGGCGATGCACACCGAGATGTGGCAGCACCCGGCGACCCAAGCCAACGCGGCCATCCTGCGCTCGCGCGGCGCCACGCTCGTCGGCCCCACGTCGGGTCGGCTCACGGGCACCGACTCGGGACCCGGCCGCATGGCCGAGGTCGAGGACGTGCTCGCCGCGGCCCTCGCCGCCGTCCGCCCCGGCGGCCGCGACCTCGAGGGCCGCCGCGTCGTCGTCTCCGCCGGCGGCACCCGCGAGCCGCTGGATCCCGTGCGCTTCCTCGGCAACCGGTCCTCCGGCCGCCAGGGCACGGCCCTCGCGGCCGCCGCGCGCGACCGCGGCGCCGACGTCGTCCTCGTGGCGGCGCACCTCGAGGTGCCCGCGCCGACCGGCGTCCGGGTGGTGCTGGTGTCGACCGCGCTCGAGCTCGAGGAGGCGATGGTGCGCGAGGCGGCCGACGCCGACGTCGTCATCATGGCCGCCGCCGTCGCCGACTACCGGCCCACGGCCGTCTCCGCGGGCAAGATCAAGAAGGAGGAGGCGGGCGACGCCCTCTCCGTCGAGCTGGTGCGGAACCCGGACATCCTGCAGCGGCTCGCCGCCGACGCCCGGGCGCCGCGCGCGGACGGCTCGCACCGGGTGGTCGTGGGCTTCGCGGCGGAGACCGAGGAGGATCCCGCGGAGCTCCTGCGCATCGGCCGGGCGAAGCTCGCGCGCAAGGGCTGCGACCTGCTCGTCCTCAACCGGGTGGGCTGGACCGAGGGGTTCGCCACGGAGGGCAACGCGGTCACGGTGCTCGCGAGGTCCGGCGATACACTTGCGGAGGCCTCCGGCTCCAAGGAGCAGGTGGCCCATCGAATTCTCGACGTAGCGGGTCAGCCGGGGCCGCGGTAGCGACCGGCTCTCGACCACGCGATCCCCCTGGAGGCCCCGCACGTGACCGACCTGCGCCTGTTCACCTCCGAGTCCGTCACCGAGGGGCACCCCGACAAGATCTGCGACCAGATCTCGGACAGCATCCTCGACGCCCTCCTCGCGCAGGACCCGACGAGCCGCGCGGCCGTCGAGACCCTCGTCACCACGGGGCTCGTGCACGTCGCCGGCGAGGTCACCACCTCCGGCTACGTCGACATCCCGCAGATCGTGCGCGACCGCATCCGGGACATCGGCTACGACTCGTCCGAGGTCGGGTTCGACGGCAGCAACTGCGGCGTCACCGTGTCCATCGGCGCGCAGTCGCCCGACATCGCGCAGGGCGTCGACCGCTCCTACGAGTCCCGCTCGGGGTCCGCGTCGACCGACGCCCGCGACCTGCAGGGCGCGGGCGACCAGGGCCTCATGTTCGGGTACGCGTCGCGCGACACCCCCGTGTTCCTGCCGCTGCCCATCTACCTCGCGCACCGCCTCGCCGAGCGCCTGGCCGCCGTCCGCCACTCCGGCGAGCTGGCCTACCTCCGCCCGGACGGCAAGACGCAGGTCACCATCGGCTACGACGGGCTCGTCCCGCGCACGGTCGACACCGTCGTGCTCTCCACGCAGCACGGCCCGCAGGTGTCGCAGGACGACCTCCGCCGCGAGGTCGAGGAGCACGTGATCCGGCCGGTGCTCGCGCAGGCGGCCGAGATCGGCATCGAGCTCGACTCGCGCCACGCGACGATGCTCATCAACCCCACCGGCAAGTTCGAGATCGGCGGGCCGAAGGGCGACGCGGGGCTCACGGGCCGGAAGATCATCGTCGACACCTACGGCGGCTTCAGCCGGCACGGCGGCGGCGCGTTCAGCGGCAAGGACCCGTCGAAGGTCGACCGCAGCGCCGCCTACGCCATGCGGTGGGTCGCGAAGAACGCGGTCGCCGCGGGACTCGCCGACCGCCTCGAGGTGCAGGTCGCCTACGCCATCGGCAAGGCCGCCCCCGTCGGCCTCTACGTGGAGACGTTCGGCACGGCGCACGTGCCCGAGGAGCGCATCGTCCGCGCCATCCGCGAGACCTTCGACCTGCGGCCCGCCGCGATCGTCGAGCAGCTCGACCTGCTCCGCCCCATCTACGCGCAGACCGCCGCCTACGGCCACTTCGGCCGCGAGCTGCCCGACTTCACCTGGGAGGCGCTCGACCGTGTCGCCGACCTGCAGAGCGCCGCGGGCCTCTGACGCGCGCGCTCGGGTCGTCGCCGGGCGTCCCGGCGACGTCGTGATCGGCGGCGCCCGGTGACCGCGGGATCCCCGGACGGCGCGGGCGCCTCCCTCGGCGGACGCCCGCCCGTCGTCCGCGTCATGGTCGACTCGCCCCTGCCGCAGCTCGACCGGCTGTTCGACTACGCCGTGCCCGAGGCGCTGCGGGCCGAGTGCGTGCCCGGCGTGCGCGTGCGGGTGCCGCTGCGGTCCGCGGGACGTGTCGCCGACGGCTACGTCGTCGAGGCAGGGGACGGCCAGGGCTACGAGGGCGCGCTCAGCGAGGTCGAGGCCGTCGTGTCGCCGCTGCCCGTCCTGCGGCCGGAGATCTGGACGCTCGCGCGCGAGGTCGCGGACCGGCAGGCGGGATCCGCGTCCGATGTGATCCGCCTCGCCGTGCCGCCGCGGCAGGTGCGCGTGGAGAAGGCGCACATCGCGGCCCTCGCGGCACGCGGGGGGCCGGGCGCCGACGCGGACGCCGCCGTCGTGCCCGCGGGCGACGCCGCGCGCGTCCTCCCGCCCGTCGACGGGTACGCGCCGGAGGGCCTCGCGGCCGCGATCGACGGCACCGGGCGCGTCGCCGTCGACGCGATCCCCGAGGTCGTCGAGCTGCCGGGCGGCGCGTGGGCGGGCCGCTGGGCCGTCACGCTCGCGCAGGTCGCCGCCCGCGTGCTCGCGTCCGGCCGCAGCAGCGTCCTCGTGGTCCCCGACTACCGCGACCAGGATCAGCTGGAGCTGGCCCTCGCCGTGCACGCGCCCGCGGGATCGGTGATCCGCACCGACGCCCGCCAGTCCGGCCCGGACCGCTACCGCGCGTTCCTCGCCGGCCTCGGCGAGGCGCCGCGCATCGTGGTGGGCAACCGCTCGGCGGTCTACGCGCCCGCGCCGCGCCTCGGCCTCATCGCCCTGTGGGACGAGGGCGACCCGCTGCACGCGGAGCCCCTCAGCCCGTACGCGCACGCCCGCGACGTGGCGCTCCTCCGCAGCCGGCAGCAGGCGACCGCGCTCGTGCTGCTCGCGCACTCCCGGAGCACCGAGGTCGAGCGGCTCGTCGCCATCGGGTACCTCGGCAGCGTCGCGCCCTCCGCGAACCGCACCCCGCGCGTCATCCCGACCACCTCGCAGACGGGCGACGAGGGCTTCGCCCGGCAGGCGCGCATCCCGTCCGGGGCCTGGCGCGCGGCGAAGGACGCCGTCGAGCACGGTCCGGTCCTCATCCAGGTCGCGCGTCCCGGCTACGCGCCGCTCGTGGCGTGCCGCGCCTGCCGCCAGGCCGCGCGCTGCACGGTGTGCACCGGCCCGCTCGGCATGTCGACGGCCACGAGCACGCCTACCTGCGGCTGGTGCGGGCACCTCGCGGGCGACTGGCGGTGCGCGAACTGCGGATCCGACGAGCTGCGGCTCGTCACCATCGGCGCCGGCCGCACCGCCGAGGAGCTCGGCCGCGCGTTCCCCGGCGTGCAGGTGGTGCTGGCCGACGGCGAGCGCCATGTGCAGGAGGTCGACGCCGAGTCGCGCCTGGTCGTCGCCACGCGCGGCGCCGAGCCCGTCGCCGCGGGGGGCTACCGCGCCGTGCTCCTCCTCGACGGCGAGCGGATGCTCGCCCGCGAGAGCCTGCGCGTGGGGGAGGACGTGCTCCGGCAGTGGTCGAACGCGGCCGCCCTCGCGGCGCCCCGCGCGCCCGTCATGCTCGTGGGCGTCGGCGGGCAGGTCGCCCGTGCCCTCGCCACCTGGCAGCAGCCCCGGTACGCGCGCGAGGAGCTGCTCGAGCGCCGGGCGCTGCGCTTCCCGCCCGCGGTGCGCGCGGCGAGCGTGGAGGGCCTGCCCGACGCGGTCGGCACGGCCGTCGAGCGGCTCGCCGGGATCGTGGGGGTCGACGTGCTGGGGCCCGCTCCGACCGAGCAGGGCCGCGTGCGGGCCATCGTCCGCCTCGACTACTCCAGCGGGCCGGACGCGGCCCGCGAGCTCCGCGCGGCCGTCGTGCGCAACGCCTCCAGCCGCCGGAAGCCGGTCGCGGGCCGCCCCGGGTTCCGGCCCACCGTCCCCCTCCGTGTACGGTTCGACGACACGGGGCTGTTCTGATGCGCGTCCGCCGCGCTGCCCGGACCCGCGGCGCCGCCGCCCCGGCCGCCGTCCGCACGCCCCCCGCCTCCTCCGCTCGCCCCGCACGCCGTCCCCGGGAGGGATCCGCATGAGACTCGTCTTCGCCGGCACGCCCCTCGCGGCCGTGCCCTCGCTCCAGCTCCTCGCCGAGTCGGGCCACGAGGTCGCGCTCGTCGTGACGCGCGAGGACGCGCCGCTCGGCCGCAAGCGCGTGCTCACGCCGTCGCCGGTCGCCGCGGAGGCGGAGCGGCGGGGCATCCCGACGCTCCGCACGAACCGCCTCGACGAGGAGGCGACGGCCCGCATCGCCGCGGTCGCCGCCGACCTGGGCGTCATCGTCGCGTACGGGGGGCTGGTGCGCGAGCCGCTCCTCTCCACGCCCGCGCGCGGCTGGATCAACCTGCACTTCTCGCTCCTGCCCCGGTGGCGGGGCGCGGCCCCCGTGCAGCGCTCGATCATGGCGGGGGAGCGCGTCACCGGCGCGAGCGTCTTCCAGCTCGAGCGCGGCATGGACACCGGGCCGGTGTTCGCCCGCGAGGAGCGGCCCACCGGCGACCACGAGACGGCCGGCCACGTGCTCGACGCCCTCGCGGTGCAGGGCGCCGCCCTCCTGGCGCGCACGGTCGACGCGATCGCCGCCGGCACGGCCAGGGCCCTGCCCCAGGAGGGCGAGCCGACGCTCGCGCCCAAGACCACCATCGACGACGGCCGCATCGACTGGGCGCGGCCCGCCGAGGAGGTCCTCGCGCGGATCCGCGGCGTCACGCCCGAGCCCGGCGCGCACACGTCCGTGGACGACGTGCGCCTCAAGGTCCACCGGGCCGCCGCCCTCCGCGACGGAGCGCCGCTGGAGCCCGGGCGCATCGCCTCCGTCGACGGCCGGGTCGCCGTCGGCACCGCCAGCCACCCCGTCGAGCTCATCCAGGTGCAGCCCGCGGGGAAGAGCCCCATGCCCGCCGCCGACTGGTGGCGCGGCGTCACGGACAAGGACGTCACCGCACGATGAGCGACAGCACCGGATCCAGCTCCCGCCGCCCCGGGGGCCGCCGCCCCGCCGGAGACCGCCGCCGCCCCGAGGCCGGGCCCCGCGACCGCGACCGCGCCGCCGCCGGCCCCGCCGCCGTCAGCCCCGCCCGTCGCGTCGCCTACGAGGTCGTCAGCGCCGTGCGGGAGTCGGACGCGTACGCGAACCTGCTGCTGCCCGTCCGGATCCGCCGGGCCGCCCTCAGCGCCCAGGACGCGGCGCTCGCCACCGAGCTCGCGTACGGCACCCTGCGCATGTCCGGCTACTACGACCGCGTGATCGAGCTCGCGGCGGGCCGTCCCGTCACGGCGATCGACGCGCCCATCCTCGACGTGCTGCGCCTCTCGGTGCACCAGCTGCTCAGCATGCGCGTCGCGACGCACGCGGCCGTGAACGAGGGCGTCGACATGGCCCGCGCGGTCGGATCCCGGTCGGCGACCGGCTTCGTCAACGGCGTCCTGCGCACCGTCACGCGCTCCGAGCCCGACGCCTGGCGGGAGCGGGTCCTCGACAGCGCCGCGAGCGCCGACGAGCGGCTCGCGCTCGAGCACTCGCATCCGCTGTGGGTCCTCCGCGCCCTCCGCCAGGCGCTCGCCCGCGAGGGCCGCGCCGACGAGCTCGAAGACCTGCTGCGGGCCGACAACCGGGCGCCCGCCGTGAGCCTCGTCGCGCTCCCGGGGCTCGCGACGGTCGAGGAGACGCACGAGCAGCCCGCGGCGTTCTCGCCCGTGGGCGCGTACCTCGAGGGCGGCGACCCGATGGACGCCCCGGGCGTCGCCGAGGGCCGCGTCCGCGTGCAGGACGAGGGCTCCCAGCTCGCCGCGCTCGCGCTGAGCCGCGCCCGGCCCGTCCGCCCCGGCGAGCGCTGGCTGGACCTGTGCGCCGGTCCGGGCGGCAAGGCGGCCCTGCTCGCGGCGGAGGCGGGGCGCGCGGGTGCGCTGCTCACCGCGAACGAGCTCGTGCCCGCCCGCGCGGGTCTCGTCCGGGACGCGCTCCGCGCGGTCCCCGGGGACACCGAGGTGTGGGAGCTGGACGGCACGACCGTGGGCGAGAGCCACCCGGGCGCGTTCGACCGGATCCTCCTCGACGCCCCCTGCAGCGGCCTCGGCGCCCTGCGCCGCCGGCCCGAGGCGCGCTGGCGGAAGTCGCCGCGCGACGTGGCGGGCCTCGGCGTGCTCCAGACGGCTCTCGTCGACGCGGCGATCGGCGCGCTGGCCCCGGGCGGGATCCTCGCCTACGTCACGTGCTCGCCGCACCTCGCCGAGACCCGCGCCGTCGTGCAGGCGGCGCTCCAGCGCCACCCGGACGTGTCGGCGCTCGACACGCGCGCCGTGCTCGCCGAGGTGGCCGACGGCGACCTCGAGCTCCCGCCGCGCGAGGAGGGCGCCGATCCCGCGTCCAGCGTCCAGCTGTGGCCGCACCGGCATGGCACGGACGCGATGTTCATCGCGCTGCTGACCCGCCGGTAGGGTCGGGAGCATGCCCGTCCGCATCGAACCGAGCATCCTGTCCGCCGACTTCGCGAACCTGGAGCGCGAGATCCAGCGCCTCGCGACCGCCGACCTCGTGCACGTCGACATCATGGACAACCACTTCGTCCCGAACCTCACGTTCGGGCTCCCGATGGTCGAGCGCCTCCAGCAGGTCACGCCCGTCCCGCTGGACGTCCACCTGATGATCGAGGACGTCGACCGCTGGGCCCCGGGCTACGCGGAGGCGGGTGCCGCCAGCGTCACGTTCCACGCCGAGGCGACGCGGGAGCCGGTGGCGCTCGCCCGCCGTCTCCGCGACATCGGCGCGCGCGCGGGCATCGCGCTGAAGCCCGGCACCCCGGTCGACGACTACCTCGACCTGCTGCACGAGTTCGACCAGGTCCTCGTCATGACGGTCGAGCCCGGCTTCGGCGGCCAGTCGTTCATGCCGGAGACCATGCCGAAGCTCCGCGCGCTCCGCTCCCGCCTCCGCGACTCCGGCCACGACGTGTGGCTGCAGGTGGACGGCGGCATCGACGTCGAGACCATCGGGCGCGCCGCGGAGGCGGGCGCCGACACCTTCGTCTCCGGATCGGGCGTCTTCCGCGGGGGCGACCCGGAGTCCGCCATCCGGGAGCTGCGCCGGGCCGCCGAGGCCCACGCGCACTGACGCGCGACGCGCACTGTCGCGACCTCCGCGGCCCGACGGACCCGGTCCGCGGATCTGCTTGACTGGATCCATGACCGACATCCAGAAGCCCGAGGTCGAGCCCGTCGACGGCCCGGCCCCCGCAGAGCTCACCATCTCCGACGTCACCGTGGGCGACGGCCCCGAGGCCCAGCCCGGCGACACCGTCGACGTCCACTACCTCGGCGTCGACTTCGAGTCCGGCGAGGAGTTCGACTCCTCGTGGAGCCGCGGCCAGTCCGTGCGCTTCCCCCTCCGCAGCCTCATCGCGGGCTGGCAGCAGGGCATCCCCGGCATGAAGGTCGGCGGACGCCGCCAGCTCGTCGTGCCGCCGGAGCTCGCCTACGGCCCCGCCGGCGGCGGCCACCGCCTGTCCGGCCGCACCCTGATCTTCGTGATCGACCTGCAGGGCGTCGGCTAGCACCGGCGCACCACCACCGGGAGGCCGGGAGCATCGCGCTCCCGGCCTCCCGTCGTCGTCCGGGGGGCGCCGCCCGCGGCTGTACCCTGGATCCCGTGAAGACCTTCGATGACCTGTTCGGCGAGCTGACCCGGATCGCCGCCGAGCGGCCCGAGGGGTCCGGCACCGTCCGCGAGCTCGACGGCGGCGTGCACGCGATCGGCAAGAAGGTCGTCGAGGAGGCCGCCGAGGTCTGGATGGCCGCGGAGCACGAGTCCGACGACCGCGCGGCCGAGGAGATCTCCCAGCTGCTGTACCACGTGCAGGTCATGATGATCGCCCGCGGGCTCACCCTGGAGGACGTCGGCCGACATCTGTGACGCGCCCCGTCACCCGTCGACCCCCACCCCGGAAGAAGTGATCCCCATGCTCCGTGTCGCCGTGCCCAACAAGGGCTCGCTCGCCGAGACCGCCGCCCAGATGCTCGCCGAGGCCGGATACGCCGGCCGCCGCGACCCGAAGGAGCTCTACGTCCTCGACGCGCGCAACGACGTCGAGTTCTTCTACCTCCGCCCGCGCGACATCGCCACCTACGTCGGATCCGGTGCGCTCGACGTCGGCATCACGGGCCGCGACCTCC
The DNA here is from genome assembly GCF_059422605.1 of Clavibacter sp. GW821-FHT01D01. Taxonomy (NCBI): domain Bacteria; kingdom Bacillati; phylum Actinomycetota; class Actinomycetes; order Micrococcales; family Microbacteriaceae; genus Clavibacter; species Clavibacter sp. GW821-FHT01D01. The sequence goes on from NZ_JBWKXC010000002.1 coordinate 236,647, forward strand.
TCATCGACTCGTCCTCGGACGCCTCGGAGACCGCGGAGCTCGGCTTCGCGGGGTCGACGTTCCGCTTCGCGGGCCCGGTCGGCCGCTTCGTCGACCTCCGGGACCTCGCGGGCGTTCGCATCGCCACGAGCTACCCCGTCCTCGTCGGCGGGTTCCTCCGCGAGCACGGCGTCGAGGCGACGCTCATCCGCCTGGACGGCGCGGTCGAGTCCGCGATCCAGCTCGGGGTCGCCGACGCCATCGCCGACGTCGTCGAGACCGGCACCACGCTGCGGAAGGCGGGACTCGAGATCTTCGGCCCGGTGATCCTCCGCTCCACCGCGGTCCTCATCTCGGGTGCCGAGGAGAAGCCGGGCGCCGCGACCCTCCTGCGCCGCCTCGAGGGCGTGCTGGTGGCGCGCCGGTACGTGCTCATGGACTACGACGTCCCGCTCGACCTGCTCGACGCGGCCACGGCCATCACGCCGGGCATCGAGTCGCCCACCATCTCGCCGCTGCAGGACCCCGCGTGGGTCGCGGTGCGCTCCATGGTGCCGCGGGACGACACGAACCAGATCATGGACCGCCTGCACGAGGTCGGCGCGCGCGCCATCCTCGTCAGCCCGATCCACGCCGCCAGGATCTGACCGTGGCCGCCATCGCCGGGGGCCTGCCGGCCGACGCCGCCGCCACCTCGGGCCGGCTCGCGGTCCGCGTCATCCCGTGCCTCGACGTCGCCGCCGGCCGCGTCGTCAAGGGCGTCAACTTCCTCGACCTGCAGGACGCGGGCGACCCGGTCGAGCTCGCGCGCCGGTACTACGAGCAGGGAGCCGACGAGCTCACCTTCCTCGACGTCACGGCCACGGTGGAGGACCGCTCCACCATGTACGACGTCGTCAGCGCGACGGCGGAGCAGGTCTTCATCCCGCTCACGGTCGGCGGGGGCGTGCGCAGCGCGGACGACGTGGCGCGGCTCCTCGCCAGCGGCGCCGACAAGATCGGCGTCAACAGCGCCGCGATCGCCCGCCCCGACCTGGTGGGGGAGATCGCCGACCGCTTCGGCGCGCAGGTCTGCGTCCTGTCCCTGGACGTGACCCGCGGGGACACGGAGTCCGGATTCGTCGTCACCACGCACGGCGGCCGCACGCGCACGACGATCGACGCGGTCGCGTGGGCGCGCGAGGCCGTGGAGCGCGGCGCGGGCGAGCTCCTCGTCAACTCCATCGACGCCGACGGGACCCGCGACGGCTTCGACCTCGAGCTGGTGGCCGCGATGCGCGCGGCGAGCCGCGTCCCCGTGATCGCCTCGGGCGGCGCGGGGGAGCTCGACCACTTCGCCCCCGCCATCCACGCGGGAGCCGACGCCGTGCTCGCCGCGAGCGTCTTCCACTCCCGCCGGTTCACGATCGGCGACGTCAAGGGCGCCCTGCGGGACGCCGGTCAGGTGGTCCGATGAGCGGCACGACGAGCAGCGCCCCCGCGGCCCCGGACGTCGACGGGATCCTCGCCCGCGCCGCCTTCGCGGACGACGGCCTGCTGCCCGCGGTCATCCAGCAGCACGACACCCGCGAGGTGCTGATGCTCGGCTACATGGACCGCGAGGCGCTCCGGCGCACGCTCACCAGCGGCCGCGTCACGTTCTGGTCGCGCTCCCGCCGGGAGTACTGGCGGAAGGGCGACACGTCCGGGCATGCCCAGTTCGTGCGGGACGCCGCCCTCGACTGCGACGGCGACACGGTCCTCGTCCAGGTCGACCAGGTGGGGGTGGCCTGCCACACCGGCACGCGCACGTGCTTCGACGCCGACCACCTGCACCCCGTCGCGGGCGCGCGTCCCGCCTCCGACGAAGGGCCGTCCGCATGACCTCCACCGCCCCGGGCCACGCCTCCGCCGCCGGCACCACGATGCGCGCGGCCTTCCGCGCCCTCGCGGCCGACCACCGGGTCATCCCGGTCCTCCGCGAGGTGTTCGCCGACGGCGAGACGCCCGTCGGCGTGCACCGCAAGCTCACCGCCGGCCGACCGGGCAGCTTCCTGCTCGAGTCCGCCGGCCAGGGCGGCATCTGGACCCGGTTCTCCTTCGTCGGCGTCTCGTCCTTCGGGGTGCTCACCCAGCAGGGAGACGAGGCGCGCTGGCTGGACTACGGGCTCGACGCGTCCCGCGCGCTCGGCGACGACGCCCCGGACGGCCCGCTGGCGGCCCTCGCCGCCCTGTACGCGCGGTGGGAGACCCCGCGGATCCCGGGCCTGCCGCCGCTCACCGGCGGCCTCGTCGGCTTCATCGGCTGGGAGGCCGTGCGGCAGATCGAGCGCCTCCCCGACCGGCCTCCCGCCGAGGTGCCGGTGCCGGGCCAGGCCCTGAGCTTCGTGTCGGAGCTCGCGGTCCTCGACCACCGGCGCGGCACGGTGACCCTCGTCGCGACGGCCCTCAACGACGGCGTGGACGACGAGGACGCCATGTGGGCGGACGCGCAGGCGCGCCTGGACCGCATGCAGGCCGACCTCGCACGCCCCGCGGAGACGTTCCTCGCCGAGGTCGACCTCGACGTGCAGCCGTCGGCGACGCTGCGCACCGCGCCGGAGGACTTCCACGCCGCGATCGCCCGCAGCAAGCACCACATCCACGAGGGCGACGTCTTCCAGGTCGTGGTCTCGCAGCGCTTCGACCAGCCGACCACGGCCGATCCCATCGACGTCTACCGCATCCTCCGCGTGCTCAACCCGAGCCCGTACATGTACCTCCTCACGCTGGAGGACGCCGACGGCGTGCCGTACTCCATCGTCGGCTCGTCGCCCGAGGCCCTCGTGACCGTCACCGACGACCACGTCTACATGCACCCCATCGCGGGCTCGCGTCCCCGCGGCGGCACCGTCGAGGAGGACGTGGCCCACGAGGAGTCGCTCCTCGCCGACCCCAAGGAGCGCGCCGAGCACCTCATGCTGGTGGACCTCGCGCGCAACGACATGCTGAAGGCCTGCGCCCCGGGGTCGGTGGAGGTCACCGAGTTCATGCGCGTGGAGCGCTTCAGCCACATCATGCACCTGGTCAGCTCGGTGGAGGGCACGCTGCGGCCCGGCGTCTCGAGCATCGACGTGTTCCGGGCCACGTTCCCGGCGGGCACGCTCTCGGGCGCCCCGAAGCCGCGCGCCCTGCAGATCATCGACGAGCTCGAGCCCGCCCAGCGCGGCGTCTACGGGGGAGTGGTGGGCTACTTCGACTTCGCCGGCGACGCGGACCTGGCCATCGCGATCCGCACCGCCACCATCGTCGGCGGCGTCGCGCACGTGCAGGCCGGCGGCGGCATGGTGGCCGACTCCGATCCCGACGCCGAGTACCTCGAGTCGCAGAACAAGGCCGCGGCCCCGCTGCGCGCGGTCGCGGTCGCCGAGGCCATGCGGCGCGTGCGCTGATGCGCGTCACGCGCCGCACGAGGGGCCTCGCCCTCCTGCTCGTCCTGGCGACGAGCGCCGCCACCTTCCTGGGCTGGTCGCAGGACTGGTCGACGCTCCGCATCGGCGGTCAGGCACCGGCGCTCGTGCCCGTGGCGGGCAGCGTCGCCGCGCCGGCGCTCAGCGCGCTCGCCCTGTCGAGCCTCGCCCTCGCGGGAGCGCTCGCCATCGCCGGCCGCGCGCTGCGGGTCGTGCTCGGCGTGCTCCAGGCGATCATCGGCGCGACGGTCGCGCTCACCGCCCTCGCCGCGGTGTCGGGTCCGGTGCAGGCCGGCGAGGCCGCGGTCACGACGGTCACGGGCGTCGCCGGGTCCGCGCCCATCGCCGACCTCGTCGTCGGCTGGACCACCACCCCCTGGGGACCGTTCACGCTGGTCGCCGGCATCGCCTCGGCGCTCGTCGGTATCCTCGTCGCCGTCACCGGCCCCCGCTGGCCGACCGGCCGCTCCCGATACGACGCGCCGGATGCCGGACCCGCCCGCAGGATCGTCCCGCGCGAGGATCCCGTCGCCGCGTGGGACAGCCTGAGCGGCGGCGCGGACCCCACGCGCCGCGAGCCCGGCGACCCGGACGAGGCGTCGCCGTCGGGCACCGCCGCGGACGACGGCGACGACCGTCGCGAGGCAGACGGCACGGCCCCCGCCGGGCCCCCCGCACCCGGCGTCCACCCCGACGCCGACCGGTAGACTCGGAACATCCCGACCGTACGACCCACGAGGAGCACGCATGTCCACCGAGTCCGCAGAACCCGGCCACGGCAACTCGCCGGCGGCCTGGACCGCTGTCGTCATCATGCTCGTCGCGTTCAGCGTCGGCACCATCGCGTTCTGGTTCGCCATCGAGCCCGTGGTCTGGGCCTCCGCCGTCCTCGCCGTCCTGGGCTGGATCACCGGCGGCGTCATGAAGAAGATGGGCTTCGGGGTGGGCGGTCACCGCACCGCGCCCACGAAGGCGCACTCCTAGATGCTCGGCGACCTGCTCGCCGGCGCCCTCGAGGACGCGGCGGCGCGTCGCGAGCTCCGTCCCCTTGCCGAGGTCGAGGCCGCCGCGCTCGCGCGTCCGGCCGCCCTCGACGCCCTCGGCGCGCTGGCGCCGGCCGACCGCGTGAAGATCATCGCGGAGGTCAAGCGCTCGAGCCCCTCGCGGGGCGCCCTCGCCGAGATCCCCGATCCGGCGCTCCTCGCGTCCCGCTACGAGACGGGCGGCGCCAGCGTCATCAGCGTCCTCACCGAGGGACGCCGCTTCGGCGGCTCGCTGCACGACCTCGAGCAGGTGCGCGACACGGTCTCCATCCCCGTGCTCCGCAAGGACTTCATCGGCGAGGCCTACCAGGTCCTCGAGGCTCGGGCCTCCGGCGCCGACCTCGTCCTCCTCATCGTGGCCGCGCTCGACCAGCCGACCCTGGTGGAGCTGCACGCCCTCATAGGGGAGCTCGGCATGACCGCGCTCGTCGAGACGCACTCCGCCGACGAGGTGTCGCGCGCGCTCGACCTCGGCGCGCAGGTCGTCGGCGTCAACGCCCGCGACCTCACCACCTTCGAGCTCGACCGCGACCTCTTCGGCCGCCTGGCCGACTCCATCCCCACCGGCGTCGTCCGCATCGCCGAGTCGGCCGTCAAGACCGCCGACGACGTGGCCCACTACCGCCGTGCGGGCGCCGACGTCGTCCTCGTGGGCGAGGCGCTCGTCACGGGCGATCCCGTCCGCACGCTGACCGAGTTCCTGGAGATCCGCTCATGACCGACCTGCGCAGCGCCACCGGCCCGTACTTCGGCGACTTCGGCGGGCGCTACGTCCCCGAGTCCCTCGTCGCCGCCCTCGACGAGCTGTCGGAGGCGTGGGAGGAGCTGAAGGTCGACCCCTCCTTCATCCACGAGCTCCAGGAGCTGCACCGCACCTACACGGGCCGGCCCTCGCTCATCACGGAGGTGCCGCGCTTCGCCGAGCACGCCGGCGGTGCCCGCATCATCCTGAAGCGCGAGGACCTGAACCACACGGGCTCGCACAAGATCAACAACGTGCTGGGCCAGGCGCTGCTGACGAAGAAGATCGGCAAGAAGCGCATCATCGCCGAGACGGGGGCGGGCCAGCACGGCGTCGCCACCGCCACGGCCGCGGCGCTCTTCGGGCTCGACTGCGTCATCTACATGGGCGAGGTCGACACCGAGCGCCAGGCGCTCAACGTCGCGCGCATGCGGCTGCTCGGCGCCGAGGTCGTCCCCGTGCGCTCGGGCTCGCGGACGCTCAAGGACGCCATCAACGACGCCATGCGCGACTGGGTCACCAACGTCGAGACCACCAACTACGTCTTCGGCACGGTCGCCGGCCCGCACCCGTTCCCGGCCATGGTCCGCGACCTGCAGAAGATCATCGGCGAGGAGGCGCGCGAGCAGGTGCTCGCCCTCACCGGCCGACTGCCCGACGCCGTCGCCGCGTGCGTCGGCGGCGGGTCCAACGCCATCGGCATCTTCCACGCGTTCCTCGACGACGCGGACGTCGCCCTCTACGGCTTCGAGGCGGGAGGCGACGGCGCGGACACCCCGCGGACGGCCGCCACCATCACGAAGGGCCGTCCCGGCATGCTCCACGGCGCCCGCAGCTACCTGCTGCAGGACGAGGACGGCCAGACCATCGACTCGCACTCGATCTCCGCGGGGCTCGACTACCCGGGCGTCGGTCCCGAGCACTCGTGGCTGTCGGACCTCGGCCGGGCCTCCTACCGCCCGGTGACGGACGACCAGGCCATGAGCGCGCTCCGCCTGCTCAGCCGCACCGAGGGCATCATCCCGGCCATCGAGTCGGCGCACGCCCTCGCGGGAGCGCTCGAGCTCGGCAAGGAGCTCGGACCCGACGCGATCATCCTGATCAACCTCAGCGGACGCGGCGACAAGGACATGGAGACCGCCGGGGCGTACTTCGACCTCATCGACGCCGGGGCGGAGCAGTAGTGAACGCGGCCGCGCACGCCGCGACGCCGGTCGGCAGCCCCGTCGAGCGGGCCATCGCGCTCCGTCGCGAGCAGGGCTCGGGTGCGCTGGTGGGCTACCTGCCCGTCGGCTTCCCGGACGTGGCCACGAGCATCGAGGCGGCCGTCGCGCTCGTCGAGAACGGCGTCGACGTCATCGAGCTGGGCCTGCCCTACAGCGACCCGGTCATGGACGGCCCCGTCATCCAGCGCGCCACGCAGACCGCGCTCGCGCAGGGCTTCCGCCTGCGGGACGGCTTCGACGCGCTCCACGCCATCACGCAGCGCGTCGACGCCCCGGTCCTGCTCATGACCTACTGGAACCCCGTCGTGCAGTACGGCGTGGAGCGGTTCGCGGACGACATCGTCGCCGCCGGCGGAGCCGGCCTCATCACGCCCGACCTCATCCCGGACGAGGGCGCCGACTGGCTCGCCGCGTCGGAGCGTACGGGCCTCGACCGCGTGTTCCTCGCGGCCCCGTCCTCGAGCGAGGCGCGCCTGCACCAGGCCGTCGAGCGGAGCCGCGGGTTCGTCTACGCCGTCAGCACCATGGGGATCACGGGCGCGCGCCAGGACGTCGACCAGGCCGCCCGGGGCCTCGTCTCGCGCCTGCGCGACGCCGGCTCCACGAGCGCCTGCGTGGGCATCGGCATCTCCACGGGCGACCAGGTGCGCGAGGTCCTCGACTACGCGGACGGCGCCATCGTCGGCTCGGCGCTCGTGGCGGCCCTCGCCGACGGCGGCGTGCCCGGCGTCGCCCGTGCCGCGGCCGATCTGGCGCGGGGAACTGCGCTACATTAGCCCCCGGCCCGCGGTCCCGCCGCGCCCGCCGAATCCCCTGCGAAAGTGAGCGCCATCCGTTGTTCGCCCCGATGAGCATCCCCAGCCCGGATCCGTCCGACACCCGGTTCGACGTCACGGCGTGGCTCCAGGGCTTCGGCATCGACCTGCCGCTCACGTTCGCCATCCACGCCTACGCGGTGTGCATCCTCGTCGGCATCCTCATCGCGGCCTGGCTCACGAACCGGCGCCTGGTGGCGCGCGGCGTCGAGTCCGGCACGGTCATCGACTTCACGCTGCTCGCCCTGATCCTCGGCATCGCCGGGGCGCGCGCGTTCCACGTGCTGACGCACCCCGGCGACTACTTCTTCGCGGGGGCGGACCCGCTCCGGGTCCTCTACGTGTGGGAGGGCGGCATCGCCATCTTCGGCGCGCTCATCGGCGGCGCCGTCGGCGTCTGGCTCGCCTCGAAGTGGACCGGCGTCCGCTTCTGGACGTTCGCGGACGCCCTCGCCCCCGGGCTCCTGCTGGCGCAGGCCGCGGGCCGCATGGGCAACTACTTCAACCAGGAGCTCTTCGGCACGCCCACGACCCTGCCGTGGGGCCTCGAGGTCGACCCGGGCAACGCCGCGTTCCCGGCCGGCCTCCCCGCCGGCACGCTGTTCCACCCCACGTTCCTCTACGAGATCGTGTGGAACGTGGCGGGCGCGCTGCTCATCATCCTGCTGGGGCGCGCGGTGCGCCTCCAGTGGGGCCGCGGCCTCGCCGTCTACCTCATGTGGTACGGCCTCGGCCGCATGGTGTTCGAGTCCATCCGCATCGACCCGAGCGAGATCATCCTCGGCATCCGCACCAACGTGTGGGCGGCGTTCATCGCGGTCGCGATCGGCCTGGTGCTCTTCATCGTCCAGACGCGCCGCCACGTGGGCAGCGAGCCGAGCGCGTACCTGCCCGGCCGCACCCCGGATGACGTAACCCGGCGCGCGAAGGCGGGTCGCGACGGCGAGGTAGCATCGGTGTACACGGATTCGGATTTCACCGACGGCGACGCCGATCGGGCATCCACCGGGTCGGACTCCCACGCTCTCCCCGCCACAAGCGGACGCGGCGCCTAGTCCCCAGCGCGGGCACCCCCGCGGTCACCGCCTCCTGCTCAGCGAGGCGGTCCCCACCACAGGGCCAGCGACGTCCCTCCGCAGTGCATCTAGGACGGTTCCCATGGCGTTCTCCTCCACCTCCCCTCCCGGCGGCGCGTTCCCCGCGAAGCAGGGCCTGTACGACCCCGCCTTCGAGAAGGACGCGTGCGGCCTGGCCATGGTGGCCACCCTGCGCGGCACCCCGGGCCACGACATCATCGTGAACGCGCTCGACGCGCTCCGGAACCTCGAGCACCGCGGGGCCATCGGCTCCGACGCGGGCACGGGCGACGGCGCGGGCATCATGACGCAGATCCCCGACGAGTTCCTCCGCGGCGTCGCCGGCTTCGACCTGCCGCCCATGGGGGAGTACGTCGTGGGCATGGCGTTCCTGCCCACGGACGACGCCGAGCGCGAGGAGCTCGAGGCGGGCATCGAGCGGATCGCCGCGACCGAGCGCCTCCGCGTCCTCGGCTGGCGCGAGGTGCCCGTCGACCCGTCCCATCTCGGCAACCTGGCGCGGAAGGCCATGCCCGCGTTCCGCCAGCTCTTCCTCGCGTCCGACGCGGCCGAGCCCGCCGACCGCCCCGCGGGCCTCGCCCTCGACCGGCTCGCGTTCCGCCTGCGCAAGCGCGCGGAGCGGGAGCTCGGCGCCTACTTCATCTCGCTCTCCTCGCGCACGCTCGTCTACAAGGGCATGGTCACGACGCTCCAGCTGGAGCCCTTCTACCCCGACCTCTCCGACGAGCGCTTCGCCTCGAAGCTCGCGATCGTGCACTCGCGCTACTCCACCAACACCTTCCCGTCGTGGCCGCTCGCGCAGCCGCTGCGGATGATGGCGCACAACGGCGAGATCAACACCGTCGCCGGCAACCGCAACTGGATGCGCGCCCGCCAGTCGCAGCTCGAGTCGGAGCTGCTCGGCGACCTCGGGCCGCTCCTGCCCATCGTCACCCCGGGCGCGAGCGACTCCGCGTCGTTCGACGAGGTCCTCGAGCTCCTCAGCCTCAGCGGTCGCAGCCTGCCCCACGCGATGATGATGATGGTCCCCGAGGCGTGGGAGAAGCAGAGCGACATCGACCCCGTCCGCCGCGACTTCTACGAGTACCACTCGATGGTCATGGAGCCGTGGGACGGGCCCGCCGCCCTGACGTTCACCGACGGCACGCTCGTCGGCGCGACCCTGGACCGCAACGGGCTCCGTCCGGGCCGCTACCTCGTCACGCACGACGGCCTCGTCGTGCTCGGCAGCGAGATCGGCGTCCTCGAGATCGACCCGGCGCGCATCGCCCGCAAGGGCCGGCTCCGCCCGGGCAAGATGTTCCTCGTCGACACCGAGGCCGGCCGCATCATCGAGGACGACGAGATCAAGTCCCAGCTCGCGGCGAGCGCGCCGTGGGGCGAGTGGCTCGAGAACCGCATCCACCTGGCCGAGCTCCCGGAGCGCGAGCACATCGTGCACACGCCCGCGTCGGTCGTCCGCCGCCAGCGCACCTTCGGCTACACGGAGGAGGAGGTGCGGATGCTCCTCATGCCCATGGCGAAGGTCGGCGCCGAGCCCCTGGGCGCCATGGGGTCGGACACGCCCATCGCGGTGCTGTCGCAGCGCCCGCGCCTCCTGTTCGACTACTTCACGCAGCAGTTCGCGCAGGTCACGAACCCGCCGCTGGACTCCATCCGCGAGGAGGTCGTGACCAGCCTCCGCCTCGGCCTCGGCCCGCAGCGGAACCTGCTCGACGCGGGGCCGGAGCACGCCAAGCAGGTCGTGCTCGACTTCCCCGTCATCGACAACGACGAGCTCGCCAAGGTCATCCACATCGACCACCGGCCGGGCAGCCGCACCACCACGATCGTGAGCGGGCTCTACCGCGTCGACGACGGCCCGCTCGCCATGCAGAAGCGGATCGAGGCGATGTGCGACGAGGTCGACCGGGCCATCGCCCACGGGGCGCAGTTCATCGTCCTGTCGGACCGCGACTCCAACCGCGACCTGGCGCCCATCCCGTCGCTCCTCATGATCGCGGCCGTGCACCACCACCTCATCCGCAAGCAGACCCGCATGAAGGTCGGCATCGTGGTCGAGGCCGGCGACGTGCGCGAGGTGCACCACATCGCGCTGCTCATCGGGTACGGCGCCTCGGCGGTCAACCCGTACCTGGCCATGGAGTCCTGCGAGGACCTGGTCCGCAGCGGCATGCTCACGGGCGTCACCCCGGAGAAGGCCACCCGGAACCTCATCAAGGGCCTCGGCAAGGGCGTGCTGAAGATCATGTCCAAGATGGGCATCTCGACGGTCTCCTCCTACGCCGGCGCGCAGTGCTTCGAGGCCGTCGGCCTCTCGCAGCAGCTCGTCGACCAGTACTTCTCGGGCACCACCACGCGCCTCGGCGGCGTCGGGATCGACGTCATCGCGGCGGAGAACGCCGCACGCCACCGCAGCGCCTACCCGACGGACGGGGCCGTGCTGTCGCACGAGCGCCTGCAGACGGGCGGCGAGTACCAGTGGCGCCGCGACGGCTCGCCGCACCTCTTCAACCCGGACACGATCTTCCGGCTGCAGCACGCCACGCGCACGCGCCGGTACGACATCTTCCGTGAGTACACGTCCATGGTCGACGCGCAGTCGAAGGACCTCATGACCCTCCGGGGCATGTTCCAGCTGCGCACGGGCACGCGGCCGCCGGTCCCGCTCGACGAGGTGGAGCCCATCTCCGACATCGTCAAGCGCTTCTCCACGGGGGCCATGAGCTACGGCTCGATCTCCGAGGAGGCGCACGAGACGCTGGCGATCGCGATGAACCGGCTGGGGGCGAAGTCCAACACGGGCGAGGGCGGCGAGAACGTGGAGCGCCTGCTCGACCCCGAGCGCCGGAGCTCCATCAAGCAGGTCGCGTCCGGCCGCTTCGGCGTCACGAGCATGTACCTCACGCACGCCGACGACATCCAGATCAAGCTCGCGCAGGGCGCCAAGCCCGGCGAGGGCGGGCAGCTCCCCCCGGGGAAGGTCTACCCGTGGGTGGCGCGCACCCGCCACGCGACCGCGGGCGTCGGCCTCATCTCGCCCCCGCCGCACCACGACATCTACTCGATCGAGGACCTCAAGCAGCTCATCTTCGACCTCAAGCGCGCGAACCCGTCCGCCCGGATCCACACGAAGCTGGTGAGCCAGTCGGGCATCGGCGCGGTCGCCGCGGGCGTGGCGAAGGCGCTCAGCGACGTGATCCTCGTCTCGGGCCACGACGGCGGCACGGGCGCGAGCCCGGTCAACTCCCTCAAGCACGCGGGGACGCCGTGGGAGCTGGGTCTCGCGGAGACGCAGCAGACCCTCCGCCTCAACGGCATGCGCGACCGCGTCGTCGTGCAGGTGGACGGCCAGATGAAGTCCGGCCGGGACGTCATCGTCGGCGCGCTCCTCGGGGCGGAGGAGTTCGGCTTCGCCACCGCGCCCCTCGTCGTCTCGGGCTGCATCATGATGCGCGTCTGCCACCTCGACACCTGCCCCGTGGGCGTAGCCACGCAGAACCCGGAGCTGCGCAAGCGCTTCCCCGGCAAGGCCGACCACGTTGTCAACTTCTTCGAGTTCATCGCGCAGGAGGTGCGCGAGCACCTCGCCGCGCTCGGCTACCGCTCGCTCGACGAGATCGTCGGCCGCAACGACCTGCTGGGCGTCGGCGACGCGATCGACCACTGGAAGGCGTCCGGGCTCGACCTGTCGCCGATCCTGGTCGGTCCGGCCTTCGCCGACGACGAGCCGATGAAGCACGCCCGGTCGCAGGACCACGAGCTCGAGGACCACTTCGACAACGAGCTCATCCGCCTCAGCCGCGACGTCCTCGACCACGGCGGCCGCGTCGAGATCGACCTGCCCGTCCGCAACACGGCGCGCGCGGTCGGCACCATGCTCGGCCACCTGGTCACCAAGGCCCACGGCGAGAACGGCCTGCCCACCGGCTCGATCGACGTGACCCTCCGCGGGTCCGCGGGCCAGTCGTTCGGCGCGTTCATGCCCGCGGGCATCACGCTGCGCCTCGTCGGCGACAGCAACGACTACCTGGGCAAGGGCCTGTCCGGCGGCGACATCGTCGTGCGTCCGGACTCGAGGGCCGGCTTCCCCGCCGAGGAGAACGTCATCGCCGGCAACGTCATCGGCTATGGGGCGACCCAGGGGACGATGTTCATCCGCGGCATGGTGGGGGAGCGGTTCCTCGTCCGCAACTCCGGTGCCACCGCGGTCGTCGAGGCCGTCGGCGACCACGCGCTGGAGTACATGACGGGCGGGCTCGCGCTCGTGCTCGGCGGCACCGGCCGCAACATCGGCGCGGGCATGTCGGGCGGCACCGCCTACGTGCTCGACCTCGCCGAGGACCGCATCAACACCGACGCCCTCGCGTCGGGCGAGCTCGAGCTGCACCCGCTCGGGAGCGCCGACGTCGAGATCGTGCTCGACCTCCTCCGCCGGCACCTCGCCGAGACCGGCTCGACCGTGGCCGAGCGCCTGCTCGCCGACCCGGAGACATCCATGCACCGCTTCACCAAGATCCTGCCGCGGGACTACGCGGCCGTCCTCGCCACCCGCCAGACCGCGGTGGACGAGGGCCTCGACCCCGACGGCGACGTCGCCTGGAAGCGCATCCTGGAGGTGACCGGTGGCTGACCCCAAGGGCTTCCTCAAGGTGACGGAGCGCGAGCTCCCGAAGCGCCGCCCGGTCTCGGTGCGGCTCATGGACTGGAAGGAGGTGTACGAGCAGCAGGAGCGCGGCGAGCTCGTGCGCCAGGCCGGCCGGTGCATGGACTGCGGCATCCCCTTCTGCCATCAGGGCTGCCCGCTCGGGAACCTCATCCCGGAGTGGAACGACCTGACGTGGCGGGGCGAGGGCCGGCAGGCCATCGAGCGCCTGCACGCCACGAACAACTTCCCGGAGTTCACGGGCCGCCTGTGCCCCGCTCCGTGCGAGAGCTCGTGCGTGCTCGGCATCAACCAGCCGCCCGTGACGATCAAGCAGGTGGAGGTGTCGATCATCGACGACGCCTTCCAGAACGGCTGGGTCGAGCCGCACCCCCCGGAGCGCCTCACGGGCAAGACCGTCGCGGTCGTGGGCTCCGGTCCCGCGGGCCTCGCCGCCGCGCAGCAGCTCACGCGCGCCGGCCACACGGTCGCCGTCTTCGAGCGCGACGACCGCATCGGCGGGCTGCTGCGCTACGGCATCCCGGACTTCAAGATGGAGAAGCGCCACCTCGAGGCGCGCCTCGCGCAGATGACGGCGGAGGGCACCCGCTTCCGCGCGGGCGTCGACATCGGCAAGGACATCACCTGGTCCGACCTGCGCCTGCGCTACGACGCGGTCGTGGTCTGCACGGGCGCGCTCGTGCCCCGCGACCTCGACATCCCGGGCCGCGACGTCGACGGCGTGCACTTCGCCATGGACTACCTCCGCCAGTCGAACCACGCGACGGCCGGTGACCAGGTGCCCGAGCAGATCCACGCGGAGGGCAAGCACGTCGTCGTCCTCGGCGGCGGCGACACCGGCGCCGACTGCATCGGCACGGCGCACCGCCAGAAGGCGGCGTCCGTGACGAACCTCGCGATCGGCCAGCAGCCCCCGTCGGAGCGCCGCGCCGACCAGCCGTGGCCCACGTACCCGACCCTCTTCGAGGTGTCGAGCGCGCACGAGGAGGGCGGGGAACGCCACTACCTGGCGTCCACCGTCGAGTTCCTGAAGGACCACGACGGGCACGTCCGCGCCGTCCGCGTCGCGGAGACCGAGTTCCGGGACGGGCGACGCGTGCCCAAGTCGGGCAGCGAGCGCGAGATCCCCGCGGACCTGGTGCTCCTCGCGCTCGGCTTCACGGGTCCCGAGAAGGAGGCGCTCGCGTCCCAGCTGACGGTCCCGTTCGACGAGCGCGGCAACGTCGCGCGCGGCGAGGACTACCAGACCGACCAGGCCGGCGTCTTCGTGGCGGGCGACGCGGGCCGCGGCCAGTCGCTCATCGTGTGGGCCATCGCCGAGGGGCGTTCAGCGGCCTCCGCCGTCGACCGGTACCTTGAGGGGGACACGGAGCTCCCGTTCCCGGTCCGTCCCACGGATCGCGCTCTCTCCATCTGACCCCGTCGCCGCGTCCGCGCGCGCGACCACTCACCCGAACCGCGTCCGTGTGCGACGCAGAAACGCGAGACAGACAGAGCATGACCAGAAGAGCGAAGATCGTCGCGACCCTCGGGCCCGCGACCAGCTCCTACGAGAGCATCCGAGCCATCATCGACGCCGGCGTGGACGTGGCGCGGATGAACCTGAGCCACGGCACCTACGACGTCCACGAGGGCATCTACTCCACGATCCGCAAGGCGGCCGACGACGCGGGACGCGCGGTCGCGGTCCTGGTCGACCTGCAGGGCCCGAAGATCCGCCTCGGCAAGTTCTCCGACGGACCGCACGACCTGGCCTTCGGCGACACCTTCGTCATCACGATCGAGGACATCCTCGGCACGAAGGACATCTGCTCCACCACCTACAAGGGCCTCCCCGGCGACGTGAAGCCGGGCGACCCGCTGCTCATCGACGACGGCAAGGTCACGCTCCGCGTGGTCTCCACGGACGGCACGCGCGTCACGACCACGGTCGAGGTCGCCGGCGCCGTCAGCAACAACAAGGGCATCAACCTCCCGGGCGTCGCGGTCAACGTGCCCGCGCTCTCCGGCAAGGACGAGGCCGACCTCCGCTGGGGCCTCCGCCTCGGCGCCGACCTCATCGCCCTGAGCTTCGTGCGCGACGCGTCCGACATCGTGCGCGTGCACGAGATCATGGACGAGGAGGGCCGCCGCGTCCCCGTCGTCGCCAAGGTCGAGAAGCCGCAGGCCGTCGACGCGCTCGAGGAGATCGTCGACGCGTTCGACGCCATCATGGTCGCCCGCGGCGACCTCGGCGTCGAGCTCCCGCTCGAGGCCGTGCCGATCGTGCAGAAGCGCGCCGTCGAGCTCGCCCGCCGCAAGGCCAAGCCCGTCATCGTCGCGACGCAGATGCTCGAGTCGATGATCACGAGCCCCCGCCCCACGCGCGCCGAGGCCTCCGACTGCGCCAACGCCGTCCTCGACGGCGCCGACGCCCTCATGCTGAGCGGCGAGACGAGCGTCGGGGAGTTCCCCGTCGTCACGGTCAAGACCATGGCCCGCATCATCGAGTCGACCGAGGAGCACGGGCTGGAGCGCATCCCGAAGCTCGGCACGCGCCCCTTCACGCAGGGCGGCGCCATCACGCTCGCGGCGGCCGAGGTCGCCGAGTTCGTGGAGGCCAAGTTCCTCTGCGTGTTCACGGAGTCCGGCGACTCGGTGCGGCGCATGACGCGGCTGCGCAACGGCATCCCGATCCTCGCGTTCACGCCGAACGAGGGCATCCGCCGTCGCCTGGCGCTGTCGTGGGGCGTGCAGACGTACCTCGTCGACACGGTCACGCACACCGACCAGATGTTCCACCAGGTGGACGACGTGCTCCTCGCGGAGGGCCTCGCCGAGGTCGGCCAGAAGGTCGTCGTCATCGCCGGGTCCCCTCCCGGCATCGCGGGCTCGACCAACGAGCTGCGCGTCCACGTCGTCGGCGACGCCGTGAACGAGGCGGCTCCGGCCTACGAGAAGTAGGTCGGCGGGGCCGGGCGGGAGCCCGGCCCGGACGCACGGGAGGGGGGGGGGGGGCCAACCGGGTGTTCCCCCCCCCTCCCGCATGTCGTCCGCGCGTGCTCCGCGGGACCCGGTGCCGGATGTGGGACTCGAACCCACACGCCCTCACGGACAGAGCATTTTGAGTGCTCCGCGTCTGCCATTCCGCCAATCCGGCGCGCACCGGCCAGGCTGACGATACCGTAGGCTCCTATCCGTGAGTGACCAGGAAACAGCCCCCGCAGCCCCCCGTCGTGTCGTCGTCGCCGAGGACGAGTCGCTCATCCGCCTCGACATCGTGGAGACCCTCCGCGACAACGGCTTCGAGGTCGTCGGCGAGGCCGGGGACGGCGAGACCGCCGTCGCCCTGGCCACGGAGCTGCGCCCGGACCTCGTCATCATGGACGTCAAGATGCCCCAGCTCGACGGCATCTCCGCGGCGGAGCGGCTGAACCGCAACCACATCGCCCCCGTCGTCCTCCTCACGGCGTTCAGCCAGAAGGAGCTCGTGGAGCGCGCGGGCGAGGCCGGCGCGCTGGCCTACGTCGTCAAGCCCTTCACGCCCAACGACCTGCTGCCCGCGATCGAGATCGCGCTGGCGCGCTACGCGCAGATCATCACCCTCGAGGCCGAGGTGTCCGACCTCGTGGAGCGCTTCGAGACCCGCAAGCTGGTCGACCGGGCGAAGGGCCTCCTCAACGAGAAGATGGGCCTCACCGAGCCCGAGGCGTTCCGCTGGATCCAGAAGGCGTCCATGGACCGCCGGCTCACCATGCACGACGTGGCGCAGGCGATCATCGAGCAGCTCAGCGCCAAGAAGGCCTAGCGGCCCCCGGCCCCCGGCGCCCGCGGACCGCGGGTCGAGGACGGCGCTCTCGCCGACGAGGGCTCAGGCCCGCCCGCGCTCCCGGACGATGTTCGTGATCCGCACGGTCGACAGCCGCCGGCCCTCGTCGTCGGTCATGACGATCTCGTGCGTGGTGAGCGTGCCCCCGAGGTGGATCGCCGTGCACGTGCCGGTCACGGTGCCGGTCGACGCGGAGCGCGTGTGGCTCGCGTTCAGCTCGATGCCGAAGGCGACCCGGTCCGGGCCCGCGTGCACGTTCGCCGACATCGAGCCCAGCGACTCCGCGAGGACGACGTAGGCGCCGCCGTGCACGACGCCGTAGGGCTGCGTGTTGCCCTCGGCGGGCATGGTCGCGACCGAGCGCTCGGCGCTCAGCTCGGTGACCACGATGCCCATCTTCCGCGCCAGGGCGCCGACGTCCTGCGGCTGCCGGAGCCGCGGATCGGCGGCATGGTCCTCGGGTGCGGGCTGGGTCATGGGGATCCTCCGAGGCCGGGTCCGAGGTCGGGAGCCCTCGATAGGCTGGGCCCGTGCCGAACACGGAAAAGCCTACCCTCCTCGTCATCGACGGCCATTCCCTGGCGTTCCGGGCCTTCTACGCCCTGCCGGCGGAGAGCTTCCAGAACCGCGAGGGGCAGCACACGAACGCCGTCCACGGCTTCATCGCGATGCTCATCAACCTCCTGCAGAAGGAGAAGCCCACGCACGTCGGCGTCGCGTTCGACATCTCGCGCTTCTCGTTCCGCACGCGCGAGTACCCGGAGTACAAGGGCACGCGCGGCGAGACGCCGGCGGAGTTCACCGGCCAGGTGCCGCTGCTCGAGCGGGCGCTGAAGACCATGAACATCCCCACCCTCACCAAGGAGGACCACGAGGCGGACGACATCCTCGCGACCCTCGCGCGGCAGGGTGCCGAGCAGGGCTACCGCGTGCTCGTCGTCTCCGGCGACCGGGACGCCATCCAGCTCGTCAACGACGACGTCACGCTCCTGTACCCGTCCACGCAGGGCGTCTCCCAGCTCACGCGCTACGACGCCGAGAAGGTGTTCGAGAAGTACGGCGTGCAGCCGGAGATGTACCCGGACATCGCGGCGCTCGTGGGGGAGACGAGCGACAACCTCATCGGCGTCGACAAGGTCGGCCCGAAGACCGCGGTCAAGTGGCTGAACCAGTTCGGGTCGCTCGACGCGGTCATCGAGCACCGGGACGAGATCACGGGCAAGGTCGGCGACAACCTCCGCGCCCAGTACGAGAACGTCATCCGCAACCGCCGGCTCAACCGGCTGCTCACCGACGTCGAGCTCCCGCTCGGCCCCGCGGACCTCGAGCGCAAGCCCATCGACGAGCCCGCGCTCCGCGAGGTCTTCGCCGTGCTGGAGTTCAAGCAGCTCCTGGAGCGCGTGCTGAAGCTCGAGGGCTCCGGCGCCTCCGCGTCCAGCGAGGGCACGCCCGTCGGCGCGGTGGAGCAGGAGCCGTCGACCGCCCCGCAGGCGCCCCGCGCCCAGCAGCTGCTCGACGAGGAGCTCGAGAAGTGGATCGCGACGCAGAGCGCCGCGTCCCCGCACGGGCTCGGCCTCACCGTGGAGACCCAGGACGGCGCGCCCGTCGGGTTCGGCCTCGCGAGCGCGACGGAGGCCGTCACGCTGCCCTGGCAGCCGGGCCGGGCGGACTACGCCCCCTTCGAGCGGTGGCTCGCGAGCGACGCCCCGAAGGTCATGTCCGACGCGAAGGTGCAGGTGAAGGCCATGCGCCGGGCCGGCCTCGCGTTCTCCGGCCTCGCCTTCGACGTGCTCGTCGCCGGCTGGCTGCTGCGGCCCGGCTTCACCGACAAGACGCTGGCGGCGCTCGTCAGCCGCTACCTCCTCGAGGACCTGCCCGAGCCGGACGCCAACCAGCTGGTCCCCGAGACCGAGGCCCTCACGGCGCCGGTCGAGGCCTGGTACACGCTCCGTGTCGAGCACGCGCTCCGCGAGGTGCTCGACGAGCGCACCCTCGGGGTCCTCGTCGACATCGAGATGCCCACCCTGCTCGTGCTGGTGGAGATGGAGCTGCGCGGGGTCGCGACCGACCGCGCCGGGCTCGCCGAGCTCAGCGCGCAGCTGCAGGAGCGCATCACCGACCTGGCCCAGCGCGCCTTCGCGGAGATCGGCAAGGAAATCAACCTCGGCTCGCCCAAGCAGCTGCAGGAGGTCCTCTTCGACCAGCTCGGCATGCCGAAGACGCGAGCGAACAAGACGGGCTTCTCGACGGACGCCGGGGCCCTCGCCGACCTCCAGGCGTCGAACCCGCACCCGTTCCTCGACCTCCTGCTGGAGCACCGGGACGCCAGCAAGCTGCGGCAGATCATCCAGACGCTCGAGCGCGGGATCGGGGACGACGAGCGGATCCACACCACGTACGTGCAGACCGGCACGACCACGGGCCGCATCTCCTCGAACGACCCGAACCTGCAGAACATCCCGGTGCGCACCGAGGAGGGTCGCCGCATCCGCAGCGCCATCCGCGTGGGCGAGGGCTTCGAGACCCTGCTCACGGCCGACTACTCGCAGATCGAGATGCGGATCATGGCGCACCTCTCGGGCGACGAGGGCCTCATCGAGGCGTTCGCGGCGGGGGAGGACCTGCACCGCTTCGTGGGATCCCGCATCTTCGGCGTCGAGCCGGCCGACGTGAGCGCCGAGATGCGCACCAAGGTCAAGGCCATGAGCTACGGCCTCGCGTACGGGCTGAGCGCCTTCGGGCTGTCCAAGCAGCTGCGGATCGCGTCATCCGAGGCCAAGCAGCTCATGACCGACTACTTCGCCCGCTTCGGCTCCGTGCGCGACTACCTCCGCCAGGTGGTGGAGGAGGCGCGCGCGGCCGGCTACACGGAGACCATCTTCGGCCGCCGCCGTCCGTTCCCCGACCTCACCAGCCCGAACCGGGTGCTGCGCGACAACGCCGAGCGCGCGGCCCTCAACGCGCCCATCCAGGGCTCGGCCGCCGACATCATGAAGATCGCGATGATCCGCATCGAGGCCGACATGCGCGAGCGCGGCATGGAGTCGCGCATGCTGCTCCAGGTCCACGACGAGCTCATCCTCGAGGTCGCCGCCGGGGAGTGGGACGCCCTCGAGGCGATCGTGACCGACCGCATGGCCCACGCGGCGGACCTGCGGGTCCCGCTCGAGGTGCAGGTCGGCCGCGGTGACTCGTGGGCCGCGGCCGCGCACTGACCGCCGGCGCCCCTTCCGACCCGTCCACCCCCAGCACGAGGAGCACCAGCGCATGACCCAGGCCCGACTCTCCGACCTCCTCGCGGACGGCTCCATCCGGCTCGCCGCGCGCGCCGACGACCGGGAGGACGCCATCCGCCAGGCCGGTGAGGCGCTCGTCGCGGCAGGCGCCGTGGAGCCCGCGTACGTCGAGGCCATGGTGGAGCGGGAGCGATCCGTGTCCACCTTCGTGGGCGAGGGCGTCGCCGTCCCCCACGGCACGCTCGCGGCCGGCCGCGACCTGGTGCGGGCCGACGCCATCAGCCTCCTCCGCCTGCCCGACGGCGTCGACTGGGACGGGCACGACGTCCGCATCGTCATCGGGATCGCCGCCACGGGAGGCGGCCACATCGCGCTGCTGTCGCGACTCGCGGAGATCCTGCTCGACCCGGTGCGCGCGGAGCAGCTGCGCGGGGCGACCGATCCCGCCGCCGTCCGGTCCCTCCTGGGAGCCGGTACGGTCGAGGGATGACGACGACGCCGAGGGCCCCCCGACCGCAGACGGACATCGACCGCATCGCCGAGGGGTGGATCGACACCACCCTCGACCTGCACCCCGAGGAGCGGGTCTACCTCGGCCGGCCCGGACGCGAGGGCGAGTACGGCGACCACTCGCCCGCCGGGCACGCCGCCCACGCGGACGCGGCGCGGTCCGTCATCCGGCAGCTCCACGCCGCACGGCCGGTCGACGCGGTGGACGAGGTCACCCGCATGGACCTGACGCGCGAGCTCGAGCTCGACGTCGAGATGCACGACGCGGGCGTCCACCTCTCCGACCTCAACGTCATCGCCTCGCCCGCCCAGGCCATCCGCGAGGTGTTCGACATCTCGCCGACCGCGACCGAGGGCGACTGGGCGCACGTCGCCACGCGCCTCGGCAACGTCGCCGGCGCGGTCGACGGCTACATCGAGACCCTGCGGGAGGGCGTGCGCCGCGGCCAGGTGCCCGCGAAGCGCCAGATCCGCGAGGTCCTGGGCCAGGTCGAGCGCCAGGCCGCTCCCGACGGCTTCTTCCGCGGCTTCGCGGAGGAGGCGCGACCCGACGCGGGCGAGCTGCCCGCGTCCCTCCGGAGCGACCTCGGCGCCCGCGCCGAGGAGGCCCGCTCCGCCTACGAGCGCCTCGCGGCGTTCCTCGGCTCCGAGCTCGAGCCCGCCGGACGCGACGCCGACGCCGTGGGCCGTGAGCAGTACGCCCTGCGCTCCCGGTCGTTCCTCGGCGCGGAGGTCGACCTCGACGAGACGTACGAGTGGGGCGTGGGCGAGCTCGCCCGCATGGTCGAGGAGCAGGAGTCCATCGCCCGCGAGATCCTCCCCGGCGCGAGCGTCCTGGAGGCCATCGCGCACCTCGACGGCGACGCGTCGCGCAAGCTCCACGGCACGGACGCCCTCCGGGCCTGGATGCAGGAGACGAGCGACCGCGCCGTCGAGGAGCTCGGACGCACGCACTTCGACATCCCCGAGGAGATCCGCGCCCTCGAGTGCATGATCGCCCCCACGCAGGAGGGCGGCATCTACTACTCCGGCCCCGCGGACGACTTCAGCCGGCCGGGCCGCATGTGGTGGTCCGTGCCCGAGGGCGTCACCGAGTTCGACACCTGGCGCGAGCTCACCACCGTCTACCACGAGGGCGTCCCGGGGCATCACCTGCAGATCGCGCAGGCCACCTACAACAAGGCCGAGCTGAACACGTGGCGCCGCTTCGCGGGCACCTCCGGGCACGCGGAGGGCTGGGCGCTGTACGCCGAGCGCCTCATGCAGGAGCTCGGCTACCTCGACGACCCGGCCGACCGGCTCGGCATGCTCGACGGCCAGCGGATGCGCGCCGCGCGCGTGGTGCTCGACATCGGCGTCCACCTCGGCAAGCGCGTGCCCGACGGCGACGCGGTGTGGGACGCGGGATACGCCTTCGACTTCATGGGCCGCAACGTCAACATGGACCCGTCGTTCGTGCGCTTCGAGGTGAACCGGTACCTCGGCTGGCCGGGCCAGGCGCCCTCCTACAAGGTCGGCCAGCGCATCTGGGAGGACCTCCGGGACGAGACGCGGCGCCGCGAGGGCGACGCCTTCGACATCCGCGAGTTCCACCGCCGGGCGCTCGACGTCGGCGGCGTCGGCCTCGACACGCTGCGGGCCACGGTCCTCCGCTGATCCCGCGGGGCGGGCGCCGCGCGGCGGTCCCGCGCGGCGCGGTCGTCCCGCGCGGCGCGGTCGTCCCGCGCGGCGCGGTTGTCCCGCCTCCCGGGCCGGGTCTAAGATCGACTGTCGCAGTTCTGCGACGACCCATCTGTCCGCCGCTCGACCGGTACCCGCGCGGGTCCGCGTCCGCGGCCTTATTCATGCCCATCCTGGAGCACTAACTACATGACAATCGCAACGACCGACAAGGCGCCCAAGCAGGTCGCGATCAACGACATCGGATCTGCTGAGGACTTCCTCGCCGCGGTCGAGAAGACACTGAAGTTCTTCAACGACGGGGACCTCATCGAGGGCACCGTCGTGAAGATCGATCGGGACGAGGTCCTGATCGACGTCGGCTACAAGACCGAGGGCGTCATCCCCTCGCGTGAGCTGTCCATCAAGCACGACGTCGACCCCACGGAGGTCGTCAAGGTCGGCGACACCGTCGAGGCCCTCGTCCTCCAGAAGGAGGACAAGGAAGGCCGTCTGATCCTGTCGAAGAAGCGCGCGCAGTACGAGCGTGCGTGGGGCGACGTGGAGAAGATCAAGGAGTCCGACGGCGTCGTCACCGGCACCGTCATCGAGGTCGTCAAGGGCGGCCTCATCGTGGACATCGGCCTCCGCGGCTTCCTCCCGGCCTCGCTCATCGAGCTGCGCCGCGTCCGCGACCTCACGCCGTACCTCGGCCAGGAGATCGAGGCCAAGATCCTCGAGCTCGACAAGAACCGCAACAACGTGGTCCTGTCGCGCCGCGCCCTGCTCGAGCAGACGCAGTCCGAGAGCCGCAGCACGTTCCTCAACAACCTCCAGAAGGGCCAGGTCCGCAAGGGCGTGGTCTCCTCGATCGTCAACTTCGGTGCGTTCGTGGACCTGGGCGGCGTCGACGGCCTCGTGCACGTCTCCGAGCTCAGCTGGAAGCACATCGAGCACGCCAGCGAGGTCGTCGAGGTGGGCCAGGAGGTGACCGTCGAGATCCTCGAGGTCGACCTGGACCGCGAGCGCGTCTCGCTGTCGCTCAAGGCGACGCAGGAGGACCCCTGGCAGGTCTTCGCCCGCACGCACGCCATCGGCCAGGTCGCGCCCGGCAAGGTCACCAAGCTGGTGCCGTTCGGTGCGTTCGTCCGCGTGGCCGAGGGCATCGAGGGCCTCGTGCACATCTCGGAGCTCTCCGGCAAGCACGTCGAGCTCGCCGAGCAGGTCGTGTCCGTCGGCGACGAGGTGTTCGTCAAGGTCATCGACATCGACCTCGAGCGTCGCCGCATCTCGCTGAGCCTCAAGCAGGCCAACGACGGCGTCGACCCCGAGGGCACCGAGTTCGACCCGGCCCTCTACGGCATGCTCACCGAGTACGACGACCAGGGGAACTACAAGTACCCCGAGGGCTTCGACCCGGAGACCAACGAGTGGAAGGAAGGCTTCGAGTCGCAGCGCGAGACCTGGGAGCAGCAGTACGCCGCAGCCCAGGCCCGCTGGGAGGCCCACAAGAAGCAGGTCGCGGCGGCAGCCGAGGCCGAGGCGGCCGACACGGGCATCACGTCCGCCGGTCCCGGCTTCACGAGCGACTCGACGGGCGCCGGCACGCTGGCGGACGACGAGAGCCTCGCCGCCCTGCGCGAGAAGCTGTCCAGCTCGAAGTAGCACCACCCGCACCATGACGAGGCGGCCCTCCCTTCCGGGAGGGCCGCCTTCGTCGTCCCCTGGCGCCGCGCCGCTCCTCCGGGCGCGCCTAGGCTGGATGCATGCGGAGGATCGGACTGACGGGCGGCATCGCCGCGGGCAAGACGGTGGTGGCCGACCGGCTGGCGGAGCTCGGCGCCGTGCGCATCGACGCCGACCGGCTGGCCCGCGAGGTGGTGGAGCCCGGCACGCCGGCGCTGGCGGAGATCGCCCGCCGCTTCGGCCCGGACGTCATCGCCGCCGACGGCTCGCTCGACCGGCCCGCGCTCGGCGCCGTCGTGTTCCGCGACCCGGACGCCCGGCGCGACCTGGAGGCCATCACGCATCCGGCGGTCCGCGCGCTGTCCGCCCGGCGGATGGCCGAGGCGGAGGAGCGGGACCCGGACGCGGTCGTCGTCTACGACATCCCCCTGCTGGTCGAGTCCGGCCGCGTCGACGAGTTCGACCGGATCGTGGTGGTCCACGCGCCGCGCGAGGAGCGGATCCGGCGCCTGGTCGAGCTCCGCGGCATGCCCGCCGAGGAGGCCGAGCGGCGCATCGCGTCGCAGGCCACGGACGCGGAGCGCCTCGCCGTCGCCGACGACGTCGTCGACTCCGGCGTCTCGCTGGCGAGCACCCTGGCGCAGACCGATCGGCTGTGGGCGAACCTGTCCGGCGGTGTCGGAGGCCGCTCGTAGACTCGGGGGCATGCAGCCCACCCGGTCCGTGCGCCCGTTCAAGGTCGTCAGCGAGTACTCCCCGAGCGGCGACCAGCCCACGGCCATCGCCGAGCTGGCGGGTCGGGTCAACGCCGGCGAGCCCGACATCGTCCTCCTGGGCGCCACCGGCACCGGCAAGTCCGCCACGGCGGCCTGGCTCATCGAGAAGGTCCAGCGGCCGACGCTCATCCTCGCCCACAACAAGACCCTCGCGGCGCAGCTGGCGACGGAGTTCCGCGAGCTCATGCCGGACAACGCGGTCGAGTACTTCGTCTCCTACTACGACTACTACCAGCCCGAGGCCTACGTCCCGCAGACGGACACGTTCATCGAGAAGGACTCCTCGGTCAACGCCGAGGTCGAGCGCCTGCGGCACTCCACCACGAACTCGCTGCTCAGCCGTCGGGACGTGGTGGTGGTGAGCACCGTGTCCTGCATCTACGGCCTCGGACAGCCGGAGCAGTACATGAACGCGATGGTGGCCCTGCAGGTGGGCATGCAGATCAACCGCGACACGCTCATCCGCAAGTTCGTCTCCATGCAGTACCAGCGCAACGACGTCGACTTCTCGCGCGGCAACTTCCGCGTGCGGGGCGACACCATCGAGATCATCCCGATGTACGAGGAGCTGGCCATCCGCATCGAGATGTTCGGCGACGAGATCGAGGCGCTCTACACGCTGCACCCCCTCACGGGCGACGTGGTCCGCAAGATGGACTCGGTGTCCGTCTTCCCCGGCTCGCACTACGTGGCGGAGACCGAGGTCATGCAGCGTGCCATCGGCACCATCCAGCAGGAGCTGGAGGAGCGCCTGGCGGTGCTCGAGCGCGAGGGCAAGCTCCTCGAGGCGCAGCGCCTGCGGATGCGCACCAACTTCGACATCGAGATGATGCAGCAGATCGGCTTCTGCTCCGGCATCGAGAACTACTCGCGCCACATCGACGGGCGCGACGCGGGGGAGGCCCCGCACTGCCTCCTCGACTACTTCCCGGACGACTTCCTCGTGGTCATCGACGAGTCCCACGTCACGGTGCCGCAGATCGGCGCCATGTTCGAGGGCGACTCGTCGCGCAAGCGCACGCTCGTCGAGCACGGCTTCCGTCTCCCGAGCGCGCTCGACAACCGGCCGCTGAAGTGGAACGAGTTCACGGAGCGCGTCGGCCAGACCGTGTACATGTCCGCGACGCCCGGCAAGTACGAGCTGGGCATGGGCGACGGCGTGGTGGAGCAGATCATCCGCCCCACCGGGCTCATCGACCCCGCCATCGTGGTCAAGCCCACGAAGGGCCAGATCGACGACCTGCTGGAGCAGATCCGCGTCCGCGTCGAGAAGGACGAGCGCATCCTCGTCACCACGCTCACGAAGAAGATGGCGGAGGAGCTCACCGACTACTTCGCCGAGGCGGGCGTGCGCGTGCGCTACCTCCACTCGGACGTGGACACGCTGCGACGCGTCGAGCTCCTCTCGGAGCTGCGCGCGGGCATCTACGACGTGCTGGTGGGCATCAACCTCCTGCGCGAGGGGCTCGACCTCCCCGAGGTCTCGCTCGTCGCCATCCTCGACGCCGACAAGGAGGGGTTCCTCCGGTCGTCGACGTCGCTCATCCAGACCATCGGCCGCGCGGCGCGCAACGTCTCGGGCGAGGTGCACATGTACGCGGACGTGCTGACGGACAGCATGAAGCGCGCCATCGAGGAGACCGACCGTCGGCGCGAGAAGCAGGTCGCGTACAACCTCGAGCACGGCATCGACCCCACCCCGCTGCGCAAGCGCATCGCGGACATCACGGAGATCCTCGCCCGCGAGGGCGAGGACACGAAGAAGATGCTCGAGGGACGCGGAGGCGGCAAGCGGTCGCCCACGCCGAACCTCCGACGCGAGGGCAAGGCGGCCGCGGGCGCCAACGAGCTGGAGACGATCATCTCCGACCTCAACGACCAGATGCTCCAGGCTGCCGGCGAGCTGAAGTTCGAGCTGGCGGCGCGGTTGCGCGACGAGCTCGGGGACCTGAAGCGGGAGCTGCGGCAGATGGAGAAGGCGGGCCACCTGTCCTGAGCGGGGCTGCCGGGGCGCGGAGGAGCAGGCGCCGGTCGCGGCGTCCCCCTCCGTCGGTCGTGTCGGTGGCGACGCATACGATGGACAGGTGTCAATCTCCCCCGTCGAGTCCTCCTCCCTCCTCAGCGTGCGCGGTGCGCGCGTGCACAACCTCCGCGACGTCGACCTCGACATCCCGCGCGACTCGCTCGTCGTCTTCACGGGCCTCTCGGGGTCCGGCAAGTCCTCCCTCGCCTTCGACACGATCTTCGCGGAGGGGCAGCGCCGGTACGTCGAGTCGCTGTCCGCATACGCGCGCCAGTTCCTCGGCCAGGTCGACCGGCCGGACGTCGACTTCATCGAGGGCCTGAGCCCCGCGGTCTCCATCGACCAGAAGTCCACGAACCGCAACCCCCGCTCGACGGTCGGCACCATCACCGAGATCTTCGACTACATGCGGCTGCTCTGGGCCCGCATCGGCGTCGCGCACTGCCCCACCTGCGGGGAGCGCATCTCCCGCCAGACGGTCCAGCAGATCGCCGACCAGCTCATGGAGCTCGAGTCCGGCACCCGGTACCAGGTGGTCAGCCCCATCGTGTCGCAGAAGAAGGGCGAGTTCGTCGACCTCTTCGCGGAGCTGGCGTCCGGTGGCTACTCGCGCGCCATCGTCGACGGCGAGCTCATCCAGCTCAGCTCGCCGCCCAAGCTGAAGAAGCAGTACAAGCACGACATCTCGGTCGTGGTCGACCGCCTCGTCGCGAACGAGGACATCCTGGGCCGCCTCACGGACTCGCTCGAGACCGCGCTCCGCCTCACGGACGGCATCGTCATGATCGACTTCGTCGACGTCGAGGGTCCCGGGGGCCTCCGCACGTACTCCGAGAAGCTATCCTGCCCGAACAACCACCCGATCCAGCTCACCGAGATCGAGCCGCGCACCTTCTCGTTCAACGCGCCGTTCGGCGCATGCCCGGAGTGCTCGGGTCTCGGTACGCGCATGTCGGTCGACCAGGAGCTCCTCATCGGCGACGAGTCGCTGAGCATCGCGGACGGCGTCATCCTGCCGTGGACCACGCAGGGCAAGGGCCTCTTCCAGTACTACGAGAAGCTGCTCGCCGGTCTCGCCCGCGACCTCAAGTTCTCCCTCACGACGCCCTGGCGGAAGCTGTCGGAGGAGGTCCGCGAGGCGGTCCTCCGCGGCAACGACTTCGAGGTGCAGGTCAAGTGGAAGAACCGCTACGGCCGGGAGATGACCTACTCGTCCGGCTTCGAGGGCGTCATGCCGTACATCGAGCGCCAGTTCGCCCAGGCCGAGACCGACAACCAGCGCGCGCGCTGGGGGGAATACCTCCGCGAGATCCCGTGCCCCGTGTGCGACGGCAAGCGCCTGAAGCCCGAGGTGCTCGCCGTCCTCGTGCACGGCGCGAACATCGCGGACGTGGCGGAGATGAGCCTGTCCGACGCGCAGGAGTTCATGGCGCAGCTCGAGCTGACCGACCGCGAGGCGCACATCGCCGCGCAGGTGCTGCGGGAGATCCGCGTGCGCCTCGAGTTCCTCATCGAGGTGGGGCTCAACTACCTGAACCTGGCCCGCGCCGCCGCGTCGCTCTCCGGCGGCGAGGCGCAGCGCATCCGCCTGGCCACGCAGATCGGGTCCGGGCTCACGGGGGTGCTCTACGTGCTCGACGAGCCGAGCATCGGCCTGCACCAGCGCGACAACCGCCGGCTCATCGAGACCCTGGTGAAGCTGCGCGACCTCGGCAACACGCTCATCGTCGTCGAGCACGACGAGGACACCATCCGCACGGCCGACTGGATCGTCGACATCGGCCCGGGCGCCGGCGTCAACGGCGGCAAGGTCGTGCACTCGGGCTCCTACGCCGGGCTCATCGAGAACCGCGAGTCGCTCACGGGCGACTACCTCGCGGGCCGCAAGGCCATCGCGACGCCCGCCAAGCGCCGGAGGATCGACCGGAAGCGCCAGATCCAGGTCGTCGGCGCGCGCGCCAACAACCTGCAGAACGTCACGGCCGCGTTCCCGCTCGGCACGCTCACCGCGGTCACGGGCGTCAGCGGATCGGGCAAGTCGTCCCTCGTGAACGACATCCTCTACCGGGTGCTCGCCAACGAGCTCAACGGCGCCCGCAAGGTCCCGGGCAAGCACTCGCGCGTCACGGGGCTCGAGAACCTCGACAAGGTCGTGCACGTCGACCAGAACCCCATCGGCCGCACCCCGCGCTCCAATCCCGCGACCTACACCGGCGTGTTCGACCGCATCCGCACGCTCTTCGCCGAGACGACCGAGGCGAAGGCCCGCGGCTACCTCCCCGGCCGCTTCAGCTTCAACGTCAAGGGCGGCCGCTGCGAGGCGTGCTCGGGCGACGGCACCATCAAGATCGAGATGAACTTCCTGCCCGACGTGTACGTGGCCTGCGAGGTCTGCGGGGGAGCGCGCTACAACCGCGACACCCTGAGCGTCCACTACAAGGGCAAGAGCATCGCCGAGGTGCTCGACATGTCCATCAGCGAGGCGGCGGAGTTCTTCGAGCCCATCCAGGCCATCCACCGCTTCATGAAGACGCTCGTCGACGTGGGCCTCGGATACGTGCGGCTGGGGCAGAGCGCCACCACGCTCTCGGGCGGCGAGGCGCAGCGCGTCAAGCTGTCGACGGAGCTGCAGCGGCGGTCGAACGGCCGGAGCGTCTACGTCCTCGACGAGCCCACCACGGGCCTCCACTTCGAGGACGTGCGGAAGCTGCTGCTGGTGCTCAACGGGCTCGTGGACAAGGGCAACACGGTCATCGTCATCGAGCACAACCTCGACGTCATCAAGTCCGCCGACTGGCTCATCGACATGGGCCCCGAGGGCGGCGCCGGTGGCGGCACGGTCCTCGCGACCGGCACGCCGGAGCACCTCGCGACGGTGCCGGAGAGCTACACCGGCGGGTTCCTCCGCGAGGTCCTCGACGCCGAGGCCGAGGCGGCCGCGCTCGAGTCGCAGCGTGCGCGCGAGGAGCGCGCGGCCGGCTGATGGCCCGCACCGACACGGTCGGCTACCGTCCGGCGGCGGGGGAGATCCCCACGTCGCCGGGCGTCTACCGGTTCCGAGACGCCGCCGGCCGCGTGCTGTACGTGGGCAAGGCGAACAACCTCCGCGCCCGCCTCGCCAACTACTTCGCCCCCCTGCAGAGCCTGCACGAGCGCACGCGCCGCATGGTGACCTCCGCGGCCGGCGTGGAGTGGACCGTGGTCGGCAGCGAGTTCGAGGCGCTCCAGCTCGAGTTCACCTGGATCAAGGAGTTCGATCCGCCCTTCAACGTCAAGTTCCGGGACGACAAGTCGTACCCGTACCTGGCCGTGACGCTGGGGGAGGACTACCCGCGCGTCATGGTGACCCGCAACCGCAAGATCCGCGGGGCCAAGTACTTCGGCCCCTACACGAAGGTGTGGGCGATCCGCGAGACGGTCGACCACATGCTCAAGGTCTTCCCCGTGCGCTCCTGCTCGGAGAGCACCTTCAAGCGCGCGCGGCAGACCAACCGGCCGTGCCTGCTGGGCGACATCGGCCGCTGCGCCGCGCCGTGCGTCGGCCGCGTCTCGGAGGAGGAGCACCGCGAGATCGCGGACGACTTCGTGAGCTTCATGGCCGGCAACGACTCGAAGTACGTGGGCCAGCTCACCCAGCGGATGAAGGACGCCGCGGCGGAGATGGACTACGAGGCCGCGGCGCGGCACCGTGACGACATCGGCGCGCTCGAGGCGGCGCTGTCCAAGACCGCCGTGGTGTTCGACGACCGCGTCGACGCCGACGTGTTCGGCATCGCCGCGGACGAGCTCGCGGCGGCCGTGCAGCAGTTCATGGTCCGCGGCGGCCGCATCCGGGGCACGCGCACCTGGGTCGTCGACAAGGAGCTCGACATCGGCATCGGCGAGCTCGTCGAGACCGTCCTCCACAACGCCTACGAGGACGACGCGCACCCGCCCCGCGAGGTCCTCGTCCCGGAGCTCCCGGCGGACGCCGCCGAGCTGGAGCTGTGGCTCAGCCAGCGTCGGGCCGCGGGGGAGGACGACGGCACCGTCCGCCGGGGACGGCCGAGCTCCTGGCAGGTGGACCTCCGGGTCGCCCAGCGCGGCGACAAGGCCGCGCTCGCGCAGACCGCCGCCACCAACGCGCAGAACGCGCTCATGCTCTACAAGACGAGGCGCAGCTCCGACTTCACGACGCGGTCGAAGGCCCTCGCGGACATCCAGGAGGCGCTCGGCATGCCCGACGCCCCCCTGCGGATGGAGTGCTACGACGTCTCGCACCTCAGCGGCACCAACATCGTCGCGTCGATGGTCGTCTTCGAGGACGGTCTCCCGCGCAAGGACCAGTACCGCCGCTTCAACATCGCCGACTCCACGGACGACACCGAGTCCATCCACCAGGTCATCACCCGGCGTCTCGCGTACCTCGGCAAGGAGGCGGAGGTGCCCGCCGACGCCGCCCCGCCCGAGCTCGGCGAGGCTCCGCCGGTCAACAGGTTCTCCTACAGCCCGAACCTGCTCATCGTCGACGGCGGCCAGCCGCAGGTCGCGGCCGCCCAGCGGGCGCTCGAGGAGTCCGGCGTGACGGGCATCCAGCTCGCGGGCATCGCGAAGCGCCTGGAGGAGATATGGCTGCCCGACTCGGACTACCCGATCATCCTGCCGCGCAACAGCGACGCGCTCTTCCTCATCCAGCGCATCCGCGACGAGGCGCACCGGTTCGCCATCACGCACCAGCGCGCCCGTCGGAAGCGCGACATCACGTCGGTGCTGAACGAGATCCCGGGTCTCGGTCCGTCGCGGGTGCAGCGCCTGCTCCAGCAGTTCGGCTCGGTCGCCAAGCTCAAGCAGGCGGAGGTCGAGGAGATCGCGGCCGTCCGCACGATCGGCCCGACGCTCGCGCAGGCCGTCTACGAGCGGCTCCGCTCGTGACCCGGGGCCGCGGGCGGCGTGTCGCGGGTCCCGCCTAGACTCGACCCACAGACCAGCGCGACGAGAGGTGCATGCCGGCATGAGCGTGGAGATCCCCCAGCAGGACGTCATGATCGTGACGGGGATGTCCGGCGCGGGCCGCTCCACCGTCGGCAACGCGCTGGAGGACCTCGGCTGGTACGTCGTCGACAACCTGCCGCCGCAGATGCTCAAGCCGCTCGTCGAGCTGGCCGGCCGCGCGGGCACGTCGCTGCCGAAGATCGCCGCGGTGGTCGACGTGCGCGGCGGCGACTTCTTCTCCGAGCTGCGCGACGTCCTGCAGACCTTCGGCACGGGACCCCGCCTCCGCGTCCTGTTCCTCGAGGCCACGGACGCGGCGCTCGTGCGCCGCTTCGAGCAGGTGCGCCGGCCGCACCCCCTGCAGGGCAACGGGACGCTCCTGGACGGCATCGCGGCCGAGCGCGCCCGGATGATCGAGATCCGCGAGGCCAGCGACCTCGTCATCGACACATCCGAGCTCAACATCCACCAGCTGGCCACGACCATCACCGAGCAGTTCAGCGGGGCCGACGACGCCGGCGTCCGCGTCACCGTCATGAGCTTCGGCTTCAAGTACGGGACGCCCGCGGACGCGGACATGGTGGCCGACATGCGCTTCCTGCCGAACCCGTTCTGGACCCCGGAGCTCCGGCCGCTCACCGGCCGCGACAAGGCCGTCAGCGACTACGTGCTGGGCCAGGAGGGCGCCGAGGAGTTCGTCTACGCGTACGCCCGGGCCCTCGCCCCGGTGCTCGCCGGGTACCAGCGGGAGAACAAGAGACACGCTACGATCGCTATCGGCTGTACCGGCGGCAAGCACCGCTCGGTAGCCGTCGCCGAGGAGCTCACCAGCCTCCTCCGCGCCCTTCCCGGCGTCGCTGTCAGCACCAAGCACCGCGACCTCGGCCGGGAGTAGGGCACCCATCTCATCAAGGGAGTAAGCATTTGCCTCTGACCTCGGACGTCAAGGAAGAACTGTCACGCGTCGAGGTCAGCAAGACCACGGTGAGGGCTGCCGAGCTGGCCACGATCCTCCGCTTCTCCGGCGGTCTGCACCTCATCTCCAACCGCATCGCCGTGGAGTCGGAGCTGGACACCCCGCTCCTGGCCCGCCGCGTGCGCAAGGACCTGGCCGAGCTCTACGGGGTCCGCAGCGACATCTCCGTGATCCCCGCGTCCGGCATGCGCCGCGCCACGCACTACCTGGTCCGCGTCATGGAGGGCGGCGAGACCCTGGCGCGGCAGACGGGGCTCCTCGACGCGCGACGCCGGCCCATCCGCGGCCTCCCCAACCGGCTCACCACGGGCTCGCGCGAGGAGATCGCCGCCGTGTGGCGCGGCGCGTTCCTGGCGGCGGGCACGCTCACCGACCCGGGTCGCTCCGCCGCCCTCGAGGTGACCTGCCCCGGCAACGAGGCGGCGATGGCCCTCGTCGGCGCCGCCGGCCGTCTCGACGTGAGCGCGAAGGCGCGCGAGGTCCGCGGCGTCCACCGCGTCGTGATCCGCGACGGCGACGCCATCGGGCAGATGCTGCGGGCCATGGGCGCGCAGGGCACGGTCGTCAACTGGGAGGAGATGCGGCAGCGTCGCGAGGTGCGCGCCACCGCCAACCGCCTGGTCAACTTCGACGACGCCAACCTCCGCCGCTCCGCGCAGGCGGCCGTCGCCGCGTGCGCGCGCGTCGAGCGGGCCATGGAGATCCTCGGCCCCGACATCCCCGAGCACCTCAAGTACGCCGGCGACCTGCGCCTGCGCTTCCGCGACTCGAGCCTCGACGAGCTGGGTCACCACGCGGATCCGCCCATGACCAAGGACGCGGTCGCCGGGCGCATCCGCCGCCTGCTGGCGATGGCCGACAAGAAGGCCGTCGACGAGGGCCTGCCCGGCACGGACGCGAACCTCCCGGCCGACCTCGACGACGTCTGATCCGCCCGGGGCGCCCGCGGCACGCGGTGTCGTCCGCAGCGGGCTGCGGGCGGGATCCGCTCGACGTCCGGCGTCATCCGGCCAGGTCCCGCGGAGGGCCGCCGGACTAGACTCGATCCGTCACCCACCCCCGGCCTCTGGCCGGGAGCCCCCGGGCAATGAAGAGGAGATACACCTATGGCTGACTACACTCTCGTCGACCTCCCGTACGACTACTCGGCCCTCGAGCCGAACATCAGCGGCCGCATCATGGAGCTGCACCACGACAAGCACCACAAGACCTACGTCGACGGCGCGAACACCGCCCTCGTCAAGCTGCAGGAGGCGCGCGACGCCGGCGACCTGACGTTCGTCAACAAGCTGCAGAAGGACCTCGCGTTCAACCTCGCGGGCCACGTGAACCACACGGTGTTCTGGAACAACCTCAGCCCCGACGGCGGCGACAAGCCCACCGGCGAGCTCGCCGCGGCCATCGACGAGTTCTTCGGCTCGTACGACAAGTTCCAGGCGCACTTCACCGCCTCCGCGCTCGGCATCCAGGGCTCCGGCTGGAGCATCCTCGCGTGGGACTCGCTCGGCCAGAAGCTCATCATCGAGCAGCTGTACGACCACCAGGGCAACCTCGCCGCGGCGACCGTGCCGATCCTGCTGCTCGACATGTGGGAGCACGCCTTCTACCTCGACTACGTCAACGTCAAGGCCGACTACGTCAAGGCGTTCTGGAACATCGTCAACTGGGCCGACGTGCAGGCGCGCTTCGAGGCCGCCCGCACCAAGACGCAGGGCCTCTTCCTCCTCTCGTAGGCGCCGCCGCGGGCGGCCGGACGGGAGACCCCGGCCGCCCGCGGCTCCCGCACGCCAGGACTCCCGCACCCGAACCTCCACCACCCACCGCCGCCCCCGAGCGCGCAGAACATCAGGAGAACACGTGACCGTCAAGATCGGCATCAACGGCTTCGGCCGCATCGGCCGCAACTACTTCCGCGCAGCGCTCGCCAAGGGCAGCGACATCGAGATCGTCGCGGTGAACGACCTCACCGACAACACGGCCCTCGCGCACCTGCTCAAGTACGACTCCATCACCGGCCGCCTCGACGCGACCGTCGAGCTGGACGGCGACAACATCGTCGTCAACGGCAAGGCGATCCGCGTGCTCGAGGAGCGCGACCCCGCCAACCTCCCCTGGGGCGAGCTGGGCGTCGAGATCGTCATCGAGTCCACCGGCCGCTTCACCAAGGCGGAGGATGCGCGCAAGCACATCGCCGCCGGCGCCAAGAAGGTCCTCGTCTCCGCGCCCGCCACGGGCGACAACGTCGCGACCCTCGTCCTCGGCGTCAACGAGGGCACCTACGACCCCGCCACCCACGACGTGATCTCCAACGCGTCGTGCACCACCAACTGCCTCGCGCCCCTCGCCAAGGTCTTCCTCGACGAGTTCGGCATCGAGCGCGGCCTCATGACGACGGTCCACGCCTACACGGCCGACCAGAACCTGCAGGACGGCCCGCACAGCGACCTGCGTCGCGCGCGCGCCGCCGCGGTCAACATCATCCCCACGTCGACGGGTGCCGCCAAGGCGCTCGGCCTCGTGATCCCGGAGCTCGTCGGCAAGCTCGACGGCTACGCCCTCCGCGTGCCCGTGCCCACCGGCTCGATCACCGACCTGACCATCGAGACCACGGCGAACGTCACGGTCGAACAGGTCAACGCCGCCTACAAGGCCGCGGCCGAGGGCCCGCTCAAGGGCATCCTCAAGTACACCGAGGACCCCATCGTCTCGAGCGACATCGTGAACGACCCGCACTCCTCCATCTTCGACGCCGGCCTCACGAAGGTCATCGGCTCGCAGGTCAAGGTCGCGTCGTGGTACGACAACGAGTGGGGCTACTCCAACCGCCTCGTCGACCTCACCGAGTACGTCGCCGATCGCCTGTAACCGGCCGTGGGACTCCGCACCATCGACTCCCTGGGGGACCTCCGGGGTCGTCGCGTCATCGTGCGCTGCGACCTCAACGTCCCCCTGAAGGACGGCGTGATCGGGGATGACGGGCGCATCCGCGCCTCGCTGGGGACCCTCACGGGTCTCCGCGAGGCCGGCGCGCGCGTCGTCGTGATCTCGCACCTCGGCCGGCCAGACGGCACCCCGGACGAGCAGTACAGCCTCCGCCCCGTCGCGGCGCGCCTCGGCGAGCTGCTCGAGGTCGAGGTTGCGTTCGCGACGGACACCGTGGGCGACTCCGCCCGCGCCGCCGTGGACGCCCTCGCGGACGGCGACGTCGTCGTGCTCGAGAACCTGCGCTTCCACGCGGAGGAGACGAGCAAGGACGAGTCCGTCCGCCGCGGCTTCGCGGAGTCGATCGCCGAGCTGGGGGACGCGTTCGTGTCCGACGGCTTCGGCGTCGTGCACCGCAAGCAGGCCAGCGTCTTCGAGCTCGCCTCGGTCCTGCCGAGCGCCGCCGGCTCGCTGATCGCGAGCGAGCTCGAGGTGCTGGACCGCCTGACGGAGAACCCGGAGCGGCCCTACACGGTCGTCCTCGGCGGTTCCAAGGTGTCCGACAAGCTCGGCGTCATCGGCCACCTGCTGCCGCGCGTCGACTCGCTGCTCATCGGCGGCGGGATGCTCTTCACCTTCCTGAAGGCGCAGGGCCACTCCGTCGGATCCAGCCTCCTCGAGGAGGACCAGGTCGAGACCGTCAAGGGCTACCTGGCCGAGGCGGAGGAGCGGGGCGTCCAGATCGTGCTCCCCACCGACGTGGTGGTCGCCGACGGGTTCTCCGCCGACGCCGCACACGAGGTCACGCGCGCGGACGCCATCGAGCAGACGCCCGCGGGCGAGAAGGGGCTCGGGCTCGACATCGGCCCCGAGACCGCCGAGGCGTTCGCCACCATCATCCGCGGCTCGACCACGGTGTTCTGGAACGGGCCCATGGGCGTCTTCGAGCTGGAGCCGTTCGCGGCCGGCACGAAGACGGTCGCCGACGCGCTCACGCGCGTCGAGGGGCTGTCCGTGGTCGGAGGCGGCGACAGCGCCGCCGCCGTCCGCGCGCTCGGATTCGATGATGACCGCTTCGGTCACATCTCGACCGGAGGCGGCGCGAGCCTCGAGTTCCTCGAGGGGAAGCGCCTGCCGGGACTGGAGGTCCTCGGATGGCAGTGACGGATCGCCCCGCGGGGCGCACGCCCCTCATCGCGGGCAACTGGAAGATGAACCTGGACCACCTCCAGGCCATCGCCTTCGTGCAGAAGCTCGCCTGGAGCCTCAAGGACGCGAAGCACGACTACGCGGAGGCTGAGGTCGCGGTGTTCCCGCCGGCCACCGACATCCGGAGCGTGCAGACGCTCGTGTCGGCCGACAAGCTGGAGCTCGCCTATGGCGGACAGGACGTCTCCGAGCACGAGTCGGGCGCGTACACGGGGGAGATCTCCGCGGCGTTCCTCGCGCAGCTCGCCTGCCGCTACGTGATCGTCGGCCACTCGGAGCGGCGCACCCTGCACGGGGAGACCGACGAGCAGGTGGCCGCCAAGTCCACGGCGGCCGTCGCCCACGGCATCGTCCCCGTGATCTGCGTGGGCGAGACCGCAGCCGACCTCGAGGAGCACGGCGCGAGCGCCGTCCCCGTGGCGCAGCTGCGCGTCGCGCTCCAGGGGCTCGAGAAGGGCGCCGACGTCGTCGTCGCCTACGAGCCCGTGTGG
Organism: Clavibacter sp. GW821-FHT01D01; assembly: GCF_059422605.1. Classification (NCBI taxonomy): domain Bacteria; kingdom Bacillati; phylum Actinomycetota; class Actinomycetes; order Micrococcales; family Microbacteriaceae; genus Clavibacter; species Clavibacter sp. GW821-FHT01D01. The sequence continues at coordinate 273,910 of NZ_JBWKXC010000002.1, forward strand.
GCCATCGGATCCGGCGTCGCCGCGACTCCCGAGCAGGCCCAGCAGGTGGCGGCGCCGCTGCGCGCGGTCGTCGCCGAGATCCTGGGCGACGAGGCCGCGAAGGCCACGCGCATCCTCTACGGCGGATCGGTCAAGTCCGGCAACATCGCGGGCTTCCTCCGCGAGCCGGACGTGGACGGCGCGCTGGTCGGCGGCGCCAGCCTCGACGTGCAGGAGTTCTCCGCCATCGCGCGGTTCCGCTCCCACGTCGGCGTCTGATCCGCTCACCCGCTCGGAGCCGTCCGCGCCCCTCCGGGCGCGGACGGCTCGCCGCGTCCAGCCGCCCGCTATAATCGACAACGGCCCATCGGCCGTTCACCGGTCGGTCTCGGCCACAGCACCGCGCACCCGAAAGGCCGCACGTGGAAATCCTCCAGGTAGTCCTGCAGGTGGTTCTGGGAATCACCAGCCTCCTGCTGACCATGCTCATCCTCCTGCACAAGGGGCGGGGCGGCGGTCTCTCCGACATGTTCGGAGGCGGCACGACGTCGAGCCTCGGCTCCTCGGGAGTCGCCGAGCGCAACCTGAACCGCATCACCGTCATCCTCGGCCTCGTCTGGGTCACGTGCATCGTGGTCCTCGGGCTGATCACCAAGTTCGACACCGGATTGTAGGGAGCAGCCACATGGCATCAGGAGGAAGCGCCATCCGCGGTTCGCGCGTCGGCGCGGGCCCCATGGGCGAGCAGGACCGCGGTTTCCACGCGGAGCGCATCTCGATCTCGTACTGGGACGCGCTCGGCAACGAGACCGTCCGCCACTTCGCGGCGAACCTGCCCGAGGAGGAGATCCCCGAGACCATCGACTCCCCGCAGTCGGGTCTGCCGGCCGGTCGTGACAAGGCGAACCCGCCGTCGGTCGCCAAGCTGGAGCCCTACAAGACGCACCTCGCCTACGTGAAGGAGCGTCGCAGCGAGGAGGAGGCGAGCCAGCTCCTCGAGGAGGCGCTGGAGCAGCTCCGCGCCCGCCGTGGGACGGTCAAGGCCACGAAGTAGCAGCACGCGTCAGCGACGCAGAACGCCCCCGTCCGAGTGGACGGGGGCGTTCTGCGTGCGGTGCGTGCTCCGCGTGGCGGGTGGACGCATCTGGGACGACGGAGGGCGGGCCCCTCAGGACCCGCCCTCCGTCGTCCGGCTCTCGCCGGCATCGTGCGTCAGTAGGACGACAGCATCAGGTTCTCCGGCACGTCCGCGGCGGCCTCCCGGTCGATGAAGAAGACCGTGCGCTTGCGGCCCTTGATGCCGGCAACCGGCACCTCGGTGCGATCGGCACCCGCGAGGGCGAGACCGAGCGCGAACGCCTTGTCGGGCCCGGCGAGGACCATCCAGATGCGCAGCGAGGAGTTCAGGACCGGCAGCGTGAGCGAGATGCGCTCGGCCGGCGGCTTGGGGCTGTTGCGCACCGCGACCACGGCGGTGTCCATGGTGCGGATGCCGTCGCTGTCCGGGAAGAGCGACGCCACGTGGCCGTCCGGTCCGACGCCGAGGAACGTGATGTCGAAGCGGGGCAGCGAAGTGTCGCCGTTCGCGAACTCGGCGAGCTCCGCCGTGTAGGCCTGCACGGCCTCGTCGAGGCTCATCCCCGCGTCGCTCGCGCCCATGGCGTGGACGTTCTCGGCGGGGACGTCGATGTGGTCCAGCAGCGCCGTGCGCACCGTGGTGTCGTTGCGCTCGGGGTCGCCGTGCGGGAGCCACCGCTCGTCGCCGAACCAGAAGTGGACGCGGGTCCAGTCGACGCTGTCGCGCGCCGCGGACTCGTTGACGGCCGCGAGGATGCTCGGGCCCACCGTCCCCCCGGTGAGGACGACGTTGGCCGTCTCCTCCTCATCCAGGATGTCGACGAGCTTCGTGAGGAAGCGCGCGGCGACGGAGCCGGTCATGGCCTTCTTGTCGGGGTGCACGAGCACCCTGCGGTCGTTCGTCATCGCTCTTCGGAGTCCTTCCGTGCGGTGGTGGACGCGGTGATGTATCCCTGGCCCGCCGTCGCCCGCTCGAGTCCGTGACGGATCACGTCCCCGTAGAGGGAGTCGGGGTCGAGGCGCCGGAGCTCCTCGGCTAGGCAGTCGCGGAGGCTCCGGCGGGGGAGGCTCACATCGTGCGTCGGCTGGTTCGGCTGCTTGAGCGTCGCGACGTTCGCGATCGGCCGGTCGAGGTCGATCACACCCGACGCGCGGTGCAGCCGCACGCCGTGGATGCCGCTCGAGCCGGTGGCCCGGGTGGTGACCTCGTGCAGGACCGGCACCTGGAGCTGCAGGCCGAGCCAGGCGGCGAGCAGGACGGTGGAGGGGGAGTCGGCGGCGCCGGACACCTCCACCTGGGTGACGGGCTCGTACGGCGGCTGGTCGAGCACCGCGGCGAGCAGCGCACGCCACAGCGTGAGCCGGGTCCACGCGAAGTCCGTGTCCCCGGGCGCGTACGTCTCCGCCAGGTGCTGCAGGGCGACGCGCGGGTTGCTGCTCGTCGACGAGTCGGTGATGCGGCGCTGCGCGATGCGGCCGAGCGGCGACTGGCTGACGACCGCGGGGGCGTCGTGCGGCCACCAGGCCACGACGGGCGCGTCGGGGAGGAGGAGGCCCGTGACCAGGCTCTCCTCGTCCTCGGCAGCCGCGCCGTACACGCGGAGGACGACGACCTCGCTCGCGCCGGCGTCGCCGCCCACGCGGATCTCGGCGTCCACGCGGGCCGACTCGGTGGTCGTCTCCGCGGCGGCGCCGCGCTCGGTCGAGATGACGATGACGCGCATGGGGTGCTCGCGCGACGCGTCGTTCGCAGCCTCGATGGCCTCCTCCTCGCTGCCGAGCGAGGTGGAGATCACGAGCGTCAGGACGCGGCCGAGGGCGACGGCGCCGCCCTCCTCGCGGATCTTGACGAGCGCCTTCGAGATCTTCGCGGTGGTGGTGTTCGGCAGATCGACTCTCATGGCCGCCTCCAGGTCCGTCCGTCGCGGGCGAGGAGCTCGTCGGCCGAGGCCGGCCCCCAGGTGCCCGGTCGGTACTGCTCGGGCTGGCCCTGCGTGCGCCAGAATTCTTCGATGGGGTCCAGGATCTTCCAGCTCAGCTCGACCTCCTGGTGGCGGGGGAAGAGCGGCGGGTCGCCGAGCAGCACATCGAGGATGAGCCGCTCGTACGCCTCCGGGCTCGCCTCGGTGAAGGCGTGGCCGTAGCCGAAGTCCATGGTGACGTCGCGCACCTGCATCCCCGCACCCGGCACCTTGGAGCCGAAGCGGATGGTGACGCCCTCGTCGGGCTGCACCCGGATGACGAGCGCGTTCTGGCCGAGGGCCGACGTCTGGTCCTCCGCGAACAGGTTCTGCGGCGCGCGCTTGAACACGACCGCGATCTCCGTCACGCGGCGACCGAGCCGCTTGCCCGCGCGCAGGTAGAACGGCACGCCCGACCAGCGGCGCGTGTTGATGTCGAGGCGCATCGCCGCGTAGGTCTCCGTCGTCGACTGGGGGTCCATGCCCTCCTCGTCGAGGAAGCCCACGACCTCCTCGCCGCCCTGCCAGCCGCCGGCGTACTGCCCGCGGGCCGTGGCGGTGGAGAGGTCCTTGGGGAGGCGCACCGCGGACAGCACCTTCTCCTTCTCGTCCCGAAGGCTCGACGCGTCGAACGCGACGGGCTCCTCCATGGCCGTGAGGGCGAGGAGCTGCAGCAGGTGGTTCTGGATGACGTCGCGCGCCGCGCCGATGCCGTCGTAGTAGCCGGCACGGCCGCCCACCCCGATGTCCTCGGCCATCGTGATCTGCACGTGGTCCACGTAGTTGGCGTTCCACAGGGGCTCGTAGAGCTGGTTCGCGAAGCGCAGCGCCAGGATGTTCTGGACCGTCTCCTTGCCCAGGTAGTGGTCGATGCGGAACACCGAGTCCGGCGGGAAGACCGTCTCGACGACCGCGTTCAGCTCGCGCGCGGTCTTCAGGTCGCTGCCGAAGGGCTTCTCGATGACGACGCGTCGCCAGTGGCCCTCCTTCTGCTCCGCGAGACCCGAGCGGCGGAGCTGCTCGGTGACCAGCGGGAAGGACTTCGGCGGGATCGACAGGTAGAACGCGTGGTTCCCCATCGTGCCCCGCTCGCGGTCGAGCTCCTCCGTGATCTCCTTCAGCGTCTGGAACGCCTCGTCGTCGTCGAAGGTGCCCTGCACGAAGCGGATGCCCTGCGCCAGCTGGCGCCAGACGTCCTCGTCGAACTTGGTGCGCGAGTACTGCTTGACGGCCTCGTACACGACCTGCTCGAAGTCCTGGTCCTCCCAGTCCCTCCGTGCGAAGCCGATGAGCGCGAACCCCGGGGGCAGGAGCCCCCGGTTGGCCAGGTCGTAGACGGCCGGCATCAGCTTCTTGCGTGACAGGTCACCCGTCACGCCGAAGATGATGAGGCTGCTGGGCCCCGCGATGCGGTTCAGTCGACGATCCGACGGGATCCGCAGGGGATTGAATTCCGGGGTGATATCCACCGGCGACATGTAACTCCTCGATCTGCCGGACGGATCCGGCGATGCGGTCATTCGAGCGTCGAGAGCAGGGCCCGGGCGTCCGTGGTGGGGTCGGTCAGGTTCAGGCGCAGTACCGGACGACTGTGCTCGGCGAGCACGGTGGCGTCGCCGGCGGCCTGGGCCTGGATGAGCTCGCCGAAGGTGAAGGGGCGGTCGGGGATCGCGAGGTCCTCGGCCGCGTCCGCGGTGATCTGCAGGAACACGCCGACGGGGGTGCCGCCCTTGTGGAACTGCCCCGTGGAGTGCAGGAAGCGCGGGCCCCAGCCGAACGTCACCGGACGGCCGGCCTTGCGGGCGACGGCGTCGCGGAGGCGCTCGAGCTCGGGGAGCGCGAGGCGGTCGACGAACGCCTGCACGGCGACGTAGCCCGTGGGGCCGACGTGCGCGAGCAGGGCGTCGATGGCGGAGGACACGTCCGTGGCGCCCTCGGTGACGTCGGACGTGCCCCGGACCTCGATGCCGTCCGTCGTGACGACGGGGGCCTCGGGGGCGGGACGGTCGTCCAGCAGACCGCGCGCGGCGACCTTGGCGGCCTCCACGTCGGGCTGGTCGAAGGGGTTGATCTCGAGCAGGCGGCCCGCGACCGCGACGGCGTACTCCCACGTGAGGATCTGCGCGCCCAGCGTGCCGCTGATGACGATCTCGCCCTCGGCCGCGTCGTGTGCGTCCACGTCGGCGACGAGCCGCGCGATCTGCAGGTCGGCGAGGTCGAGGTCGAGCTCGGGGGCGTCCGTCGGGAGGACGACGGGCAGGAGGCCCGTGCCGAGCTTGCCGGTGGACTCCGCGATGAGCTGCTCGACCCAGTCGCCGAAGCCGACGATGTGGGTGCCGTCGGAGACGATGCCGAGCTTGTCCTTGATGGGCGAGGTGCCGGCGATGGCGGCGCCGAGCACGAGGCCCGGGTTCGACACGTCGTCGACGGCGAGCTGCGCGGACGCCGCCTCCGCCTCGTCGAGGAGGCCTCCGATGTCGGCGCCGGCGAGGCCGGACGGCACGAGGCCGAACGCCGTGAGGGCGCTGTAGCGGCCGCCCACGTCCGGGTCGGCGTTGAAGACGCGGTACCCGTCAGCACGGGCGGACTCGTCGAGCGGGGATCCCGGGTCGGTCACGATGACGATGCGCGCGGTGGGATCGATGCCCGCCTCGCGGAACGACCGCTCGTACACGCGCTTCTGGCTGTCCGTCTCGAGCGTCGAGCCCGACTTGGAGGAGATGACGACGGCCGTCGTGGCGAGCCGGTCGCCGAGCGCGGCGAGCACCTGCCCCGGGTCGGTCGAGTCGAGGACCGTGAGCTCGACGCCCGCGGTGCGCGTGATGACCTCGGGCGCGAGCGACGAGCCGCCCATGCCCCCGAGGACGATGTGGTCGACGCCCTGGCCGCGGAGCTCCTCGCGGAGCGCCGTGATCTCGGCGACGAGCGGACGCGAGACGGAGACCGCCTGCGTCCAGCCGAGGCGCTTCGTGGCCTCGGACTCGGCGTCGGCTCCCCAGAGGGTGCCGTCGAGCCCGGTGATGCCGGAGGCGACGTGCGCCTCGACGAGCGCGGGGACGTGGGTCTCGACGGCCGTGGCCGCCGCACCGCTCAGCGCGATGCGGACGCTCACTTGGCGCCGTCCAGGGCGTTGGTGACGGTCTCGATGAGCTCGCTCCACGACACCTTGAACTTCGCGACGCCCTCCTCCTCGAGGAGCTCGGTGACCTCCTTGTAGGAGATGCCGAGGGCGTCGACGCGGTCGAGCACGTCGTTGGCGGCGTCGTAGGAGCCCGTGATGGTGTCGCCCTCGATGACGCCGTGGTCGAAGGTCGCGTCGAGCGTCTTCTCCGGCATCGTGTTGACGACGTCCGCGGCGACGAGCTGCGTGACGTACAGCGTGTCGGGCAGGTCCGGGCTCTTGACGCCCGTGGACGCCCACAGCGGGCGCTGCTTGTTGGCGCCGGCGCCGAGGAGGCCCTGGGCCCGCTCGGACGCGAAGGACTGCTCGAAGGCCTGGTAGGCGAGCTGCGCGTTGGCGACGCCGGCCTTGCTCTTCAGGGCCGTGGCCTCGTCGGTGCCGAGCGCGTCGAGGCGCTTGTCGATCTCGGTGTCGACCCGCGACACGAAGAAGGACGCGACCGAGTGGATGGTGGACAGGTCGATGCCCGCCGCCTTGGCCTTCTCGAGGCCGGTGAGGTACGCGTTGATGACCTCGCGGTAGCGCTCGAGCGAGAAGATCAGCGTGACGTTGACGCTGATGCCGGCGCCGATGACCTCGGTGATGGCCTCGAGGCCCTCGCGGGTCGCCGGGATCTTGATCATGACGTTCGGCTCGGCGATCTTCTCCCACAGCTTGTGGGCCTCGTCGATGGTGGCCTGCGTGTCGTTCGCGAAGTCGGGGGAGACCTCGATCGAGACGCGGCCGTCGAAGCCGGCGGTGCGGTCGTAGACGGGGCGGAAGATGCGCGCGGCCTCGCCCACGTCGCGGGTGGTGATCTCGAAGACCGCGCGGTCGACGTCGGCGCCGTCGGCCGCGAGCTCGCGGACCTGGGCGTCGTACGCCTCGCCCTTGGCCAGGGCCGACGCGAAGATGGTGGGGTTCGTCGTGATGCCGACGACGTCGCGCTCGGCCATCACCTTCTCGATGCCCTTGGCATCGATGCGCTCGCGGGACAGGTCGTCGAGCCAGATGCTGACGCCCGCGGCGGAGAGCTGCGCGGTGGGGGAAGTGGTGTCGGTCATGTTGCCTTCTTCATGCTGGTTGTGAGGTTCGGGGGGAGGGGCGCGCGATGCGCGCCCCTCCCGGGTCCCGGCCGGCGGACCGGTCGGGGGTCCGGCGGGGAGCGGAGCAGCTCGGCCGCCCCGCTCCTCGTCAGCTACGCGAGGGAGGCGATGGACTCCTGGGCCGCCTTCACGACGGCCTCCGTGGTGATGCCGAACTCGCGGTACAGGACCTCGTACTCGGCGCTGGCGCCGAAGTGCTCGATCGAGATGCTGCGGCCGTGGTGCCCGACGTACTGCTTCCAGGAGAGCGAGATGCCCGCCTCGACGGAGACGCGCGCGGCGACCGCCTCGGGGAGGACGTGCTCCTTGTACGCGGCGTCCTGCTCCTCGAACCACTCGAGGCTCGGGGCGCTGACGACGCGAGCCTGGACGCCCTCGCCGGCGAGGGCCTCGCGGGCCTCGACGGCGAACTGCACCTCGGAGCCCGTGGCGATGAGGATCACGTCGGGCGTGCCCTCGGTGTCGGCGAGGATGTAGGCGCCCTTGGCGACGCCGGCGGCCGAGGCGTACTCGGTGGCGGTGGCGTCGCCCGTGCCGCGCTCCAGGACCGGGAGGTTCTGGCGCGAGAGAGCGATGCCGGCGGGACCCATGCGGCGCGTGAGGATCGTCTTCCACGCCTGCGCCGTCTCGTTGGCGTCCGCGGGGCGGATGACGTCGAGGCCCGGGATGGCCCGGAGGCTGGCGAGCTGCTCCACCGGCTGGTGGGTCGGCCCGTCGCCGCCGAGGGCGACCGAGTCGTGGGTCCACACGAAGATCGACGGCGCCTTCATGAGCGCGGCGAGACGGACCGCCGGACGCATGTAGTCGCTGAAGATGAGGAACGTGCCGCCGAAGGGGCGCGTGTTGCCATGCAGGACGATGCCGTTGAGGATCGCGCCCATGGCGTGCTCGCGGATGCCGAAGTGGAGGACGCGGCCGTAGGGGTCGCCCTTCCACATCTCGGTGGAGCGCTCGGCAGGGACGAACGACGGCGCCGACTCGATGGTCGTGTTGTTCGACTCGGCGAGGTCGGCGGAGCCGCCCCACAGCTCGGGCATGACCTCGGCGATGGCGTTGATGACCTTGCCGGACGCGGCGCGCGTCGAGACGTCCTTGCCCGCCGGGAAGACGGGGAGCGCGGCGTCGAGGCCCTCGGGGGCGTCACCCGCGAGTACGCGGTCGAGGAGGGTCTTCCGCTCGGGGTTGGCCTCGGCCCAGGCGGCCAGCTTCCCGTCCCACTCGCGGTGCTGCTCCTGGCCGCGCTCGACGGCCTTCCGGGTGTGCTCGAGGACGCCGTCCGGCACCTCGAACGACTTCTCGGGGTCGAAGCCGACGATCTCCTTGACGGCCGCGAGCTCCTCGGCGCCCAGGGCGGAGCCGTGGATCTTGCCCGAGTTCTGCTTCTTCGGGGACGGCCAGCCGATGATGGTCTTCAGGATGATCAGCGAGGGCTTCCGCGTCTCGGCCTTCGCGGCCTCGACGGCGTCGAACAGCTCCTGGACGTCCTCGACGTACTCGCCGGACCGCTTCCAGTCCACGTGCTGCACGTGCCAGCCGTACGACTCGTAGCGCGCGGCCACGTCCTCGGTGAATGCGATGTCGGTGTCGTCCTCGATGGAGATCTGGTTGCTGTCGTAGATCGCGATGAGGTTGCCGAGCTCCTGGTGGCCGGCGAGGGACGAGGCCTCGGAGGTGATGCCCTCCTGCATGTCGCCGTCGCCCGCGATCACGTAGACGAAGTGGTCGAAGGGGCTCTCGCCGACGGGCGCCTCGGGGTCGAACAGGCCGCGCTCGAAGCGGGCCGCGTAGGCGAAGCCGACCGAGGAGGCGAGGCCCTGGCCGAGGGGGCCCGTGGTGATCTCGACGCCGTCGGTGTGGCCGTACTCGGGGTGGCCCGGGGTCTTGGAGTCCCACGTGCGGAGCGCCTGCAGGTCCTCGATCTCGAGGCCGTAGCCGCCGAGGAAGAACTGCGTGTACTGCGTGAGCGAGCTGTGGCCCACCGAGAGGATGAACCGGTCGCGACCGATCCAGGTGCTGTCGGACGGGTCGCGGCGCATGACCTTCTGGAAGAGGAGGTAGGCCGCCGGGGCGAGGCTCATGGCGGTGCCGGGGTGACCGTTTCCGACCTTCTCGACCGCGTCCGCGGCGAGGATCCGTGCGGTGTCGACCGCCTTGCTGTCGATGGGGTCCCATTGCAATGCTGCCACTTGGTTCTAGCCCTTCTGAAGATGGGGGAGGCCCAGCCGGACCGCCTATCAGTATAGGGAACACCCACTCGCCCTTCGGTGTTCCGGCGGGCGTCGCGACGGGCCCCGCGCGGCTCGGCTCGCAGGTGCCGTGGCCTACCATGGGGAGGGAATGTCCGGCGAGTTAGAGGTGCGATGAACGTTGCGGTGCAGAGTCGGGTCGATCGGGAGACGATCGGCCTGGCGAGGAAGACCAAGGCGTACGTCGCACTGACGAAGCCGCGCGTCATCGAGCTCCTGCTCGTGACGACGGCGCCCGTGATGATCCTCGCCCAGGGCGGGTGGCCGAACCTCTGGCTGATCCTCGGCGTCCTCGTCGGCGGCTCGCTGAGCGCCGGCAGCGCCAACGCGTTCAACTGCTACATCGACCGCGACATCGACCGCGTCATGAAGCGCACGCAGCGCCGCCCCCTCGTGACGGGGGAGCTGACGGACCGCGAGGCGCTCGTCTTCGCCTGGATCATCGGCGTCGCCAGCATCGTCTGGCTGGGCGTCATCTCCAACTGGCTCGCCGCCGCGCTCTCGCTCGCCGCGATCCTCTTCTACGTCTTCGTCTACACGCTCTGGCTGAAGCGCCGCACGCCGCAGAACATCGTCTGGGGCGGGGCCGCCGGGTGCATGCCCGTGCTCATCGGCTGGGCCGCGGTCACCGGCGACATCTCCTGGGCCCCGGTCATCCTGTTCATGATCGTGTTCCTCTGGACGCCGCCGCACTACTGGCCGCTGTCCATGAAGTACCGCGACGACTACGCCTCGGTCAACGTGCCCATGCTCGCCGTCGTCCGCGGACGCGCCGCGGTCGGCCTGCAGACCATCCTGTACGCGTGGGCCACGCTCGCGTGCTCGCTCCTGCTGGTCCCGGTCGCGGGGATGGGACTCGTCTACACGGTCGCGGCGCTCGCGGGCGGCGGCTGGTTCGTCTACGAGACGCACCGCCTCTACGACCTCGCGGTCCGGCACGAGCCGATCAAGCCCATGCGCGTCTTCCACGCGTCGATCTCGTACCTGTCGCTGCTGTTCCTGGCGGTCGGGATCGACCCGCTGCTGCCCTTCTGATCGCGACGGGGGCTGAGCCTCCGGGCCGATCCCGAGCCGCGACGAGGTCGGCTCCTCAGGTTCCCGCCCCGGCGACGCCGACTGGTCCGACGGCTCGCGGTCGAGTCGTGCGTGCCGCACGTGCCGCCCGGCCGTCCTTCCGGGGAGGACGGGGCCCGCGTCCGGTGGGCCGACCCCCGTGCGCCGGCGATGCCCCGTCACGGGACGTGCGCGGGGATCGCCCTCTCCTCGTCTCGGGGACGGATGGACGGGGACCCGTCAGCGGGGCCTGGATCACCGGCCCACCGGGCACGACGACGCCCGCCGGACACGACGACGCCCGCCGCGAGGGGCGCTCGGGCGGGCGTGGTCCGGGCGGGCGACGGGTCAGCCGACGTGCGCGGAGCGCCGGACCTCCGCGGGGGTGAGCCGGAGGGTGTCCGCGCGGCGGGTCGTGCTGAGGAGCGTCGCCGTCATCGCCGAGGCGAGGAGGCAGGCCAGCACCATGTGCAGCCCCACGAGGAACTCCGGCAGGCCCGTCCGCGCCTGGATGAGGCCCACGGCGATCTGGACGAGCTCGACGGCGAGCAGGATCCGGGTCCACCGCGACACCGCCGTCCAGCGGTTCCGTGCCGCGACGACGACGAGGACGACGGTCAGGCCGAAGGTCGCGTAGGCGGGCCAGCTGTGCACGTGCTGCAGCAGCTCGGGGTCGAGGCCGTTGCGCGCCGCGCCCTGGTCGCCGGCATGCGGGCCGGATCCGGTGACGACGATGCCGACGATGATCGTGATGCCCACCACGACGGCGGTGACCCGGGCGAGCGCCAGGTAGGAGGACGGCACCGAGCGCTCGGCCTCGTCGAGGGGGTGGTAGGTGCGCCACACCAGCACGGTCGACAGCACCACGAGCACGACGGACACGACGAAGTGGAGACCCACGATGTACGGGTTGAGGCCCGTGAGGACCGTGATGCCGCCGATGACCCCCTGCGCGGGGATGCCGAGGCCGATGGCCAGGGCGAGCGAGAACAGCCCGCGGCCCCGGTTCCGCAGCCGCAGCACCGCGAGGAACGTGGCGATCGCGACGATGACCAGGAGGAACGTCAGCAGGCGGTTGCCGAACTCGATGACGCCGTGGACGCCCATCTCGGGCGTCGAGACGAAGGAGTCCTCGGTGCACCTCGGCCACGTCGGGCAGCCGAGGCCGGAGCCCGTCAGGCGGACGAGCCCGCCCGTGCCGACGACGAGCGTCTGCACCACCAGCGTCGTCCAGACGAGGAGGCGCGTCGTCCGCGTGATCCCGTCCGGCAGCCGCTCGCGCAGCCGCCTCCCGACCATGAGGGTCTGACATAGCACGCTCCCACTGGGAGACTGCCCCGCATCGGTGCCGTGAGTCACTGCCTGCCTTCCGCGCCCGCTGGATTGCCCGTAGAATCGGGTGGTTCATGGAACACGTCGGGTCTTGCAGCATCCGGCACGTCAGCGAGGACGGCGGGAACAAGTCCACCCGCGTTCGTGTTCATCCTAAGAGGGACGCGAGGCGTGAAGCCGCCGCATCCCGGACACCCACAGTCTTCCCCCGTCACCGAAGCGGCGTCGCCGTGCGGGGGGCATGCCGATACGGCGCTGATACGCCCAGATCGTCAGGAAAGCAGGTAGCCATGTCAGATGTGCTCATCGACCGACCCGAGCTCGAGAGCCTGGGGCAGTACGAGTTCGGCTGGTCCGACTCGGACGTCGCCGGGGCCTCCGCCAAGCGGGGCATCTCGCCCGAGGTCGTCGCCGACATCTCCCGTCGCAAGAGCGAGCCGGAGTGGATGCTCGCCAACCGCATGAAGGGCTACGAGCTCTTCGGCCGGAAGCCCATGCCGACCTGGGGCGCCGACCTCTCGGGCATCGACTTCGACAACATCAAGTACTTCGTGCGCTCCACGGAGAAGCAGGCCCAGACGTGGGAGGACCTGCCCGACGACATCAAGAACACGTACGAGCGGCTCGGCATCCCCGAGGCGGAGCGCCAGCGCCTCGTCTCCGGCGTCGCGGCCCAGTACGAGTCCGAGGTCGTCTTCCACTCGATCCAGAAGGACCTCGAGGACCAGGGCGTCATCTTCATGGACACCGACACCGCGCTGCGCGAGCACCCGGAGCTGTTCAAGGAGTACTTCGGCACCGTCATCCCCGCGGGCGACAACAAGTTCGCCGCGCTGAACACGGCCGTGTGGTCGGGCGGGTCGTTCGTGTACGTGCCCAAGGGCGTCCACGTCGAGATCCCGCTGCAGGCCTACTTCCGCATCAACACCGAGAACATGGGCCAGTTCGAGCGGACGCTGATCATCGCGGACGAGGGCAGCTACGTCCACTACATCGAGGGCTGCACCGCGCCCATCTACAAGTCCGACTCGCTGCACTCCGCGGTCGTCGAGATCATCGTGAAGAAGGACGCCCGCGTCCGCTACACGACCATCCAGAACTGGTCGAACAACGTCTACAACCTGGTCACCAAGCGCGCGACGGCGGCCGAGGGCGCGACCATGGAGTGGATCGACGGCAACATCGGGTCCAAGGTCACGATGAAGTACCCCTCCATCTACCTCATGGGCGAGCGCGCCAAGGGCGAGACCCTCTCGGTCGCGTTCGCGGGCCCCGGCCAGCACCAGGACGCCGGCGCGAAGATGGTGCACATGGCGCCGTACACGCAGTCGTCGATCGTCTCCAAGTCGATCGCCCGCGGCGGCGGCCGGGCCGGCTACCGCGGCGAGATCCGCGTGGACGCCGCGGCGCACCACTCCGCCAACACGGTCCGCTGCGACGCGCTGCTGGTCGACACCATCTCCCGCTCCGACACGTACCCCGCCATCGACATCCGCGTGGACGACGTCCAGCTCGGGCACGAGGCCACGGTCTCGCGCGTCAGCGAGGAGCAGCTGTTCTACCTGATGAGCCGGGGCATGCCCGAGGACGAGGCCATGGCCATGATCGTCCGCGGCTTCATCGAGCCCATCGCCCGCGAGCTCCCCATGGAGTACGCGCTCGAACTCAACAAGCTCATCGAGATGGGCATGGAAGGATCCGTCGGCTAGATGACGACCCCACTCGCCACCACAGATGCCGTCGCCCCCATCGGCAACGGCGCCCGCGCGCACACCGACGGTGGGTGGGGCGTCATCCCCATCCAGACCCGCTCCGAGCGCTTCACCTCCACCGACGTCGAGGCGTTCGACGCCGTGACCGGCCGCGAGGCCGTCTGGAAGCTGACGCCCGTCCGCCGGCTCGACGACCTCATCTCCGGTGAGCTCGACGGCGCGCGCTACCCCGTCACCCACAGCGACGCCGAGGGCACCTCCGTGTCCTGGATCGCCCGGGACGACGCGCGCATCGGCACCGCCGGCGCCCCCGAGGACCGCGCCCAGGCGAATGCCTGGTCGTCGTTCGGCGAGGCGCTGGCCATCGAGGTCACGGGGGAGGAGCGCGTCACCGTCACGGTCGGCCGCTCCGAGCTCGGCCCGGCTCCCCGCGCCGCGCACACCCTCATCACCGCCGCGCCCTTCAGCCGCGGCGTCGTCATCCTCGACAACGCCGGCTCCGCGTCGCTCGCCGAGAACGTCGAGATCGTCGTCGGCGACCAGGCGGAGCTGACCGTCGTCACCGTCCAGCAGTGGGACGACGAGGCGCGCCACCTGGCCGCGCACCAGGCCGTCGTCGGTCGGGACGCGAAGCTCAAGCACGTGGTGGTGACGCTCGGCGGATCCATCGTGCGGGTCAACCCCTCCGCGCACCTCTCCCACGAGGGCGCCGACGGCGAGCTGCTCGGCGTCTACTTCGCCGATGCGGGCCAGCACCTCGAGCAGCAGGTCTACGTGGACCACGACGCGCCCAACACCCGCAGCCGCGTCACCTACAAGGGCGCGCTCCAGGGTGCCGGCGCGCGCACCGTCTGGATCGGCGACGTCCTCATCCGGCGCTCCGCCCCGGGCACCGACAGCTACGAGCAGAACCGCAACCTGGTCCTCACGGACGGTACGCGCGCCGACTCGGTGCCGAACCTCGAGATCGAGACCGGCGACATCGCCGGCGCCGGTCACGCGAGCGCCACGGGCCGGTTCGACGACGAGCAGCTGTTCTACCTGCAGGCCCGCGGGATCACGGAGGAGGAGGCGCGACGACTCGTCGTCCGCGGCTTCCTCAGCGAGATCGTCCAGCAGATCGGCGTCCCCGAGCTCGAGGAGCGGCTGCAGTCCGCCATCGAGGCGGAGCTCTCCGGATCCACGGGCGCGGCCACCGGGGCGGTCGCACGATGACCGCGGTCCGCATCTGCGCCGTCGACGAGCTCGGCGAGAACGAGGCGCTGCGCATCGAGGTCGAGGGCCTCGCCATCGCGCTCGTGAAGGACTCCTCGGGCACGGTGCACGCCATCGGCGACACCTGCACGCACGGCGACATCTCGCTGGCCGAGGGCTTCGTCGAGGGCGACACCCTGGAGTGCTGGGCCCACGGGTCCAAGTTCTCCCTGGAGACGGGCAAGCCGCGCACGCTGCCGGCGTACGAGCCCGTCCCCGTCTACCCCGTGTCCATCGTGGACGGCGACATCCACATCGACACCACCCCGAAGAGCTAGAGGAACGCACCGATGTCAACACTCACCATCTCCGACCTGCACGTCAGCGTCGACACCGAGCAGGGCCGCAAGCAGATCCTCAAGGGCGTCGACCTCACGATCAACGAGGGCGAGATCCACGCGATCATGGGCCCCAACGGCTCCGGCAAGTCCACGCTGGCCTACTCCATCGCCGGCCACCCCAAGTACCACGTCGACTCCGGCTCGGTGACGCTCGACGGCGTCGAGGTCCTCGACATGACGGTGGACGAGCGCGCCCGCGCGGGCCTCTTCCTCGCCATGCAGTACCCGGTCGAGATCCCCGGCGTCACGACCACCAACTTCCTGCGCACCGCCAAGACCGCGATCGACGGCGAGGCGCCGGCCATCCGCGGCTGGATCAAGGACGTCCGCACCTCCATGGCGGCGCTGAAGATGGACCCGGCGTTCGCCGAGCGCAACGTCAACGAGGGCTTCTCCGGCGGCGAGAAGAAGCGCAACGAGGTGCTGCAGCTCGAGCTGCTGAAGCCCAAGTTCGCCGTGCTCGACGAGACCGACTCCGGCCTCGACGTCGACGCGCTCAAGATCGTGTCCGAGGGGGTCAACCGCGCGAAGGCGAACACGGGGCTCGGCCTCCTGCTCATCACGCACTACACGCGCATCCTCCGCTACATCCAGCCCGACTTCGTCCACGTGTTCGTCGCCGGACGGGTCGCCGAGCAGGGCGGCCGCGAGCTGGCCGACCGCCTCGAGGAGGAGGGCTACGACCGCTTCCTGACGCCCTCCACCACGGTGACCGCGTGAGCACGCAGAGCACCCTGACCCCGCAGAAGTTCGACGAGGTCGAGGAGGCGCTCAAGGACGTCATGGATCCCGAGCTCGGGATCAACGTGGTGGACCTGGGCCTCATCTACGACCTCGCGTGGGACGACGAGAACGACGCGCTCATCATCCACATGACGCTGACGTCGGCGGGCTGCCCGCTGACCGACGTGCTCGAGGAGCAGACGGCGGAGGCGCTCGACGGCGTCGTCGCCGCGTTCCGCATCAACTGGGTGTGGATGCCGCCGTGGGGTCCCGAGCGGATCACCGACGACGGCCGCGACATGATGCGGGCCCTCGGCTTCTCCATCTGATCCGCACCGCTCGGCCGACGACGGCCCCACCCTCGGGTGGGGCCGTCGTCGCGTGCGAGCCCCGGCGGGAGGCCCGTCCGCCGCCGTCTCGTACACTGGACCGGTCGGGTTCGATGAACGCCCTCGACCGACCGGGCTCGACCCCCTCTGCTGCGGGTCGCCCTCCTCCCACGGACCGTGGGACATCCGCTGACCAGAAGGACCCCTCACCGTGCTCGCTGTACACGAACTGGAGCTGCGCGTCGGCGCCCGCGTCCTCATGGAGGACGTCTCGTTCCGGGTGAGCCCGGGGGACAAGATCGGCCTCGTCGGCCGCAACGGCGCCGGCAAGACCACGCTCACCAAGATCCTCGCGGGGGAGGGCCAGCCCACGGGCGGCCGCATCGACCGCTCCGGCGAGATCGGCTACCTCCCGCAGGACCCGCGCTCCGGCAACCCCGAGGACCTGGCGCGGACGCGCATCCTCGACGCCCGCGGGCTCGGGACGCTGTCGATCGACATGCAGCGCGCGTTGCTCGACATGGCGTCGACGGACGAGAAGGTCTCGGCGAAGGCCATGAAGGACTACGGCCGCCTGGAGGAGCGCTTCGTCGCCCTCGGCGGGTACGCGGCCGAGGCGGAGGCCGCGTCCATCGCGAGCAACCTCAGCCTGCCCGACCGCATCCTCGACCAGCCTCTCAGCACCCTCTCCGGCGGTCAGCGCCGCCGCATCGAGCTGGCGCGCATCCTCTTCTCCGGCGCCGACACCATGCTCCTCGACGAGCCCACCAACCACCTCGACGCGGACAGCGTCACCTGGCTCCGCGAGTTCCTCAAGGGCTACCAGGGCGGCCTCATCGTGATCAGCCACGACGTGGAGCTCGTCGGCGACACCGTCAACCGCGTCTTCTACCTCGACGCGAACCGCATGGTCATCGACATCTACAACATGGGCTGGAAGCACTACCAGCGACAGCGTGCCGCGGACGAGGAGCGCCGCAAGAAGGAGCGCGTCAACGTCGAGAAGAAGGCGGGCGTCCTCCAGCTGCAGGCCGCGAAGTTCGGCGCCAAGGCGTCGAAGGCGGCGGCCGCCCACCAGATGGTGCGGCGCGCGGAGAAGATGCTGTCCGGCCTCGAGGAGGTGCGCGCGGTCGACCGCGTCGCGAAGCTGCGCTTCCCCGAGCCGGTGGCCTGCGGACGCACGCCGCTCATGGCGAGCGACCTCAGCAAGAACTACGGCTCGCTCGAGATCTTCACGGCTGTGGACCTCGCGATCGACCGCGGCAGCAAGGTCGTGATCCTCGGGCTCAACGGCGCGGGCAAGACGACCCTGCTGCGGATCCTCGCGGGCGTCGACCAGCCCGACACCGGGCGCCTCGAGCCCGGCCACGGTCTCCGGGTCGGCTACTACGCGCAGGAGCACGAGACCATCGACGTGAAGCGCAGCGTGCTGGAGAACATGGTGTCCTCCTCGCCGGACATCTCCGAGATGGAGGCCCGCCGGGTGCTCGGCTCGTTCCTGTTCACGGGCGACGACTCCGCCAAGCCCGCCGGTGTCCTGTCCGGCGGCGAGAAGACGCGACTGGCGCTGGCGATGATCGTCGTCTCGGGGGCGAACGTGCTGCTGCTCGACGAGCCCACCAACAACCTGGATCCCGCGAGCCGCGAGGAGATCCTCGGCGCGCTCAACACGTACTCGGGCGCGGTGGTGCTCGTCAGCCACGACTCGGGTGCGGTCGAGGCGCTGAAC
This sequence comes from Clavibacter sp. GW821-FHT01D01, assembly GCF_059422605.1. Taxonomy (NCBI): domain Bacteria; kingdom Bacillati; phylum Actinomycetota; class Actinomycetes; order Micrococcales; family Microbacteriaceae; genus Clavibacter; species Clavibacter sp. GW821-FHT01D01. The sequence continues at coordinate 291,912 of NZ_JBWKXC010000002.1, forward strand.
CCGGAGCGGGTCCTCATCATGCCGGACGGCACCGAGGACCACTGGAGCCCGGACTACATGGACCTCATCGAGCTGGCCTGACGCCCGAGGACCGCGTCGCACCGTCGCGGGCGGGAGCGCCGCGGGCCCGGACCGGTCGGGTCCGGGTCAGCGCGCGTCGTCGAGGATGCGGTCCTCGATGTCCGCGTCGGACGGCTGCTTGCGCGCCCGCTTCAGCTGCCGGGCGCGCTCCCGGTCCTGCTCCTCGGGATCGTCGGCGTTGATGATGCGGTACTCGTTGCGGACGGCGACGCCCAGCCCCACGAACGCGATCAGCGCGAAGACGATCCACTGGAACGCGTAGGAGAGATGCGGGCCCTCGTCCTCCGTGGGACGCGGCGTCGCGAACGGGGCCGCGTCGGCCGGCGCCGGGTCCTCCGAGATGAGGAGCCCGTACGCGGCCGTGAAGGTCGGGGCGCCCACGCGGTCCGCGATGTCGGGCAGGTGCACCGTGGCGATCTGGCCCTCGGGAGCGGAGCGCCCGGGGAGCTCCGGCTCGCCCGCCTTCAGCCGGGCGGTGACGGTCACCTCGCCCGCGGGCGGTGCCGGGACGGAGTCCGGGGAGTCCTGCGAGTTGCCGACGGGCACCCATCCTCGGTCGACGACGAAGACCCGCCCGTCGTCGAGCCGCAGGGGCGTGAGGACCTCGAAGCCCGGCTGGCCGTTGAACGGCCGGTTCCGGGCCAGGAGCTGCTCGTCGACCAGGTAGGTGCCCGTCATGGTGACGGGCGTCCACTTCTGCGTGTCGACGTAGGCGTCCGTGTCCCCCAGCACCTGGTCGACGGGGAGGGGCGCGCTGTCCCAGTTGTCCTCGACCTTGGCGATCTCGGCCAGGGCCTCGTCTCGGCGCGCGAACTGCCAGTGGCTGAGCAGCACGCAGGCGATGGCGAAGACGACCGCCACGAGCAGGTAGCCGGCCCAGCGGCGGTTGAGCACGAAGCGCCAGCGGTTCATGGGAGCGCCCCCTCGACGGGATCGTCGATGGCCGCGACGCGGACGGGGAAGTCCCGTCCGGCGAGGAACTCGCGGAGGAAGCCGACGTGCTCGTCGCACGCCGTCCACGTCTTCACGCGATCGGCCGCGTGGATGCGCGGGTTCCGCCACTCCACGCGCCATCCGGCGTCGGCACGGCAGCCGGCGCGCGAGCACTCGACGACGTCGGCGGGACCGGCGGCGCCGAGACCCCAGGAGGCGAGCCCGCTCACGCGCCGGTCGGGGTGTCGGGCGCGTCGCCCACGGTCGAGGGTCGGACGTCGGACGCACGCGGCTCGGGCGCGCGCCCGGTCTCGTACGTGGTGAACGGCTCGGGCGTGGTGAACGGCTCGGACGCGCGGAAGGGCTCGGAGGGCGTGTACGTCGGCGCCGTGGGCGGGAAGCCGGAGTGGCGGGCCGAGACGACCACGACTCCGCCCGGCCGCTCCACCGCGGTGCCCTGGTTGGCACCCACGTTGGCGAGGATGACGGCGAAGTACGGCAGGACGATGGCGCCGATGGCAGCCACGGCCAGCCACCAGCCCTGCAGGAAGAGGCAGGAAAGGATGCAGACCATGCGGATGCTCATGGCGATGGTGTACTTCACCATGCGGGCGTGGCGGTCCTCCTGCGGGGACCGGGGGAGGCTGGTGACCGACTGCTGCGGGGTTGGCATGCGTGGATGGCGTCCTTCGGGGGAGCGTCGCGCTCCCATCCCCTCCAGGGTACGCCGCGCCACCGCTAGGCTCGTCCGAGTCCGCAAGCCCCCGCCGAGCCGTAAGGGAAGGTCCCCATGAGCACCGCACGCACCGTCGTCGTCACCGGAGGCAACAGGGGGATCGGGTTCGCGATCGCCGAGGAGATGCTCCGCCGGGGACACCGCGTGGCGGTCACCGCGCGCTCGGGCGAGGGCCCGGAGGGCAGCCTCACCGTGCGGGCCGACGTCACCGACGCCGCGTCCGTCGACGCCGCGTTCACCGAGGTCGAGGCGGCGTACGGACCCGTGGAGGTCGTGGTGGCCAACGCGGGCATCACGCGCGACACGCTCATGATGCGGATGAGCGACGACGACTTCACCGAGGTCGTCGACACCAACCTCGGGGGCGCGTTCCGCGTCGTCAAGCGCGCGTCGAAGGGCATGCTCAAGGCGCGCTTCGGCCGGATCGTCCTCATCTCGAGCGTCGTCGGCCTCTACGGCTCGGGCGGCCAGGTCAACTACGCCGCCTCCAAGAGCGGGCTGGTGGGCGTCGCCCGCTCCATCACCCGCGAGCTCGGCGCACGCGGCATCACGGCCAACGTCGTGGCTCCCGGCTTCATCGAGACCGACATGACGGCGGAGCTCCCCGAGGCCACCGCGGCCGAGTACAAGAAGACCATCCCCGCCGGCCGCTACGGCACCGCCGCCGAGGTCGCGGGCGTGGTCGCGTGGATCGCCTCCGACGAGGCCGCGTACATCTCCGGCGCCGTGATCCCGGTCGACGGCGGCCTCGGCATGGGCCACTGACGACGCTCGCCGGGGATCGCACCGTGTCCGACCTCCTGGCGGCCTGGGACCTGGGTCCCGCCGCGCTCACCGAGCTGGGGGCGACGCACAACCACGCCTACCGCGTCGACGTCGACGGCGGACCCGCCTACCTGCTGCGCCTGCACGTCGCGCGACGGCAGCAGCACGAGATCGACCTGGAGCTCGAGTGGCTCGACATGCTGGCCGCGCGCGGCTGGCCGTCGGTCCCGGGACCCCAGCGCACGCGCGACGGGTCCTGGACGGCGACCGTCGAGGCCGCCGTCCCCGACGACGACGAGGTCGGGCTCCGGCGGTCGGTGATCGGCGCGTCGGGGGAGCGCGTGGAGCGGCGCCTCGCGAGCCTCCTCACCTGGCACGACGGGGAGATGCTGAGCAGCCTCCCGGCGTCCTCCGACGCCGGCCCGTTCGCCGAGACCCTGGCCGCCCTGCACGCCGCCGGCGCGCAGCCGGGAGCGGTCGCCCTGGCCGCCCGTCGGCGGAGGTACGACGCCGACTACGCGTCGACGCGACTGCAGCGGCTGGTCGAGGGCTACCCCGCGATCATGGCCGACGGATCCACCGCGGCGGCCTTGGCCGCTGCCGTGGAGGAGCTGCGGGCGACGCTCGCGCTGGCGGGCCCGCCGATCATGGTGCACGGCGACTACCACCCGGGCAACCTCATCCAGGGGCCCGAGGGGGTCTCCGTCATCGACTTCGACCGCTGCGGGCTCGGGCCGGCGGGGCTCGACGTCGCCGCCGCCATCATGTACCTCGCGCCGCGGCAGCGGGCGCAGTTCCACCGGGCCTACACGGCCGCGGGCGGCAGCACGGGCGTGCCGGACGAGCGCTTCGGCGCCTTCATCTTCCTGGCGTACCTCGACAACGTCACCCACCTCGCGAGCCTGCCGTCCGAGCGGGAGCGGATGCCCGGCAACATCGCGCAGCTCGCCGCCATCGCGCGGGCGGTCGTCACCGGCTGACGGCCGTGCGCCGCCCGGTCCTCCTCCCGGCCGACGCGGTCGGGGCCGTGCCGTTGCGCACGTGCGGCCGAGGGCCTAGGGCCGGAGGCCGACGAGCGCGAGGACCTGCGCGAGGTCGCGCCGGTCGATGCACACGTCGGCACCGCGGCGCACGGCCGGCTTCGCGTCGAACGCGACCGACAGGCCGGCGACGGCCATCATCTCGAGGTCGTTGGCGCCGTCGCCGACGGCGATGACGCGGCTGAGCGGGATCCCGAGCTCCCGGCTCCACTCCTCGACCGCGGCGCGCTTCGCCGCGGCGTCGATGACCGGCCCGGTGACGCGGCCGGTGAGACGGCCCCCGGCCGTCTCCAGGCGGTTCGCGCGCCACAGGTCGAGCCCGAGTCGGGCGGCCAGCGGGTCCAGGAGCTCGTGGAAGCCGCCGGAGACGACGGCCACGACGTGTCCCGCGGCGTGCAGGGCCTCGACCATCCGGTCGGCCCCCGGGGTCACGCGGATGCGCGCTCCCACCTCCACGTGCACGGTGTCGGGGAGGCCGGCGAGGGTCGCGACCCGGGACCGGAGGCTCTCGGCGAAGTCGAGCTCGCCGCGCATCGCCCGGTCGGTGACCGCGGCGACCTCCGCGAGCGAGCCCGCCTCCGCGGCCAGCAGCTCGATCGCCTCGTCCTCGATAAGGGTCGAGTCGACGTCGAGCACCACCAGCATGCGGGGGACGGCGGGCGTCGCCCCGGGGCGGGTCGGCGTCGGGCTGACCTCGATCACGGGGTGACGCGCACGCCCTTGCCCACGACCGTGATGCCGCCGTCGGTCACGGTGAAGCCGCGCTCCCGGTCGCGGTCGTGGTCGACGCCGACGGTGGCGCCGGGCGCGACCTCGACGTCCTTGTCGAGGATCGCGCGGCGGATGTCCGCGCCCGCCCCGATGTGGACCTTGTCGAACACGATGGAGTCGACGATGCGGGCGCCCGACTCGGCGATGACCCACGGGCCGAGCACGCTGCGCTCGACGTGGGCGCCGCTGATCACGCCGCCGAGGGAGGTGATCGAGTCGATCATCGTGCCGGTGTTGCCCTGCGCGTCGCGGACGAACTTCGCCGGCGGGCTGTTGAGCTGCTGGCTGAAGATCGGCCAGTCCTTGTTGTACAGGTTGAAGACCGGGAGGGCCGAGATGAGGTCCTGGTGGGCGTCGAAGAAGGACTCGATGGTCCCGACGTCCCGCCAGTAGTAGCGGTCGCGGTCGTTGGCGCCCGGCACCTCGTTGCGGTTGAGGTCGTAGACGCCCGCGTTCCCCTGCTCGACGAACCACGGCACGATGTCGCCGCCCATGTCGTGGGCCGAGTCGGCGTTCTCGCCGTCGCGGCGGACGGCGTCGATGAGCTGGTCGGTGTCGAAGACGTAGTTGCCCATGGAGGCGAGGACCTCGCCGGGCGAGTCGTCGAGGCCGACCGGGTCCTTCGGCTTCTCGAGGAAGGCGCGGATGGCGGCGGGGTTCGCGGGATCCGTGTCGATCACGCCGAACTGGTCGGCCAGCTCGATGGGCTGGCGGATGGCCGCGACCGTGGCGCCGCGACCCGAGGCGATGTGCGCGTCGATCATCTGGCTGAAGTCCATGCGGTAGACGTGGTCGGCGCCGACCACGACGACGATGTCGGGCTTCTCGTCGTTGATGAGGTTGAGGCTCTGCAGGATGGCGTCGGCCGAGCCGCTGAACCACCGCTTGCCGAGGCGCTGCTGCGCGGGCACGGAGGCGATGTAGGAGTTCAGCATCTGGTTGAGGCGCCAGGTCTGCGACACGTGGCGGTCGAGCGAGTGCGACTTGTACTGCGTCAGCACGACGATCTGCGTGAGCCCCGAGTTGATGAGGTTCGACAGCGCGAAGTCGATGAGGCGGTACTGGCCGCCGAACGGGACCGCGGGCTTGGCCCGGTCCGCGGTGAGCGGCATGAGCCTCTTGCCCTCGCCGCCGGCGAGCACGATTCCAAAGATCTTCTTCGATGCCATTGCCCCAGCGTAGATGCACGACGGGGCATGTACTAGCGTTCGACCAATGCGAGCAGACGTGATCACCAAGGAGTATCCGCCCGAGGTCTACGGGGGTGCCGGCGTGCACGTCACGGAGCTCGTGAAGGCCATGCGGCAGCGGACCGAGGTCGTCGTCCGCGCGTTCGGCGCCCCGCGCGACGAGCCCGGCGTCCTCTCCTACCCGGTCCCCGCGGAGCTCCGCGAGGCGAACGCGACCCTGCAGACCATGGCGGTCGACCTCGCCATCGCCAGCGACGTGGCCGGGGCCGACGTCGTGCACTCCCACACCTGGTACGCGAACCACGCGGGCCACGTCGCCTCGATGCTGCACGGCATCCCGCACGTGGTCACCGCGCACAGCCTCGAGCCGCTCCGCCCGTGGAAGGCCGAGCAGCTCGGCGGCGGCTACCGGGTGTCCAGCTGGATCGAGCGCACCGCCTACGAGGCGGCCGACGCCGTCATCGCGGTGAGCGACGGCATGAAGCGGGACATCCTCCGCTCGTACCCCGCGCTCGACGAGTCCCGCGTGCACACCGTCTACAACGGCATCGACCTCGAGGCGTGGGCCCCGGTGCACGACGACGAGCTGGTGCGGTCGCTCGGCATCGACCCGTCGCGGCCGTCCGTGGTGTTCGTCGGGCGGATCACGCGGCAGAAGGGCCTGCCCTACCTCCTCCGCGCGGCCGCGCTCCTGCCCGCCGACGTCCAGATGGTGCTCTGCGCGGGCGCTCCCGACACCCCGCAGATCATGGAAGAGGTCACGTCCCTCGTCCGCGGGCTCCAGGCGGAGCGCTCCGGCGTCGTCTGGATCGACCGCCTGCTGCCGCGCCGCGAGCTGTCCGCCGTGCTCACCGCGGGCACGGTCTTCGTCTGCCCGTCGATCTACGAGCCGCTCGGCATCGTCAACCTCGAGGCCATGGCGTGCGGCGCCCCCGTCGTCGGCACGGCGACGGGCGGGATCCCCGAGGTCGTCGACGACGGCGTCACCGGGCGCCTCGTCCCCATCGACCAGGCCACCGACGGCACGGGCACTCCCACCGACCCCGAGCGCTTCGTCCGGGACCTCGCCGCCGCGCTGACCGAGGTGGTGCAGGATCCGGACACCGCCCGCCGCATGGGCGAGGCCGGCCGGGCGCGCGCCGAGCGCGAGTTCGGCTGGGATCGCATCGCGCGCCAGACCGAGGCGATCTACGCGTCGATCCTCCGCTGACGGGACCCGCGGGGACGGGCACGACGTCCTTCCCCGCGGCTCTGGCGGTCGAGCCGCGCGCGGGCCGGGGCCGGTAGACTCGCGGCATGAGCCACGTCCTCTCCCTGTCCGGAGTGTCCTTCGTCCGGAACGGGACGACCATCCTCGACCGCATCGACTGGACGGTGGACGGCGACGAGCGCTGGGTCGTCCTCGGGCCGAACGGCGCGGGGAAGACGAGCCTGCTGCAGATCGCCTCGGCGATGGCGCACCCCTCCTCCGGCAGCGCGACGGTCCTCGACCACGAGCTCGGCCGCGTCGACGTGTTCGAGCTGCGCTCGCGCATCGGCTTCGCCTCGACCGCGATGGCCCGCCGCATCCCGGCGGACGAGACCGTGCTCGACGTCGTCCTCACGGCGGCGTACTCGGTGACGGGTCGCTGGAACGAGGACTACGAGGACATCGACGTGCGCCGCGCCCAGCGCGTGCTCGCGGAGTGGCGCCTCGGACACCTCGAGCAGCGCCGGTTCGGCACCCTCAGCGACGGCGAGCAGAAGCGCGTGCAGATCGCGCGATCGATCATGACCGACCCCGAGCTCCTCCTCCTCGACGAGCCGGCCGCGAGCCTCGACCTCGGCGCCCGCGAGGAGCTCCTCCAGCTGCTGGGCGGCTACGCGTCGGCGCCGGAGGCCCCCGGCATCGTCATGGTCACGCACCACGTCGAGGAGATCCCGCTCGGCTTCACGCACGGCCTGCTCCTCCGCGACGGCGCGGTCGTCGCGGCCGGGCCGCTCGCGGACGTCATCACCGCCGACTCCCTCGGCCGCACCTTCGGGCTCGAGCTCGAGGTCACGCACGTCGACGGGCGCTTCACCGCCCGCGCCGTGCGCGCCTGACCGCGGCTCCTCTCGGCGCGCCGGATCACCGGCCGACCGGAAGCCGCGCCCGTCTGGTAGGCTCGTCCACTGGTCCGGTGATCATCCCGCACCGCTCACGCTTCCCACGCACGACATCGATTCGACGAAGGACACCCCCGATGAAGACCGACATCCACCCCCAGTACGCCCCCGTCGTCTTCCGCGACCTCGCCTCCGGTGAGACGTTCCTCACCCGCTCCACCGTGGGCAGCTCGAAGACCATCGAGTGGGAGGACGGCAACACGTACCCCGTCATCGACGTCGAGATCTCCAGCGCCTCGCACCCCTTCTACACGGGCAAGCAGCGCATCATGGACTCCGCGGGCCGCGTCGAGAAGTTCAACTCGCGTTACGCGGGCTTCGGCAAGAAGTAGCAGCCACCCGCTGCACCACGAAGGGCGCCCGGCTCCGGCCGGGCGCCCTTCGTCGTCCCCGGGCCCACCCGCCCATGGCAGACGGGCGCGCGACGGAGGACGGGATCCGCGGGCGGGGATCCTCGATCAGCTGCCGGCGTGCCGCTCGGGCCAGGCGCCGGAGGTCGTGAACGCGGGATCCCGCGTGCGCCGCATGTAGTCCTGGAAGCTCTCGGCCTGCACGCGGGACCAGTCGACCTGCCGGTCGTGGAGGTCGAGCACGGGGATGTCGAGCTGGTCGGCGTAGCGCCCCGCGATGGCCTGGGCGACGCGGCCCGCGGCGATCGCGTCGGCACCGGCGTCGTGCGCGTCGTCGAGCCGCACGCCGTAGTGCTCGGCCGCGACCGACAGGGTGCGCTTGCCGCGGCGGTAGGTGTCCACGGCCTTGTCGATGACGAGCGGGTCGATCACCGGCCCGGTGTCGCGCAGCGGCTCCACGCCGTGGCGCACCGCCTCGCGGTTGAGGAGGGTGAGGTCGTAGGGCGCGTTGTAGACGACGAGCGCGAGCCCGCGGGCGAACATCTCGCGGATGGTGGTGACGATCTCGAGCACCACCGCGCCCGCGTCGCGGCCCTCCGCCCGGGCGCGCTCCGTGGTGACGCCGTGGATGGCGGCGGCACCCGCGGGGATCTCGACGCCGGGGTCGGCGAGCCAGTCATGGCGCTCGAGCACGCGCCCCTCGGCGTCGAGCACGACGATGCAGGCCGTGACGATGCGGGCGGTCTCCACGTCCACCCCCGTCGTCTCGAGGTCGAACGAGGCCAGGGTGTCGTGCCAGCGGGAGGTCATCCTGTAGATGCTACGGGCGACCGCCGATGGCGGGCGCACCCATGTGCAGCCAGTAGAAGCTCTGCGTCGCGAGCGTGAGGGTCAGGCGGCCGTCGTCGCCGACCGTCGGGAACACGCCGCCGCCGAAGAGGTCGTAGAGCTGCGATCCCGCGAAGTCGGACGCGTCGATCGTGACCGAGACGGGGTTGTGCGCGAACGAGAAGACGCACAGCACGTCCTCGGCGCGGTCGCCGAAGTGCGTGCCGCTGCCCTCGTAGGAGCGCACGAACGCGAGGACGCTCTCGTGGTCCGTGGGGAGCACCCGGATGGTGCCCTGCCCGAAGACCGGGTGCGCCTTCCGGACGTGGATGACGTTCCGCACCCAGTGCAGGAGCGACCGCGACTGGGCCAGCTGCGACTCCACGTTGATCTGCGCGTAGTTGTAGACGAGCGACTGCACGACCGGGAGGTAGAGCTTGCCCGGGTCGGCGGTGGAGAAGCCGGCGTTGCGGTCCGGCGTCCACTGCATCGGCGTCCGTGACGCGTCGCGGTCCGGGAGCCAGATGTTGTCGCCCATCCCGATCTCGTCGCCGTAGTACAGGAACGGGCTGCCGGGCAGGGAGAACAGGAGCGCGTGCACGAGCTCGAGCTCGGCGCGCGAGTTGTCGAGCAGGGGCGCCAGGCGACGGCGGATGCCGATGTTCACGCGCATGCGCGGGTCGTACGCGTACCAGCCGTACATGGCCTGGCGGTACTCCTCGCTCACCATCTCGAGCGTCAGCTCGTCGTGGTTGCGGAGGAACACGCCCCACGCCGCGGCGTCGGGGATCTCGAACGTCTCGCTCATGATGCGCTTCAGCTCGTCGGCCGTCTGCGAGCGCAGGGAGTAGAAGATGCGGGGCATGATCGGGAAGTCGAAGGCCATGTGGCACTCCGGCTCCTCCTCCGTGCCGAGGAACGCGGAGACCTCGCGCGGCCACTGGTTCGCCTCGGCGATGAGGATGCGGCCCGGGTACTCCTCGTCCACCATCGCGCGCAGGCGCTTCAGGAACTCGTGCGTGGCGGGCTCGCCCTCGCCGTTGCCCTCCTCGGTCTCGTAGAGGTAGGGGATGGCGTCGAGGCGCAGGCCGTCGACGCCCATGTCGAGCCAGTGGCGGATGACGCCGTAGATCGCCTCGTGCACCTTCGGGTTGTCGAAGTTCAGGTCGGGCTGGTGCGAGAAGAAGCGGTGGAAGAAGAACTGGCGCCGCACGGGGTCGAAGGTCCAGTTGGACTCCTCCGTGTCGACGAAGATGACGCGGATGTCCTCGTACTTCTCGTCGGTGTCGCTCCACACGTAGAAGTCGCCGTAGGGGCCGTCCGGGTCGGAGCGGGACTGCTGGAACCACTCGTGCTGGTCGGAGGTGTGGTTCATCACGAGGTCGATGACGATGCGCATGTTGCGCTCGTGGGACTTGGTGACGAGCTCCTTGAAGTCGTCGAGCGTGCCGAACTCGGGGAGGACCGACATGTAGTCGCTGATGTCGTAGCCGCCGTCGCGGAGCGGCGACTGGAAGAACGGCGGGATCCACAGGCCGTCGATGCCGAGCCACTGGAGGTAGTCGAGCTTGGAGATGAGCCCCTGGATGTCGCCCGTGCCGTCGCCGTTCGAGTCGACGAAGGAGCGGATCATGACCTCGTAGAAGACGGAGCGCTTGTACCACTGCTTGTCGAGGGTGAGGCCGGGCAGGGTGATGGGGGCGGTGAAGCTCACGGTTCTCCTCATGGGCGCGACGGGGCGTCGACTCGGGGGCGGGAAGGCCTGGGGGCGATTCTAGGTCCGGCGGCCAGGGCGGCCGGCCCGGCGCGCCCGGGGGCGCGGGCCGCGGGCGCTCGTAGACTCGACCCCGATGACCGTCCCCTCGCCCTACGCCGCCCAGCTCGACCGCATCCCCGTGGTGCGCCGCACCGTCGACCTCCTCGGGAGCAGCACCGCGTGGTGGGAGTACGGGCCGGCGGACGCCGCCGAGGTCCTGGTGGTCGTGCACGGCTTCCGCGGGGACCACCACGGGCTCGAGCCCGTGGTGGCGCAGCTGCCCGGGGTGCGGATCCTCTCGCCCGACCTGCCCGGCTTCGGCGACTCGACGCCGCTCGTCGGCGCCCGGCACGACATCCCCGGCTACTCTGCCTGGCTCCTGGCCTTCGTGGAGGCGACCGCGACCCGCGACGCGACCGTCCTCGGGCACTCGTTCGGGTCCATCGTCGTCACGGCCGCGCTGGCCGACGGGCTGCCGGCCCCCCGCGCCGTCCTCGTGAACCCGATCGCGGCGCCGGCCCTCGAGGGCCCGCGGGGCATCCTCACCCGGCTCGCCGTCCTCTACTACCGCGCGGCCGCCGTGCTCCCCGAGCGCGCCGGGTTCGGCCTGCTCCGCAACCGCGCCATCGTGCGCGTCATGAGCGAGGCGATGGCGAAGACCCGCGACCGCGGGCTCCGGCGGTGGATCAACGACCAGCACGACCGCTTCTTCAGCGCCTTCAGCGACCGGCGCGTGGTGCTCGAGGCGTTCCGCGCGTCGGTGTCCTCCGACGCCAGCACGTACGCCCCGCGGGTTCGCGTCCCGGTGCTGCTGGTCGCGGCGGAGCGCGACGACATCACGCCCGTCGCGGCGCAGCACCGGCTCCAGCGCCTCTTCGCCGACGCGCGCCTGGAGGTCATCCCGCGGGTCGGCCACCTGATCCACTACGAGACGCCGCGCGAGGCGGCCCGCGCCATCCGCCGCTTCCTGGACGAGGGGACCGCATCGTGAGGCTCGTGTTCGACTGCCGCTACACCCGCATCGGGCGGCACGACGGGATCAGCCGCTACGGCGCCGAGCTCGTCGCCCGGCTCGGCGCGCGCTTCGACGTGACCATGCTGATCAGCGACCACCGCCAGCTCCAGCTCCTGCCGGACCTGCCCTGGCAGCTGGTCAGCTCGCCCACGGGACCGCGGGAGCCCTGGGTCGCCCGGCGCGTCTCGCGGATGCGGCCCGACGTCGTCTACAGCCCCATGCAGACGATGGGGTCGCGCGGGCGCACCTACCCGCTCGTGCTGACCCTGCACGACCTCATCTACTACCGCCACCGGCGCCCGCCGCGCGACCTCCCGGCGCCCGTCCGCGCGCTGTGGCGCGCCTTCCACCTCGCGTGGTGGCCGCAGAGGCTCCTGCTCGACCGGGCCGACGCGGTCGTCACCGTCAGCGAGACGACGCGCGGCCTCATCCGCCGGCACCGCCTGACGACGCGACCCGTGGTCGTCGTGCCCAACGCGGCCGAGCTCGCGCCCGCGCCGGACGGGACGCCCGACGGGCCGCGACGCGGGCCCGAGGAGCGGACGCTCGTCTACATGGGCTCCTACATGCCGTACAAGAACGTCGAGACGCTCGTGCGCGCGGCCGACGACCTGCCCGAGCACGAGCTGCACCTCATGAGCCGCGTGCCGCCCTCGGAGCGGGAGCGGCTCGAGGCGCTCGCCGACGGCGCGCGCCTCGTGTTCCGGGACGGCGCGAGCGACGACGAGTACGCGCGCACCCTGCGGCGCGCGACCGCGCTCCTGACCGCCTCCCGCGACGAGGGCTTCGGCATCCCCGTGATCGAGGCCATGAGCGCCGGCCTGCCCGTCGTGGTCAGCGACATCCCCATCTTCCGCGAGATCGGCGGGGACGCCGCGGTGTACGTCGACCCGGACGACCCCGAGGGCTTCGCCGCCGCCGTGCGGGCGCTCGAGGACCCGGAGGAGTGGCGGCGACGGTCGGCCGCGTGCATCGCCCGTGCGGCGGAGTACGACTGGGACGCCTCGGCGACGGCGCTGGGGGACCTCCTCGAGCAGGTCGCGCGGTCGGGGCGCGGCAGCGCCTGACGCGCGCCCTGCGCCCGGGACGCCCGGGCGGTCGGTCCGCGTCGACCGCCGTGCGCGCCGGTGCCCGCCGCGGACCCGTTCAGGCGTGACGCGCGGTGCGGAGGTCGGCGATGGCGCCGAGGTCCGCCACCCCGCCGAAGCGCAGCAGCGAGAGCTCGCCGTCGACGACGCCGAAGGTGTGGGCCGAGCCGTTCTCGATCATGGGCCCGGGCCGCCCGACGAGCGACGGGTCGAGGCTCCGCGCCAGCGCCGCGATGACGCCGCCGTGCGAGACCGCGACGACCGAGCCGCCCGGGTGCCGGTCGGCCAGCCGCACGAGCGCCGCGCCCGCCCGCCCGGTGACCGACTCCACGGTCTCCCGGCCCGGCACGTCGCCGTCGAGGAAGCGCGCCTCGATCTCGGCGTGCGTCAGCCCCTCCGCGAGCCCGTAGCGCCGCTCCGCGAGCGCCGCCTCCGGCACCGGACCCGACGTCGGGGCGCCGCCGAGCGCGAGGTGCTCCACGATGATCGACGCGGTCTCGAAGGCGCGGCTCAGGGGGCTCGCGTACACGGCGTCCCAGGCGGATCCGCCGGAGACCGCCTCCGCGAGGAGCGCTCCGGCCGTGGCGGCCTGCGCCCGGCCGGTGTCGTCGAGCGGGATGTCGCTGGAGCCCTGCACGCGCCGCTCCACGTTCCACGCGGTGCGGCCGTGGCGGACGAGCACGATGCGGGTCACGCGGCGAGCTCCGTCGCGATGGCGCGGAGGACCTCGCTCGTGCCGCCCTCCAGGCGCACGGTGGCACGGGTGTCGCCCTTCGTGACGCCCCGGTTCAGGATGACGATCGGCATGCGGCTCCTCCGGGCGAGCTCGAGCAGGCGGATGCCGGAGTTGACCGCGAGGGACGACCCGGCGATGAGCAGCACGTCGGCGCCGGAGACGATGGCGCTGGCCTCCTGGAAGCGCTCCGTCGGCACGAGCTCGCCGAAGAAGACCACGTCCGGCTTGAGCATGCCGCCGCAGACGCTGCACACCGGGATCCGGAAGCGGTCGACGTCGTGGACCTGCGCGTCGCCGTCGGGGTTCAGCTCCACCGCGTCGGGCTGGTCGAGCCACGGGTTCTCGGCGCTGATCCGCTCGGCGACGGCGGAGCGCGCGTAGGCCTGGCCGCAGTCGAGGCACAGGACCCGGTCGAGCGAGCCGTGCAGGTCGACCACCCGGCGGGACCCGGCGCGCTCGTGCAGGCCGTCGACGTTCTGCGTGACGAGGCCCGCGACGACGCCGGCCGCCTCCAGGTCGGCGAGGGCCGCGTGCCCGTCGTTCGGCCGCGCCGAGCTGAAGGCCTTCCAGCCGAGGTGGCCGCCCGCCCAGTAGCGGCGGCGGAAGTCGTCGCCCTCGCTGCGGAACTGCTGGAACGTCATCGGGTTCCGCTTCGGGGCGCCCTCGCCCCGGTAGTCGGGGATGCCGGAGTCGGTGCTGAGGCCGGCGCCCGTGAGGACGGCGGTGCGACGGCCGCGCATGAGCTCGACCGCCTCGGCGATCGTGGACCCCGCGGGGGGCCGGGGATCGTCACGGAGAGCGGTGCTCATGGGGCCTCCCGGTGCCGAGCGGACGTCCGGCCCGGTCGGCGGGGAGCGACGGGGCAGGGCATCATTGTCCTGTCGAGTCTAGACAGCGCATCCCCGCGAAGGCTCCGCGTGAAGAGGCTCCCACCGCCGCGGTGCGGGCGGAGGAGAGGACCGGCGTGCACATCCACCGCATCGAGGACCTCGACTCCCCGGGCCTCGAGGACTACTCCCGTCTCACGGACGTGGCCCTCCGCCGCGTGAGCGAGCCCGCGGGCGGCCTCTACATCGCCGAGTCCACCAAGGTCATGGGCCGGGCGCTCGCCGCCGGCCACGTGCCGCGCTCGGTCCTCGTGCAGGAGCAGTGGCTCGACGACGTCGCCCCGCTCCTCGACGCGTTCCCCGACGTGCCCGTCTTCGTCGGCGCGGCCGCCGTGCTGGAGCGGCTCACCGGCTACAACCTGCACCGCGGGGCGCTCGCCGCGATGCACCGACCGACCCTGCCGTCCGTGCCCGACGTGCTGCGGGACGCGCGCCGCGTCGTGGTGCTGGAGGACATCGTCGACCACACGAACGTCGGCGCGATCTTCCGCGCCGTCGCGGGCATCGGCGCCGACGCCGTGCTCATCACGCCCCGCTGCGCAGACCCGCTCTACCGGCGGAGCGTCCGCGTGAGCATGGGCACCGTGCTGCAGGTGCCGTGGACGCGGCTGCCGGAGTGGTCCGAGGCGGCCCCGCTGCTGCACGCCGCGGGCTTCCACCTCGCGGCGCTGGCCCTCGAGGACGACGCGGTGACGCTCGACGCCTTCGCCGCGGACCCGCCGGAGCGGATCGCGCTCGTGCTCGGCACGGAGGGCGACGGTCTCAGCCGCCACGCGCTCCGGCACGCCGACTCGACGGTCGTGATCCCGATGCTCCACGGCGTCGACTCCCTCAACGTGGCCGCGGCGAGCGCCGTCGCGCTCTACGCGCTGCGGGTCCCCGCGTGAGCCGGGCGCGTCGCGTCGCGCTCTCCGGCGTCGCCGCCGCGCTCCTCGTCTCGGCGGGCGTCTACGTGCCCGTCACCCTCACCGCGGAGCCGCCCGCGGCGGTCGCCCAGGTGGACGCGCCGGATCCCGTCGTCCAGGTCCCGACGCCCGAGACCTGGCCGTCCGAGGGCGTGTCCGCGGTCGGCGCGATCGGGTTCGACGGCGTGCTCGCCACGAACGACGCGTCGCCCGTCGCCCGTCCCATGGCCAGCATCACGAAGACCGTGACCGCGCTCGTCGTCCTGGAGGCGCGGCCCCTCGCGCCGGGGGAGGAGGGGCCGCAGGTCACCTTCACCGCCGAGGACGAGGCGCTCCGCGCGGAGATCCTCGCGCAGGACGGGATCGTGGAGCCGGCGGTGCCGGGCACGAGCCTCTCCCAGCGCGACCTGCTCGAGGGCGCCCTGCTCGCGAGCGCCAACAACTACGCGGCCGCCCTCGGCGTGTGGGCCTTCGGGTCGAACGACGCCTTCGTCGCGGCCGCCAACGCCTGGCTCGTCGAGCAGGGCCTCGCGGGCACGCACGTGGCCGACGCCATGGGCCTGTCGCCGGAGACCGTGAGCACCACCGCCGACCTCGTCCGGATCGGCGAGCTGGCCCTCGCGGATCCGGTGCTCTCCGGCATCGTCGACCAGCGGAGCGCGGACGTGCAGGGCGTCGGGACGGTCGAGAACCGCAACCTCCTCGCCGCCGTCCCGGGATTCCGCGGCATCAAGACGGGGACCCTGGAGCAGGCGGGCAAGTGCCTGCTCTGGGCCGTGGACACGAAGGTGGGCGACCGCGACGTCACGGTCGTCGGGGTGACCCTCGGGGCGCGCGACCACGCCGAGCTCGCGCGGCAGGTGCTCGCGCTGCTGCCGACGGTGACGGCGAACATGCACGTGGTGCAGGTCGCCGCGGCCGGGCAGCCGTTCGCGGACTATACGACCGCATGGGGGGCGACGGCGCAGGCCGTGAGCACGACGGACGAGTCCCTGCTCGTGTGGGGCGACACCCCTGTCACGACCACGGTCGAGGCGGGTGCGTCCGGCGAGGCGGCCGCGGGGACCGGGGTCGGTACGGCCACGGTGACGGCCGGTCGGGAGACCGTGCGGGTGCCGCTGGCGCTCGACCGGGAGCTCCCGGGTCCCGACGGCTGGTGGCGGCTCGGCAACCCGGGGGAGCTGCTCGGCTGATCGGGGCCGGCCGCGGCCGGGCGGCGACGCCGGGACCGGCTCAGCGCGACGCCGGGTCGGGCTCGCGGCTCAGCGCGGGACGTCGGGGCGCGTCCACGGCGCCGCATCGGGGCGCTTGGCAGTCCGCCCGTCGCCGGAGGACTGGTGGCGGAGGCGTCGCAGCACCCACGGCACGAAGTACGAGCGCGCCCAGTCGATGTCGCCCGCGCGGGCCTGGCTCCACGTGCGCGCCGGCAGCGGCTCGGGCTTCAGCGGCTCGAGGTCGTTCTCGACGGCGAGCGCCTGCAGCACCATGCGCGCGACCGTGTGGTGGCCGAGAGGGGCGAGGTGCAGCCGGTCGACGTCCCACATGCGCGGGTCCTGGATCTCGCTGAGCGACCACTGGTCCGCGACGATGCAGTCGTGGCGGGCCGCCACCGCGCGGATGTCCTCGTTGTAGATGGCGACCTTGCCGCGGAGCCGGCCGAACACGGGGGAGAACTTGACGTCGGTGCCCGTGAAGAGCACCACCGTGGCGCCCTCGGAGGAGAGCCGGGCGACCATCCGGTCGAGGCGGTCGGCGAGCCGGTCGGGGTCGGCGCCCGGCCGGAGGATGTCGTTCCCGCCTGCCGAGAGGGAGACGAGGTCGGGGTGCAGCGCGAGCGCGGGCTCGACCTGCTCGTCGGCGATCTGCCCGAGGAGCCGGCCGCGGATGGCGAGGTTCGCGTAGGAGAAGCCGTCGACCTGGTCGGCGAGGACCTCGGCGACGCGATCCGCCCAGCCGCGGTGCCCGCCCGGGCTGCCCGGCTCGGGGTCGCCGATGCCCTCCGTGAAGGAGTCGCCGAGGGCGACGTAGCGGCGCCAGGGATGGGGCTCGGTCATGCGCTTCCTTCCGGGTGGGACGCCTCCCATCATAGGAACGGCCTCGAACGGCATCGGGAATGCGGCGCCGCGCTGTTTGGTTGAGCTCTCAAGCAACCCTGATCGCCCGAGGAACGAGGACCGCATGCCCGACCTGCTCTCCGCCGACACGTCCATGGGTCCCGTGACCCTGCTCGTCGGCGACCTGGACCGGATGACCGCCTACTATCGCGACGCGGTGGGGCTCGAGCAGATCGCGGAGGGCGTGGAGTCGACCACGCTCGGGCGCGCCGGCGTCCCCGCCGTGGTGCTCCAGCCCGCGCACGGACTCTCCCTCCCGCGCCGCGGGGACGCCGGGCTCTTCCACACGGCCGTCCTCTTCGACACCCCCGCCGCCCTCGCGCGGTCCGTCGCGTCCGTCGCGGGGAGCGCCGCGGGCTCCTTCACGGGCAGCGCCGACCACCTCGTGAGCCGCGCGTTCTACTTCACCGACCCCGAGGGCAACGGCGTCGAGCTCTACGCCGACCGTCCCCGCGACGAGTGGTCATGGCAGGACGGCGCGATCGTCATGGACACCCTGCCGCTCGACCCGAACGCCTTCCTCCGCGAGGAGCTCGCCCCCGTCGCCGGCCCCGCGTCCGACGCCGCCGGCATCGGGCACGTCCACCTCCAGGTGGGCGACACGGAGACGGCCTCCGCCTTCTACGTCGACGTGCTCGGGTTCGAGCTCGTCGCGGGCTTCCCCGGATCCGCGATCTTCGTCTCCGCGGGCGGCTACCACCACCACATGGCCATGAACACCTGGAACAGCCGCGGCGCCGGACGCCGACCCGCGACGCTCGGCCTCGGCACCGTCCGCATCGAGGTCCCCACCCGCGACGAGGTCGTCGCGGTCGACGCGCGGCTGCGGCAGGCGGGCGTCGCGACCCGCGACGACGGCCGGGAGCTCGCCTTCGAGGATCCGTGGGGCAACGCGCTCATCCTGTCGGCCGCCTGAGCGACGGTCGCGGCCCGACCCGTGCCGGGCGCGGTCAGGGAGACTGGGCGCATGACGCCCGACTCCCCGGCCGACCCGCGCGACCCGCACCCCCTCCTCGACGACGCGCTCCTCGCCCGCATCCGCTCCCGCGCCGCCGGCTACGACGCCCGGAACGCGTTCTTCGCCGAGGACCTCGACGAGCTCCGCGCGGCCGGGTACCTGCGACTCCTCGTGCCTGCCGACCTCGGCGGATCCGGTGCCTCCCTCGCCGATGCCGTGCGCGCGCAGGCGCTCCTCGCCCAGCACGCGCCCGCCACGGCGCTCGGCATCGGGATGCACCTCGTCTGGACCGCGGTCGCCCGCATCCTCGCCGACCGCGGGGACGACTCGCTGCGCGGCGTCCTCGAGGACGCCGGGCGCGGGGAGCTGCTCGCCTTCGCCGTCAGCGAGCCCGGCAACGACCAGGCGCTCGCCGACGCACTGACCCGCGCGGTGCCCGCCCCGGACGGCGCCTACCGGTTCACCGGCACCAAGGTCTCCTCCAGCATGGCGCCCGCCTGGACGCGGCTCGGCCTCTTCGGGCGCGACGACGCCGATCCCGACCGCCCTCTGCTCGTCCACGCCTTCGTCCCGCGCGATGCCCCCGGGCTCGAGATCGTGCCCGACTGGGACACGCTCGGCATGCGGGCGACGCAGAGCCACACGGTCGTCCTCCGCGACGTGCGCTCCGCCCCCGCCGACGTGGTCCGGCGGCGCGAGGTCGGACGCCGCGACGACCCCTTCGTGCTCGCCGTGCTGCAGGCGTTCGAGCTGCTCATCGCCGCCGTCTACGCGGGCCTCGGGCAGCGAGCCCTCGACCTCGCCGTGGAGTCGGCCCTCCGCCGCACCTCGCGCGCGGCCGGCGGCGCCGCGCTCGCCGCGGACCCGGGCATCCGGCACCTGGTGGCGGAGGCGGCGCTCGCGCAGGACGCGATCCTCCCGCAGCTGGAGGCGCTCGCCGCGGACGTCGACCGCGGCGCGGACCACGGCGACCGCTGGGCGTCGCTCCTCGTCGGCGCGAAGGTGCGGGCGACGCGCACGGCCGCCGAGGTCGTGCAGCGGGCGATCGCGGTCGCGGGCGGCGGGTCCTTCCGCACGGGCGACGAGCTCGGACGCCTCTACCGCGACGTGCTGGCCGGCGGCTTCCACCCCTCCAGCGACCGTCAGGCCGCGGAGACCATCGCCGCGACGCTGCTCGGCCCCGTCCCGCGCCGCGATTGACGGGAGACGGCGCGGGACCGGCGGGTCGTGCCAGGTCCCGGGGACGGCTCCTGCGGCCACCTCGCGACCCGCCCGGACCGCGCGGGGGAGGCGGATCCGTCCTCCCGGACCGCCCGCCGCGGGAGCCACGAGGCCGCGCCGATCGGGCGGCCGCACCGCCCTCCGGGCTCCCGCGCCACGGACGTGACGTCAGCCGGTGCGGGTATCGTGAGGTCGAGTGAGCACCCTGCCGTCCCCTCCTCCGCACGTCGGATCCGCCGCGGCCGAGCACCTCTCGCCGGCCTTCCCCGAGCGCGCCGCCTGGGGCACAGTCAGCAAGCTCCGGGCCTGGCAGGAGGAGGCGCTCACCGCCTACTTCGCGAACGAGCCGCGCGACTTCCTCGCGAACGCGACGCCGGGCGCCGGCAAGACCACCTTCGCCCTCCGCCTCGCCTCCGAGCTCCTGCACCGCAAGACCGTCGACAAGGTCACGGTCGTCGCCCCCACCGAGCACCTCAAGAAGCAGTGGGCCGACGCCGCCGCCCGCGCGGGCGTCCGCCTCGACCCCATGTACAGCAACTCCTCCGGAGCCCTCGGTCGGCACTACCACGGGGCCGCCGTGACCTACGCGCAGGTCGCCGCCAACCCGTACCTGCACAAGACCATGACGGAGTCGAGCCGGACGCTCGTCATCCTCGACGAGGTCCACCACGGCGGGGACGCGCTCAGCTGGGGCGACGCCATCCGCGAGGCCTTCGAGCGCGCCACGCGCCGCCTGTCCCTCACGGGGACCCCGTTCCGCTCCGACACCGCCCCCATCCCGTTCGTCAGCTACCTGCGCGACCACCGCGGCGTCCGGCTCTCCCAGACCGACTACGACTACGGGTACGGCCGGGCGCTCGCCGACGGCGTGGTGCGGCCCGTCATCTTCCTCGCCTACGCGGGCAGCATGCGCTGGCGCAACAAGATGGGCGACGAGATGGAGGCCCAGCTCGCCGAGGGCAACACGAAGGACATCACCTCGCAGGCCTGGCGCACGGCGCTCGCCCCCGACGGCGAGTGGATCCCGCAGGTGCTGCAGGCGGCCGACCGCCGCCTCAGCGAGGTCCGGCAGTCCATCCCCGACGCCGGCGGCCTCGTGATCGCCACCGACCACACCACCGCGCGCGCCTACGCGGCCATCCTCCAGCGGATCAGCGGGCAGCCCGTGACCCTCGTCCTGTCCGACGACGTCGAGGCGAGCGCCAACATCGACCGCTTCTCCGCCAGCACGTCGCGCTGGATGGTCGCCGTGCGCATGGTCTCCGAGGGCGTCGACGTGCCGCGCCTCGCCGTGGGCGTGTACGCCACCAGCGCCTCCACCCCGCTGTTCTTCGCGCAGGCCATCGGCCGCTTCGTGCGCGCCCGACGCCGCGGCGAGACGGCCTCGATCTTCCTGCCGAGCGTCCCGAACCTGCTCGTGCTCGCCAACGAACTCGAGCGCCAGCGCGACCACGCGCTCGATCGCGACTCCTCGAAGGAGGGCGACCTTTACAACCCCGAGGACGCCATGATGGGCGAGGCGAACCGCAGCGAGAAGGGATCCGACTCCCTCCTCAGCGAGTTCTCGTTCGAGGCGATGGGATCCGAGGCGACCTTCGACAAGGTCCTCTTCGACGGCGCCGAGTTCGGGCAGATGGCCGACGTCGGCAGCCTCGAGGAGGAGGAGTTCATCGGCCTCCCCGGGATCCTCGAGCCCGAGCAGGTCCGCGAGCTCCTCGCCCAGCGGCAGCACCGCCAGTCCCGGCACGCCTCCGAGCGGGAGCGCAAGCAGGCCGAGAGCGGGGCGCCGAAGGACCCGGACGACATCCCGCTGTATCGCACGCTCAAGGAGCAGCGGCAGCTCCTCAACAGCCTCGTCGGGATGCGCGCCAAGCTGCACGGCGAGCCCCACGGCCTCGTCCACGCCGAGCTGCGGCGCGTCTGCGGCGGCCCCGCCGTCGGCCAGTGCAGCGTGACCCAGCTGCAGCAGCGCATCGACCAGCTCCGCCGGTGGATGCGCAGCTGACGCGCTGACGCGCTGACGCGGACGGCTCACGGCCCGCGCTCGGCCGCCGCCCAGGCCCGCTCGCCTACTATCGGACGCCTGGGTGCCGCCCGACCGCACCCGCGAGGAGACCCGATGCCCGTCCCGTCGCGCGATGCCGACGCGTACGCCGTGCTCGGGGTCGAGCCCTCCGCGTCGCAGGACGAGATCCGCCGGGCCTACCGCCGGCGGGTGCGCGCCGCCCATCCCGACATGGGCGGCAGCGCGGACGAGTTCCAGGCCGTCCGCGACGCCTTCGAGTCCGTCGGCGACCCCGAGAGCCGCGCCCGGTACGAGCGTGCACTGCGGGACGCCCCGGCGCCCGAGGAGCCCGTCCGTCGGGCCCACCCGTCCGCGCCCGGTGCGACCGCCCCGGACGAGGCCTGGGATCCGGCGTCCCGCCGCGGACGCCCCGGAGCCCCGCGCGCGCGACCCGCGGCCCGCACCCGGAGCTTCGGCCACCCGGGCGGGTTCGCCCGGCTCCGCTACCTGGCGCTGGTGCGCGAGTGGCTGGCGGATCCGGCCGAGCCGTCCGTCCCCGCCGCTCCCGTCCCGCCGCGCGGGGGAGCGGCCCTCGCGGACCGCCCCGAGCCCTACGTCCGCCGTGCCCGTGCCGTCGCGCCGCCCGTCCTGGCCGCGCTGGTCGCCCTCGTCGTCCTGGTGTCCGGCGCCGGCGTCGTCCCGGCCCTCGTCGGACTGGTCGTCGGCGGCGCCGTGGGGCTCGCGTCCGCCGGCGTGCTCGGCCGCGCCTGGTACCGGGCGGAGGAGCCCCGGCGGGAGGCCGCGGAGCGCCTCCAGGAGCAGGTCCTCGCGCACGAGCGCGCCCTCCGCGCCTACCCCGACCTCATGGCCGCCTACAGCGCACGGCTCGCGCGCCTCGAGGGCCTCCGTCGCCGGTTCGAGGCCGACGCCTACGCGCCGGACCTGGTCGCGGAGGTGCCCGCCGCCGCGTCCGCGGCCCTGCGGGCTGCGGTCGCCCAGGAGGAGACCGCCCGCGAGCTGATGGAGCTCGGCCCCTCGTACGCGTTCTGGAACGGCGTGTCCGTGCCGCGCTCGGGCGACGCCGTCGACCACCTGGTGCTCGGCCCGCAGGGGCTCGTGGCGGTGGAGTCGGTGCCGCAGGGCGCGGACGCCGCGACCGATCCGGCGGCGCGCCACGCGGCGCTCCGCGGCCTCGACGCCCGGGCCCGGGCCCTCGCGCGCGAGATGGAGGTGCCGGTCGTCGGACTCGTGCTGTCGCTGCCGTCCGGGGTCCTGGGCGCCGCGCCCGTGGTGCTCCACACGGCCGACGACCCGCACGCGATCCCCGCCTACGCCGTCGCCCGCACCCTGCTGGCCGACCACGTGGCAGCCGGGCTGCCGGGGCTCATCGCCATGGATCCCGAGCGGCTCCTCGCCGTCCGCACCCGCCTGGTGCTCGACGCGCGCTTCGTCTGAGCCGGTGCGCGGTGGCGCCCGCGGGACCCGGCGGTCAGCGGGGGAGCGGCACGTCCAGCTCGCCGGCGCGCACCATCCACTCGACGGCCTCGCGCGCGGCCTCCTCGCTCGTGTACCGCGGGACGTAGCCGAGGACGTCGCGCGCCTTGTCGATGCTGGCCACGTGGCTGCGGCTGAGGTGCTCCCAGCTCGCGTCGGCGTGTCCGGGGTCCGTGCGGGCGCGGAAGCCGTCCCAGTCGACGTGCTCGAGCTGGGGCTCGCGTCCGAACCACGCGGCCGCGGCGCGGGCGAAGCCGCGCACGGAGAGCGCCCGGTCGGACACGGCGTGGAAGCTCTCGCCGACCGAGGTCTCGCGGTTGGCGATGGCCAGCTGCACGACCTGCGCGACGTCGTCGGCGTGCACGTGGTGCATGGTCTCGCTGCCGGAACCCGGCACGGGGAGCGGCCGGCCGGCGGCGAGGTCGGTCCACACGCGCGGGTCGAGGTTGCCGAGCGGCGTGATGACGGGCCAGCCGCCGCCGCTGATGTGACCCGGGTGCACGACCGTCGAGGGCACCCCGCCGGAGCGGGACTCCGCGATGAGGTAGCGCTCGATCTCGGCCTTCTGCACGCCGTACTCGCCGAACGGCTCCTTGGGGTCGTCCTCCCGGAGGGGCAGCGACGTGCTGAGGCCGTGGGTCCAGATGCTGCCGATGTGCACCAGATGCCGCACGCGTCCCCGCAGCCCCTCGACGAGATGGCGGGCCGACTCGGGCGTGAAGCACACGAGGTCGACGACGACCTCGGGGGCGAGCGCCGCGATCCGGTCGGCGAACGTGCCGGCCGCGTCCTCCGCGTCGCGGTCCACCCGCACGCGCTCGACGCGGTCCCAGAGGGGCGACGACCGGTAGGGCTCGCGGGTGCCGCGGCTCACCGCGACGACGTCGTGCCCGGAGTCGACGAGACGGGGGACGAGGAAGGTCCCGATGTGGCCGGTGGCTCCGATGACGACGACGCGCATCCCGTCACCCTATCGGCGCGGCGCGGCGCCGCCGCGCCCGGATCAGATCCAGCCGCGCTTCCGGAAGGCGGCGTAGAGGATCCCGCCCATGACCACCATGAGCCCGAGCGCCAGGGGATAGCCGTAGGTCCAGCGCAGCTCCGGCATGTTCGCGAAGTTCATGCCGTAGACGGTGCCGACGAGCGTGGGCGCGAACAGGATGGCGGCCCACGACGAGATGCGCTTCACCTGGTCGTTCTGGGCGAGGCTCGTCTCGGTGAGCTTCTTCATCTCGTCGTTCTGCCGCTGCCCGACGAGCGTGGTGTGCACCGTGAGGGCGTTCTGGAGCAGCGTGCGGAAGGCGTCGGAGCGCTCGGCCACGCGGATGACGTGGTCGTGCACGTCCCGCAGGCCGCGGCGGAGCTCGAGGTCCACGTCGTGGCGCTCGGCCCGCGCGCGGAGGTCGTCGAGCATGGCGCCGAGCGGGGCGGTGGCGCGCTGGAACGCGGTGACCTCCCGCATGAGCGCGTAGATGCGGCGCGACACGTCCGGGTCGGCGCCGAAGATCTGGTCCTCGATCTCGTCGACGTCGTCCTCGAGGCCGCGGGCCACGGGTCCGTACTCGTCGGCGACCTGGTCGAGGATGGCGTAGAGGACGGCGGTCGGGCCGAGGGCGAGGAGGTCGCGGTCCTGCTCGAGCCGGTGGCGGACCGTCGCCAGGTCGGGGGACTCCGCGTGGCGGATGGTGACGACGAAGTCGGGTCCGACGAACACGTGCAGCTCGCCGAACTCCACCCGCTCCTCGGCGTCGAGGTACCGCGCGGGGCGCAGCACGACGAACCAGGTGTCGCCGTAGCGCTCCAGCTTGGACCGCTGGTGCCCGGTGAGCGCGTCCTCGACGGCGAGCGGGTGCAGGCCGAACTCGGCGGCGACGCGGTGGAGCTCGTCCGCGTCGGGCCGGTACAGCCCGATCCAGGCGAGGCCCCGACGCTCCCGCATCACCTCGAACGTCTCGTCGAGGCTCTCGGGGTCGGCCGTCCGGACCCCGTCCACGTACACGGCACTGTCGACGACGGTCATGGGTTCTCGCTCTCGGGTCGGGTGCGCCCGCGGGCGGACGCATGCGACTGTAGCCGTGCGCCGGGGGAGCGGGCCGCGACGGGGCGGACGCGCGGCGAGCGCGTGCGCCGGGGACGAAGAAGAGCCGGTCGGATCCCTGGGGATCCGACCGGCTCTCGTGTGTGTCCGAAGGGGGACTTGAACCCCCACGCCCTAATACGGGCACTAGCACCTCAAGCTAGCGCGTCTACCAATTCCGCCATCCGGACAGGATGTGCGGCCCGCCGTCTCCGGCTGCCGAGAGATGACATTAGCACGGCTTCCGGGCCCCTCTCGACCACCGCCGGGCCGGACGCGCGCGTCCGGCCTCGATAGCGTGGACCCATGACCGACACGCTCCCCGACGACCTCGACGCCACCGCGCGCATCGCCCGCGACCTCATCCGGTTCGACACCACCAACCACGGCGAGGGCCGGTCGGAGGGGGAGACCGAGGCGGCGCAGTACGTCGAGAAGTGCCTCCTGGACCTGGGGCTGCAGCCCGAGCTGATCGACGCGGCGCCCGGCCGCACGAGCGTCCTCGCGCGCATCCCGGGCCGCAACCGCGACAAGCCGGCGCTGGTCGTGCACGGCCACCTCGACGTCGTCCCCGCGGACCCCGCCAACTGGACGGTCGACCCCTTCGCCGGCGTCATCAAGGACGGCATGCTCTGGGGCCGCGGCGCCGTGGACATGAAGAACATGGACGCGATGATGATCACGGCGCTCCAGGAGATCATCACCTCCGGCCGCGCGCCCGAGCGGGACCTCATCATGGGATTCTTCTCCGACGAGGAGGCGGGCGGCGTGCTCGGCTCCGCCTACGTCGTCGAGAACCGGCCCGACTGGTTCGAGGGCGCCACCGAGGCCATCAGCGAGGTCGGCGGCTACTCGATCGACCTCGCCGGCAAGCGCGCCTACCTGCTGCAGACCGGCGAGAAGGCCCTCGTGTGGGTGCGGCTCGTCGCGACCGGCACGGCGGGCCACGGCTCGCAGGTCAACCGCGACAACGCCGTGACGCGGCTCGCGGGAGCGGTCGCGCGGATCGGCATGGAGGAGTGGCCCGTCCACCTCACCGACACGACCCGCCAGCTGCTGGACGAGATCGCCCGCATCGTCGGCGCCGACCCGAAGCGGGTCACCCCGGACGACCTCGCCATCGCCACCGGCACGGCGTCGAAGTTCATCGCGGCGACGCTGCGCACCACCACGAACCCGACGCTCCTGCACGCCGGCTACAAGCACAACGTCATCCCGGACACCGCCGAGGCGCTCGTCGACATCCGCGTGCTGCCGGGCGAGGAGGACGCCGTGCTGGAGCGCGTCCGCGAGCTCGCCGGCGAGGGCGTCGAGGTGCGCATCGTGCACCAGGACGTGGGGCTCGAGAACCCCTTCCAGGGACCCCTCGTGGACGCCATGGTGGCGACGCTCGGCACGCACGACCCGGACGCCGAGGTGCTGCCCTACATGCTCTCCGGGGGCACCGACAACAAGGCGCTCAGCCTGCTCGGGATCACCGGCTACGGCTTCGCCCCGCTGCGCCTGCCGGCCTCCATGGACTTCCCGGCGATGTTCCACGGCGTCGACGAGAGGGTCCCGCTCGACGCACTAGTCTTCGGGAGGCAGGTCCTGCGCGACCTGCTCCTCGACTACTAGACCCGAGCCCCTGGCGGGCGAGACATCAGCTGGAGCACCCGTTTGAGTTATCTCGAGGCGATCATCCTGGGCCTCGTCCAGGGCCTGACCGAGTTCCTGCCCATCTCCTCGAGCGCGCACCTCCGCATCGCCGGCCTGTTCATGGGCGGCGACCCGGGGGCGACGTTCACCGCGATCACGCAGCTCGGCACCGAGCTCGCGGTCGTCGTGTTCTTCCGTCGGCGCATCGGCAAGGTCCTCTCGGCGTGGTTCCGCTCGCTCCGCGGCGGCATGCCGAAGGGCGACCCGGACGTCCGCATGGGCTGGCTCGTCATCATCGGCACGATCCCCATCGGCATCGCCGGGTACCTGTTCCAGGACACGATCCGCAGCACCTTCCGGTCGCTCTGGATCGTCGCGATCGTCCTCATCGTGTTCGGCATCCTGCTCGGCCTCGCCGACCGCTACAGCCGCAGCGACCGCCTCGAGAAGGACATGACCTACGGGCACGGCGTCAGCATCGGCATCGCCCAGGCGCTCGCCCTCGTGCCGGGCGTGTCCCGCTCCGGCGCCACCACCACCGCGGCGCGCGCGTTCGGCTACTCGCGGCCGGTCGCCGCCGAGTACTCCTTCCTGCTCGCCGTCCCCGCCGTGTTCGGCAGCGGCCTGTACGAGCTCGTGAAGAGCTTCGACGAGACCGGGCAGGCCGGCGCCGGTCAGACCGCGGTGGCGACCCTCATCGCGTTCATCGTGGGCCTCGCCGTCATCGCCGGCCTCATGCGCTACATCTCCACCCGCACGTTCATGCCGTTCGTCGTCTACCGCGTCGCCCTCGGCGTCGTCCTCCTGGTGCTGCTCGGCACCGGCGCGATCGCGGCCTGATCCCGTGCGCGCCTGGTCACGTCCCGAGGTCCCCGTCGTCGCGGGGGAGCCGCCCGTCCCGTCCCTGCACGACACCAGCACCGGCGCGGTCCGTCCCGCCGAGTGCGTCGGCGACGGCCGCGTGGGCCTGTACGTCTGCGGCATCACGCCCTACGACGCCACGCACCTCGGCCACGCCTCCACGTACCTCGCCTTCGACACGCTCCAGCGCATCTGGCTCGACCGCGGGTACGACGTCGCCTACGTGCAGAACGTCACCGACGTCGACGACCCGCTGCTCGAGCGCGCGACAGCCACGGGCGTCGACTGGCGCGACCTCGCCGCCGAGCAGGTCGAGCTGTTCCGGACCGACATGGAGGCGCTGCGGATCCTGCCGCCCGACTCCTACGTCGGGGTCACCGAGGTCGTCGACGAGGTCGCGGCCGCGGTCGCGGAGCTCGTGCGCCGCGGCACCGCCTACCCGGTCCCCACCCCGGACGCGGCCGAGGCCGGCGCCTCGGACCTCTACTTCGACATCGCCCGCGCCGGCGACACCGGCCCGTGGGCGCTCGGCGACGAGAGCAGCTACGACCGCGACACCATGGCGGTCCTCTCCGCGGAGCGCGGCGGCGACCCCGAGCGCCCCGGCAAGCGCGACCCGCTCGACCCCCTGCTGTGGCGGGTGGAGCGCGCGGGGGAGCCCGCGTGGGACAGCGTCGTCGGCCGCGGCCGACCCGGCTGGCACATCGAGTGCGCCGTGATCGCGCTGCGGAAGCTCGACCGCCCGGTCACGGTCCAGGGCGGCGGCAGCGACCTCATCTTCCCGCACCACGAGATGTCCGCCGGGCACGCGTCGGCGCTCACGGGCGAGGACTTCGCGTGCCTCTACGCGCACAGCGGCATGGTCGCGTACCAGGGCGAGAAGATGAGCAAGTCGCTCGGCAACCTCGTGCTCGTGTCGCGCCTGCGCGCGGCGGGCGTCGACCCCCGCGCCATCCGCCTCGCGCTCCTCGCGCAGCACTACCGGGCCGACTGGGAGTGGACGGACGCGCTCCTGGAGGAGTCCGTCGCGCGGCTCGCCGCGTGGGACGCCTGGGCCGCGGATGCCGTGCCCGTGCCCGGGGCCGAAGCGTCGGAGCACGGCGAGCTCGTGCAGCTCGTCCGCGAGCGCCTGGCCGACGACCTGGACACCCCGGGTGCCATCCTGCTCCTCGACCTCCGCGTCGCCACCGGCGTCCCGGCCACCCCCGTCGAGGTGGCCGCGGTCGACGCGCTCCTCGGCGTGGCGCTCGGAGCTCCCGCCGCCTGACCGCGTCGCGGGGCCGACGGCGGACGGCCTACTGGTCCTTCGGGTCCCTCGGCCGCCACGGCTCCTCGGGCCGGTCGTCGCCGCGTCCGCGCGGCCCGTCGCCCCGGCGGAGGTACCGCTCGAACTCCTGCGCGATGGCCTCGCCGCTCGCCTCGGGGGAGTCGACCGTGTCGCGCGCCTGCTCGAGCTGCTGGATGTAGGACGCCATGTCCTCGTCCTCGCCCGCGAGCTGGTCGATGCCCGCCTCCCACGTCGCCGCCTCCTGGACGAGCTCGCCGCGCGGGATCACCACGTCGACCATCTCCTCGAGCTTGTCGATGAGGGCGAGGGTCGCCTTGGGCGACGGGGCGCTGTGCACGTAGTGCGGGACGGACGCCCACAGCGAGACGGTGGGCATGCCCATCTCCTCGGCGCGCTGGGCGATGATGCTGAGGATCCCCACGGGACCCTCGTACGTGCTCCGCTCGATCCCGAGCTCGGCCCGCACGTCCTGGTTCTCGCTCGTGGAGTAGACGGAGATGGGGCGCGTGTGCGGCACGTCGGCCAGCAGCGCACCGAGCAGGACGACGCCCTCGACCCCGGCGGCGCGCGCCGCATCCAGCACCTCGGCGGTGAACGCGGTCCAGTGCCGCGAGGGCTCCACGCCGAGCAGCAGGTGGATGCTGCCGCCGTTGTCGCCGCTCACGCCGAGCTGGGCGTCGGCGGCCAGGTCCTGCGTCGGTCGGCGGGGGCTGCGGGGGCCGTAGAGCGTCGCGCCCGGCCACTCGAGCTCGCGGGTGCCGTCCTCCGCGAAGCCGATGGTGGGGCGGTTGAACTGGAAGTCGAAGTAGTCCTCGGGATCGACCGACGACACCGCCTCGAGGTCGAGGAGCTCCTTCAGCGCCCGGACCGCTCCGCTGGCGGCCTCGCCCGCGTCGTTCCAGCCCTCGAAGGCGACGACCAGCAGCCGTCCGCTCACGAACCTCTCGGCATCCGCCACGTGACTCCCGTCCCCGTCCGCCCGGCGGCGGTCGTCGGACAAGCTTAGGACGCGCGGTCCACCGATAGACTCGCTCCCCGTGATCAGCAACAGACCCGCGGCCGTCCTCTGGGACATGGACGGCACGATCGTGGACACCGAGCCCTACTGGATGGTGGCGGAGCAGGCGCTGGTCGGCTCGTTCGGCGGCACGTGGACGCAGGAGGACGGGCTGCGGCTCGTCGGCAACGGGCTCGACGACTCGGCGCGGATCCTCCAGGAGGCGGGCGTCGACCTGCCCGTCGCGGAGATCGTCGACAGGCTGACCGACCGCGTCATGGAGCAGATCCTCGTCGAGGTGCCCTGGCGGCCCGGGGCCCGGGAGCTCCTCCGCGAGGTGCGCGAGGCGGGCATCCCCACCGCCCTCGTGACCATGTCCCTCGGGCGCATGGCCCACCAGGTCGCCGCCGCCGTGCCGTTCGACGCGTTCGACCGGGTGGTCGCGGGCGACGACGTCGCGAACGGCAAGCCGCACCCCGAGGCGTACCTCACGGCGGCCGCGCAGCTCGGCGTCGACATCCGCGACTGCGTCGCCATCGAGGACTCGGGCCCGGGCGTCGCCTCGGCCTCCGCGTCCGGGGCGACGGCCATCGCCGTCCCGCACCACGTCCCGCTGCCCGCGGACCCCGCCTACGTCCTCTGGGACACGCTCGCCGGCCGCACCCTCGCCGACCTCGAGTCCGCCCATGTCGACCGCCGTGGCACTCCGATCCGCGACGAGGTGCGCGCATGACCGTCGACACGAGCGCCGCGCGCTTCAGCGGACCCTTCCGCGCGGGCGACCGCGTGCAGCTGACGGGTCCCAAGGGGCGCCTCAACACGATCCTGCTCGAGCCCGGCAAGGTCTTCCACACGCACCGCGGGATGATCGACCACGACGCGCTCATCGGCCTGCCCGACGGCAGCGTCGTGACGAACAGCGCGGGCGTCGAGTGCCTCGCCCTCCGCCCGCTGCTCTCGGACGTGGTCATGTCCATGCCGCGTGGCGCCGCCATCATCTACCCGAAGGACGCCGCCCAGATCCTCGGCCTGGCCGACGTCTTTCCGGGCGCGACCGTCGTGGAGGCGGGGGTCGGATCCGGCGCCCTGTCCATGTGGCTGCTGCGCGCGCTCGGGCCCACCGGCACCCTGCTCTCCTTCGAGCGCCGCGAGGAGTTCGCGGACGTCGCCCGCGGGAACGTGTCGAGCTACTTCGGGCACAGCCCGGAGAACTGGTCCATCACGCTGGGCGACCTCGCCGAGGCGCTGCCCACCGTCGCGGAGCCGCACTCCGTCGACCGGGTGGTGCTCGACATGCTCGCCCCGTGGGAGTGCGTCGACGCGGTCGCGGAGGCCCTCACGCCCGGCGGCGTGCTGCTCTGCTACGTCGCGACGGTCACGCAGCTGTCGCGCGTCGCGGAGGCGCTGCGCGACACCGGCCTGTTCACGAACCCGGACGCGAGCGAGACGATGATCCGCGGCTGGCACGTGGAGGGCCTCGCCGTCCGCCCGGAGCACCGCATGATCGGGCACACCGGCTTCCTCATCACCGCCCGTCGCCTCGCGCCGGGCTCGGTGCTCCCGCAGCTGAAGCGCCGCGCGTCGAAGTCGGACTTCAGCGACGAGGACATGGAGGCGTGGACCCCCGGCTCGCTCGGCGAGCGCCGGGTGAGCGACAAGGTGCTGCGCAAGCGCGTCCGCGTGGCGGAGCGCGGCGCGGAGCTCGCGGGTGCGCGGGACGCCGCGGAGGCGGCCGACGCCCTGCCCGACGACGCGGCCGGTGCGCCGGAGCCCGCCGACCCCACCGCCTAGGATGACAGGGCCGATCACGCGGGTGCGTGGCGGCCGCCCCCACCACCGAAAGAGGAGTCACGTGCGCCGTTCCGCCGCGCTCACCGTCTGCGCAGGCCTCGTGCTGTCGCTCGCCGCCTGCAGCCCCTCGGGCTCCGGATCCGGCCAGGCGGCGGACTGCACGCCCCTCGCCTCGTCCGGCACGTCGTCGAGCACCGTGTCGGCCACGGGCGACGTCGGCAGCGCGCCCGCGTCGGTCGCGTTCCCGACGCCGCTGAAGCCCTCCGACGTGGAGGTCTCGACCGTCATCGAGGGCGACGGGCCGCGCGTCCAGCCGAACCAGGGCATCACGGCCGCGGCCTCCATCGTCGACGGCTCGACCGGCGCGACCCTCGCGGAGTACGCCCGCATCGCGCCCAACGCGCGCACCACCGGCTCCCCGCTCTTCACCCCGGCGTCGCTGCACGAGAGCCTCCCGTACCTCGAGGACGCCATGACCTGCATGCCGGTCGGCTCGCGGCTCGCCGTCGCGGTGCCCGTCTCGACGGTGTTCCCCGGCCAGGACCTGTCCGCCCAGGGCCTCGCCGCGAGCGACGGGCTCGTGCTGATCGTCGACATCACCTCCTCCTACCCGGAGCGCGCCACCGGCGACCCGCAGCCCGCCCAGGCCGGCTTCCCGTCCGTCGTCACGACCGACGACGGCGTCCCGGGCATCACCATCCCGCCGAGCACCCCGCCCACCGAGTACCGGGACGCCCTGCTGCGCGCGGGCGACGGCGACGAGGTCGGCGACGGCGACACCGTCACCCTCCAGTACACGGGCGTCGTCTGGGGCACGAGCACCTCGGCCGAGCGCCAGGCCGTGTTCGGATCCAGCTGGACCGGCGGCGGGCCGCTGCAGGTCCCCGCGACGGCCACCACGTCCGCGCCCTCGACGGGAGCGGCCTCCGCGCTCGTCGTCACGCCCGGCCTCGCCCGGGCCCTCGTCGGCAAGCACGTCGGCGACCAGGTCATCGCGGTCGTCCCCCCGGGCGACGGCTTCGGCGACCAGGCCACCGCCCAGGTCCCCGCCGGTTCCACCCTCGTGTACGTGGTGGATATCCTCGGCACCAGCACGACACCGTAACGACGCATCGCCACCGGCCGGGGGCTGCACCACCTGTGAGGACCACCGCGTGCCCGAAACATCCCGCCGTCCGACCGTGCCGGTCGAGGAGCGCCTCTTCAGCCTCGTGCTGGCGCTGCTCGCCACCGAGCAGGGGCTGACCAAGAACGAGGTGCTCTCGAGCGTCCAGGGCTATCGGCAGCGCTATCGGGCCGGCGGCGACAACGCCAACCTGGAGCGCCAGTTCGAGCGCGACAAGGACGACATCCGCGACCTCGGCGTGCCGCTGGAGACGGTGGACGCGCCCGGCCAGGAGGGCAACAACCAGCTCCTGCGCTACCGCATCCCGCGGGGCGCCTACGAGCTGCCGGCGGACCTGTCCTTCACGCCCGAGGAGACCACGCTGCTGAACCTCGCCGCCATGGTGTGGCGGGAGGGGTCGCTGTCGGGGGAGTCGCGGCGGGCGCTCATCAAGCTGCGCTCGCTCGGCGTGGAGTCGGACGACCCGGTCATCGGCTACGCGCCGCGCCTCCGTACGCGCGAGGCGGCGTTCGCGCCCCTCAGCGTGGCGCTCGAGCGTCACGTGCTCGTCTCCTTCGGGTACCTGAAGCCGGGCGAGCGCACGGCCCGGATCCGCACCGTGGCGCCGCTCGCGCTCGTGCAGCACCAGGGCCGCTGGCACCTGCACGGCATCGACCAGGACGCCGCCGGACCGCGCACGTTCCTCCTCTCGCGCATCGTGGACCGCGTGCGCGTGACCAGCCGCGGCTTCGAGGCCGAGGGCGACGACCACGCCGAGCGCGCCCTCGCCGACCTCGACCGGGTCTGGTCGAACGGGGTGGGGGAGGTGGCCGTCGCGCCGGGGTCCGACGCGGAGATCCGCCTGCGCCGTCGCCGCGGCACCGAGGACCTGGGCGACGGACGCCTCCGCGTGCACTACTCCGACACCAACCTGTTCGCCGACGAGGTCGCGGGTCTCGGGCCCGAGGCCCGCGTGATCGCACCGCCGAGGCTCCGGGACGCCGTGCGCGCCCGCCTCGCCGAGACCATCGCCGCCCACCGTGAGGACGCCTCGTGACCGACCGCGCCGCGCCGCTCCAGGCGCAGGACAAGCTGGCGTTCCTGCTGGCGCTCGTGCCCTACCTGACGGACCACGGGCGCGTCAGCGTCAGCCAGGCCGCCGCGCACTTCCGGGTGCCGCCGGAGCAGATCCGGCAGGCCGTCCGGCTCATCGCGGTGTCCGGCGTCCCCGGCTCGACCGCCTCGTACCAGCACGGCGACCTGTTCGACATCGCGTGGGACGACTTCGAGGACAACGACCAGATCGTCATCACGCACATGGTGGCCATCGACGACTCGCCCCGGTTCTCGGCGCGGGAGGCGGCGGCCCTCATCGCCGGGCTGCAGTACGTGTCGTCGCAGGCGGATGCCAGCGACCTCGACCTCGTCGGCCAGCTCATGGCGAAGCTCGCGCGCGGGTCCTCGGCCAGCCCCAGCCAGGTCGCCGTCGCGGCGGGCACGGGCGACGGCACGCGCGAGGACCTCCGGCGCGCCATCGCCGACGAGCGGCGCGTCGAGTTCGACTACCGGAGCCCGCGGGGCGGCACGGAGCGCCGCGTGGTGGATCCGCTGCGCCTGGAATCGATGGACGAGGACTGGTACCTGCGCGGGTGGGACCTGGCACGCGGCGCCGTGCGCACCTTCCGCCTGGATCGCCTGGACGAGCTCGTCGTCACCGACCTCCCGCCGGAGCACCGTCCGCAGGACGTGGTGCTGGGGGACACGCTGTTCGAGCCGAGCCCCGACGACCTCCGCGTCACCCTCGAGGTCGCGGAGGGCGCCGTGCCGCTCCTCGGCGACTTCGTGGGCGACGAGCGCCCGGTGCCGGTGCCCGGCCGGCCCGGTCGCGTGTCCGTCACCGTGCGGGTCGCCCACTACCAGGGGCTCGTGCGGCTGGTCGCCGGCATGGCGGGCGTCGTGGTGGTCACCTCGCCGCCGGAGGCTCGCGCGGCGGTGGCGGAGTGGGCCGAGCGGGCCGCTGCCGCCTACGACGAGGCGGATTGACGCACCGGACCGAGCGCTGCGGCGGTCCGCTCCGAATGCATGACACCAGGGAGGGATCCGTGCGGACCGGTGGTCCGCTCAGGGGAACTCCGGGTGAATCACCATGCCGAGCAGGGCGTCTCGGCGGGTCCCGAGGTTAGACTCCCCGTGGATCCCGACAACGACTGTCCGGCCCCCCGACCTGAAGGAACGTGAACCACATGCTCGGAAACCTGACCGGATGGCACCTCGTCATCATCCTCGTCGTCATCGTGCTGCTCTTCGGTTCCACCAAGCTGCCGGCGCTGGCGAAGAGCGTGGGCCAGTCCATGCGCATCTTCAAGGGCGAGGTGAAGACCATGAAGGAGGAGAGCGGCCCCGAGCGCCGCGACGACGTCCGCGATGAGGACCGTCGCCGCGACGACGACCGCTACCGCGCGGACGACCGCGACCGTCCCCGCGACTCCGCGCCGCGCGACTACGTGCGCCCCGGCGAGTCGCGCCTGGACGAGCCCCGCTACGACGCCCCGCGCTACGACTCCCCGCGCGACGGCGGGGACTCCCGCCCCAGCGCCTGATCCGTGAGCACCACGGAGCGACCGCGCCAGCGGAAGCGGGACGCCGAAGGGCGCATGTCGCTCGTCCAGCACCTCCTGGAGCTGAAGAAGCGGCTGTTCATCGCGGGCGTCGCCATCATCCTCGCGATGGTGGCGGGGTGGTTCCTCTCCTCGTTCGTCCTCGAGGCGCTGCGGCAGCCCATCGAGACCATCAACGCGGAGCAGGGGCGGAACGCCAGCCTCAACTTCCCGACCATCACGTCGGCGTTCGACCTGCGGCTGCAGATCGCCCTGTACGTGGGGCTCATCATCTCCAGCCCCGTGTGGCTCTACCAGGTGTTCGCGTTCCTGGTCCCGGGCCTCACCCGGACCGAGCGCCGCTACACCTTCGGGTTCTTCTTCTCGGCGGTCCCGCTGTTCCTCGCCGGGTGCGCGGCCGGCTGGTTCGTGCTGCCGCACATCGTGGCGCTGCTCACGCAGTTCGCGGGCGCGGGGGACTCGTCCTTCATCACCGCGCGCGAGTACTTCGACTTCGTGCTGAAGCTCGTGTTCGCGGTGGGCATCGCGTTCGTGCTGCCGGTGTTCCTCGTGCTGTTCAACTTCATGGGGATCCTGTCGGGCCGGACGATCATCAAGTCGTGGCGGATCGCCATCCTCCTGATCATCCTGTTCTGCGCGATCGCCACGCCGGCCGCCGACGTCATGTCGATGTTCCTGCTGGCCATCCCGATGACGCTGCTGTACCTCGTGGCCGCCGGGATCTCGCTCCTCAACGACCGTCGGCGCGCCCGTCGCGCCGACGCCATGGCCGACGACCTGCTGGCCTGATCGAGCCCACCCGACGCCCGTCCCCGAGGGGGCGGGCGTCGTCGCGTCCGTACCCGGCCGACGCCCGGATCCGGAGCCTAGACTCGACGCATCGTGACTGATCAGCTCTCGCCCGCCGAACGCTACGCCGCCTCCCGGAACCGCCGGAGCCTGCCGCTCCTGGAGTCCTTCGCGAGCGGGCTGCGCTTCGACCTCGACCCCTTCCAGCGCGCCGCCGCCGAGTCCCTGGAGAACGGCCGCAGCGTGCTCGTCGCCGCCCCGACGGGTGCCGGCAAGACGGTCGTCGCCGAGTTCGCCGTGTACCTCGCCATGCAGCGGCCGAGCGCGAAGATCTTCTACACCGCGCCCATGAAGGCGCTCAGCAACCAGAAGTACGCCGAGCTCGTCGCCGAGTACGGGCCGGACGAGGTGGGCCTGCTCACGGGCGACACCAACGTCAACAGCCGCGCCCGCATCGTGGTCATGACGACCGAGGTGCTCCGCAACATGCTCTACGCCGACTCGGACCTCCTGCGCGACCTCGCCTTCGTGATCATGGACGAGGTGCACTACCTGGCCGACCGCTTCCGCGGCGCCGTCTGGGAGGAGGTCATCATCCACCTGCCGCAGACGGTGCGGATGGTGTCCCTCAGCGCCACCGTCTCGAACGCCGAGGAGTTCGGCGACTGGCTGCAGGCCGTGCGGGGCGAGACGGACGTCATCGTCTCCGAGGAGCGTCCGGTGCCGCTCGAGCAGCACGTCATCGTGCGCCACCGCATGGTGGACCTGTTCGACTCGTCCGGCCTCGCCGCGACGCACCGGGTGAACCCCGAGCTCGTGCGCATGACGCACGGCGGCGGCCGGGAGGCGGTCCGCGTGCGGGGCGGCCAGGGTCAGGGCCGCGGACGCGGGGGAGCCGGCGGCGGTGCGGGGCGACGGGCACCCGGTCCCTGGGACCGCGGGCGCATGGACCGCCCCGAGGTCATCGCGCTCCTCGACGAGCGCAACCTCCTGCCCGCCATCTTCTTCATCTTCAGCCGCGCCGGCTGCGACGCCGCCGTCACGCAGGTGCTCCGGGCCGGCGTCCGGCTCACCCACGCCGACGAGCGCGATGAGATCCGCGCCATCGTCGAGGAGCGGTGCCGCACGCTGCGCGACGAGGACCTCGCCGTCCTCGGCTACTGGGAGTTCCTGGAGGGCCTCGAGCGCGGGGTCGCCGCCCACCACGCCGGCATGCTGCCGGCGTTCAAGGAGGTCGTCGAGGAGCTGTTCCAGCGGAAGCTCGTGAAGGCCGTCTTCGCCACCGAGACGCTGGCGCTCGGCGTCAACATGCCGGCCCGCACGGTCGTGCTGGAGCAGCTGGAGAAGTTCAACGGCGAGGCGCGCGTGCCGCTGACGCCGGGAGAGTACACGCAGCTCACCGGCCGCGCCGGTCGGCGCGGCATCGACGTGGAGGGCCACGCGGTCATCCAGTGGAAGGACGGGCTGGATCCCCAGGCCGTCGCCTCCCTGGCCTCCCGCCGCACCTACCCCCTCAACTCCAGCTTCCGACCCACCTACAACATGGCCGTGAACCTCATCGACCAGTTCGGCCGCGACCGCACCCGCGAGGTCCTGGAGTCGTCGTTCGCGCAGTTCCAGGCGGACCGCGCCGTGGTCGACCTCGCGCGGAAGGTGCGCACGCAGGAGGAGTCGCTCGCCGGCTACGAGAAGGCCATGGTGTGCCACCTCGGCGACTTCCGCGAGTACTCGGGGCTCCGGCGCGAGCTCAGCGACCTCGAGCGCGCCACCGCCGCCCGCGCGGACATGCAGCAGCCGGGACAGCACGGCGAGCGCGACAAGCGGCAGCGCCAGCTCGCCGACCTGCGCCGCCGGATGAAGGCGCATCCCTGCCACGCCTGCAAGGACCGCGAGTCGCACGCGCGCTGGGCGGAGCGCTGGTGGCGCCTCAAGCGGCAGACGGACGCGCTCGGCCAGCAGATCCGGACCCGCACCAACGCCGTGGCCAAGGTCTTCGACCGCGTCACCGAGCTGCTGCTGTCCCTCGGCTACCTCAAGCGCGCGGCCGACGGCCAGGTCGCCCCGACGCCCAACGGCCGCATGCTGAAGCGCATCTACGGCGACCGCGACCTGCTCGTCGCGGAGTGCCTGCGCACGCAGGTCTGGGTCGACCTCGACCCCGCGGGGCTCGCCGCCATGGCCGCGTCGCTCGTCTACCAGCCGCGCCGCGACGAGGGCGACCGCAACGAGCGGAACCTCCCGCGCGGGGCGTTCCGGGCCGCGCTGGAGCGCACGGAGGAGATCTGGTCGCGCCTCGACGACGTCGAGCGCGAGCGCCGCCTGCCGACCACCGAGCCGCTCTCGACGGGGCTGTGCGCGCCGATGCACCGGTGGGCCCGGGGCGGCAGCCTCGACTCCGTGCTCGACGAGGCCGACCTCGCCGCCGGCGACTTCGTGCGCTGGACCAAGCAGACCATCGACCTCCTCGACCAGCTCTCCGTCGTGGCGGACGGCCCCGTGTCGCGGAACGCGCGGACCGCGCTCGACAGCATCCGGCGCGGCATCGTCGCGTACTCCTCGGTGTGACCGCGCTCGCCCGGGCTCCCCGTCGGGAGCGCAGCGCCACCGCGTCGGCACCGCCGCCCTCCGCCGGGGCGCCGGTCCGTCCTCCGCTCCCGCTGTGGGGCGCGCTCCTCGCGGCGGCGGCCTCGGGGCCGGTCCTCGACGCCGCCTTCCCCGACCGGGGCCTCTGGCCGCTCGTGTTCCCGGGGATCGCCCTCGTGCTGCTGGCGCTCCGGGGCCGTCGGGCGGGTCCCGCGTTCCTCGTGGGGCTGGTGGCCGGGCTCGCCTTCTACCTGACGCACATCGAGTGGGCGTCGCTGTACCTGGGGCCCGTGCCCTGGATCGCGCTGTCGGCGCTCGAGTCGCTGTTCGTCGCCACGGGCGCGGCGGCCATCGCGACGGCCACCCGCTGGATCCCCCGCGCGTTCCCCACGGTCGCCGGCCGGGTGATCGCGCTGCCGGTCGCCGTGGCCGGGCTGTGGACGGCCCGGGAGGCGATCTCGGCCGTCTGGCCCTACGGCGGGTTCGCGTGGGGCCGCGTGTCGCTGTCGCAGTCGGAGGGCCCGTTCGCGCACCTCGTCACGTGGCTCGGCCTGTCCGGACTGTCGTTCGTGCTCGTCCTCCTCGTGGCGCTCCTCCTCGAGCTCGCCGCCGAGGAGCGCGTGCGACGGTCAGCACGTGCGCTGGTCGCGGGGACCGCCGTCGCGCTGGTGCTCGTCGTCCCCGCCTTCCCGGTCGAGACGACCGGCACGACGCGCGTCGCCGCGGTGCAGGGGAATGCGAGGGCCGGGTACTTCGACGGCGCCCGGTACGGCGACATCCTGCGCGCGCACCTCGCGGCGACCGCGGAGATCCCGGCCGACGCGGACGTCGACATGGTCGTGTGGCCCGAGAACGCGGCCGACGCGGATCCGCTCCGGGACGCGGGGTCGGCGGCCGCGCTCGACCGCGTGGTGGAGCGCCTCGGGGCCCCGCTCGTGGTCGGCACCGTGACGGAGCGCGACGGCCGGTTCTACAACGAGTCGCTCGTGTGGACCGGGGGTGGGGCGTCCGACCACTACGACAAGAAGCACCCCGTCCCGTTCGGCGAGTACGTGCCCGACCGCGCGTTCTGGGAGCCGTTCGCCCCGGACCTCATCGGGCTCATCCAGCGCGAGTACACCCCGGGGACGACAGACCAGGTGATGGACGCGGCCGGGATCACCGCGGGCATCGCGATCTGCTTCGACATCGTCGACGACCAGCTGACGACCGACATGGTCGACGAGGGCGCGGAGATCATCCTCGCGCAGTCGAACAACGCCGACTTCGGCCGCACCGACGAGAGCGTGCAGCAGCTCGCGATCGCGCGCATGCGCGCGCTCGAGACGGGCCGCAGCGTCGTGAACATCTCCACCGTGGGCACCAGCGCGATCGTCGGTCCCGACGGCCGCGACCTCGACCGCCTGCCGTGGTTCACGGCCGGATCGATGGTGGTCGACGTGCCGACCGCGGACGTCGTGACGCCGGCGGTCCTCGTCGGCCGCGACATCGAGTGGCTCGTGTCGGGCCTCGGCCTCGGCGCCCTGGCCGTGGCCGGGTTCGCGCTCGGCCGCCGGGGCCGGCGCGCGGCCCGCTGACGACCGCCGCACGCAGAGGAGCACCCCCCGGCGATGCCGAGGGGTGCTCCGGACGTTCGCGAGCGGAGGGGCCGGGTCAGGCGCCGATGCGGTGCTGACCGCGCCGCGCGCGGAGGGTGGCGAGCCGCTCCTCGAGGAGCTCCTCCAGCTCGGCGCGGGTCCGGCGCTCGAGCAGCATGTCCCAGTGGCTGCGGGGGACCTTCGCCTCGACCTCCTCGTGGGCGACGGGGTCGCCCTCGGCGTCGAGCAGTCGGCCCTCGAGGCCGCTTTTCGGCGACTCCCAGACCTCCGGGACCTCGGCGTCCGCCGAGAACACGACCTCGAAGGTGGTCCCGTCGGACGTGCGGTACGTCTTCCTCTGGCGGGGGGAGAAGCTGACGCCCTCCTCGCTCTGCAGGCTCGTGGATCCGAGCCTCATCCCGCGCAAGCTGCGATCTGCCATTGTGGTCTCCTCTCGCGATGCACTCCCCGTTGTAAACCTCGCGGCTGTGAGGATCCTTTCTCAGGACGCCCTGTTCCCAGGCGAATCCCAGTCCCCTGATGCGAGGGCGGCGAGGGCGAGATCGGGGCGATCGGTCACGATCCCGTGCACCCCCGCCCTGACCAGGCGGATCATCTCGTCGGGGTCGTCGACCGTCCAGACGTGCACCTCGCGGACGGCGCGGGCGAGCCGGGCGACCATCACGGGGGACACGGTGCGGATGCCCAGCACGGTACGCGGCATCTGCACGGCGTCGACGCCGCGGAGTGCCAGGCGGACGACCGGCGCGAGCCCCGCGCGGGCGCCGAGGACCGCGAGGAGGAGCCGCACGGCGTCCGCGGAGGTCGCCACGCCGGGGAGGAGGCCGACGGCGCGTCGACGCCGCGTGGAGGAGAACGACGTGACGAGCACGCGATCCCGGGCGCCGGCCGCGCGGATGTCGCGGGCCGCGGCCGCCGGGGCGTCGCGTCCCTTCACGTCGATGTTCAGCCGGGCATCGGGCAGCGCCGCGAGCAGCTCGGCGAGGGTGGCGACGCGGGCGCCCGAGCCCAGGTCGACCGCCCGGAGCTCCGTGAGCGTCGCGTCCCGCACCCGGCCGGGCCGACCGGTCAGCCGCTGGAGGTCGTCGTCGTGCCAGAGCACGCACGCGCCGTCGGCGGTGACGTGGACGTCGGTCTCGAGGTGCGTCACCCCCAGCTCCCACGCGGCGCGGAAGGCGCCGAGCGTGTTCTCGACGGCGCCGTGACCCGTCCAGCCGCGGTGCGCGAGGACGCGGGGAGCCGGGGCGTCGAACCACCCGCCGCCGGTCACGGGACGGGATCGCCGTCGGGGGAGACGGCCGCGACGCCGGGAGCGACGGCGGGAGCGCCCGCGGACGGGCCCTCCAGCGGGAGCGCGCGGAGGAGGGCGGGTCGCGCGACGGCGAGGAGGACGACGGCCGTCGCGACCGCCAGGAGCGCCTGCAGCCACCAGGGGGCGCCGACCAGCCCGGACAGGAGGGCGCCGAGCGCCGCCGAGCCGCCGCAGAGGGCGGCGAGGTCGAGGCGCCGCATCTCGACGACGACGCAGACGACGATGAGGAGGAGCCAGGCGATCCACGCGTGGTCGTCGAGGAGGACCGTCACCCGCTGCTCCCTCGCTCCGTGGACCGGATGCCCCGAACCTAGCCCACCGCCCTCGTGCCGGACGCTAGGCTCTCAGGGCCGTCAGCGTGGTGTCCCGCCCGCGCGGCCCGTCCTGTCCCTCGCCGGACGACCCGTCCCGCGCTCCGGCGCGCACCGCCAGAGGAGTACCGCTGTGAGCACCGTCGACGAGAACCGCCCCTTCGCCCCCGACGAGCTCCGCGGCCGACGCGCGCTGGTCACGGGCTCCTCCCGCGGCATCGGCGCCGACACGGTGGCCTACCTCGCGGCGGCCGGCGCGGACGTCGTCGTCAACTACCGCAACAAGGCGGCGCGGGCCGAGAAGCTCGTCGCGCAGCTGCGCGAGGGCGGTGCGAAGGCCGTCGCGGTCGGCGCCGACCTCACCGACCGCGACTCCGTCGACCGCCTCATGGAGACCGTCCGCTCCGAGCTCGGCGGACTCGACGTCCTCGTGCTCAACGCCTCCGGCGGCATGGAGAGCGGCATGGCGGAGGACTACGCCATGACCCTCAACCGCGACGCCCAGCTCAACGTGCTGCGCAGTGCCCTGCCGCTCATGTCCGAGGGCGGCCGGATCGTGTTCGTCACGAGCCACCAGGCGCACTTCATCCGCACCACCCCGACCATGCCGGAGTACGAGGCCGTGGCCCGCAGCAAGCGCGCGGGCGAGGACGCCCTGCGCGAGCTCCTCCCGGAGCTCGACGAGCGCGGCATCGGCTTCGTGGTCGTCTCGGGCGACATGATCGAGGGCACCATCACGGCGACCCTCCTCGGCCGCATGAACCCGACCGCCATCCAGGAGCGCAAGGAGGCCTCGGGCGGCCTCTACAACGTGTCGCAGTTCGCGGCCGAGGTCGCGCGCGCGGTCGTCGACCCCATCCCCGCCGACCACACCCGCTTCGTCGGCGACACCGGCAGCTTCGCCGCCGAGTG
This sequence comes from Clavibacter sp. GW821-FHT01D01, assembly GCF_059422605.1. Classification (NCBI taxonomy): domain Bacteria; kingdom Bacillati; phylum Actinomycetota; class Actinomycetes; order Micrococcales; family Microbacteriaceae; genus Clavibacter; species Clavibacter sp. GW821-FHT01D01. Next base: position 334,813 of record NZ_JBWKXC010000002.1, read on the forward strand.
ACCGCCGCCACCGCAAGGCGCTGACGCCCCGAGGCTAGGCTCGGAGCGATGAAGACCACGGATCTCGACCTCCTCACCTCCGTCTCCCGCCCCGCCGTCTCGTCCGACGGCCGCCGTGCCGTCGTGTCGGTCACGCGCCCGCGGGTGCATGCCGACGCGTACACCGGCCAGCTGTGGGAGGTGACGACCGACGGATCCACGCCCCCGCGGCGCATCACGCGCGGCTTCCGCGACACGGCGCCGCGCCTGTCGCCCGACGGCGCGCTCCTCGCGTTCCTCCGCGCGGAGCCGAAGGGCCCGCCGCAGCTGCACGTGGTGCGGGCCACCGGCGGCGAGCCGGTCGCGGTGACCGACGAGCTGCTCGGCGTCGGCTCCTTCGACTGGTCGCCCGACGGGTCCCGCATCGTCTTCGCCTCGCGCATCGCCGAGCCCGGCCGGTACGGGAGCGTCGAGGGCGTCAGCGCGGCCGCCGAGCCCGCACGCCGCATCACGACGACCCGCTACCTCGCGAACGGGCTCGGCTGGTCGACCGACCGCCACGTGCAGCTGTCGCTGGTCGAGGTCCCGGACCTCGAGGCGGAGCCGTTCGTCGCCGCCGTCCCCTCCGGGTACCCGGACGCCCGGGACCCGGCCGTCCGCGGCGAGGGGGCGGACGCGACGCCGTCCGCCGCCGAGCGCGCCGGCCTGCCGCCCGTGGTCCGCCTCACCGACGAGCCCGTCGACCACGAGTCGCCGCGCTTCTCCGCCGACGGCACCGAGGTGCTGTTCGTCGCCTCGCGCCACGAGGGCCGCGACGACGACCTCCTCTCGGGGGCGTACGCCGTCGCCGTCCCCGCACCCGGCGACGCGTCCGCGGCGCTGCCGGAGGTCCGCACGGTCGTGTCGCACGAGGCCGGGCTCGGCATCTCCGAGGTCGCGTCCGTCGACGGCGGCCGGCACTACCTGCTCGCGCAGGACCTCGGGGAGCGCGGCATCGACTTCGTCGCCCGCAACACGGCCCTCTACGTCCTCGACGCGGGCGACGACGCGCCCCGCGCGCTCACCGACGCGGAGACCGTCGACCTCGGCGGCAGCGGCATCACGATCGAGGACCGCGACGCCGTCCTCGTCCTGAACGCCTCCCGCGGCACCGTCCAGCTGCTCCGCGTGACCGCGGACGCCGCGGTCGAGGCGCTCGTGGACGACCAGGTGGAGGTCACCGGGGTCGGCATCGGGGGAGGGGCGGTCGTGGTCGCCCTCACCGATCCGCGGACCCACGGCGACCTCGCGCTCGTCCGCACCGACCGCGCCCCCGACGCGGGATCGGCGCTCCAGCAGCTCACCGACTTCTCCGCCGCGCTGCGCGCGACGGGGATCCGCCCGCTGCACGAGCTCGTGGTCGAGGGCCGCGACGGGTATCCCGTGCACGGCTGGGTCGTCCTGCCCGAGGGGGAGGGGCCGCACCCCGTCCTCCTCGTCATCCACGGGGGTCCGTACGCGGCGTACGGCGTGCACCTCTTCGACGAGGCGCAGGTCTACGCCGACGCCGGATACGCGGTGCTGCTCTGCAACCCGCGCGGCGCCGCCGGGTACGGCCAGGAGCACGGCCGCGTCATCAAGGAGCGCATGGGCACGGTCGACATGGACGACGTCCTGGACTTCCTCGACGGGGCCGTCGCGGTGCACGACTCCATCGACGGATCCCGCGCCGGCATCATGGGCGGCTCCTACGGCGGCTACCTCACCGCGTGGACCATCGCGCACGAGCACCGCTTCCAGGGCGCCATCGTCGAGCGCGGCTTCCTCGACCCGGAGCTGTTCACCGGGACCTCCGACATCGGCACGTTCTTCGGCGAGGAGTACACCGGGTACGACGCCGACGTGCGCCGGGCGCAGAGCCCGCAGGCGGTCGCGCACCAGGTGCGGACGCCGACCCTCGTCGTCCACTCCGAGGACGACCTGCGGTGCCCGCTGTCGCAGGCAGAGCGGTACCACCTCGCCCTCGTGCGCGCGGGCGTCGAGACCGAGATGCTCGTGTTCCCGGGCGAGGACCACGAGCTGAGCCGGTCCGGCCGCCCCCGTCACCGGGTGCAGCGCTTCGCGGCGATCCTCGAGTGGTGGGCGCGGCACCTGCCCGTCGGCGCGGACGCGCGATGACCGACGGGGTCGTGCGCCACGTCCGGGACACGGCGCGCATCCTGCTGGTCGACGAGCGCGACCGGCTGCTGCTGTTCCTGACGAACTACTCGGTGGACGTCGACCTGCCGCCCCGGTGGCTGACGCCCGGCGGCGGCATCGACCCGGGGGAGTCGCCCGCGGACGCGGCCCGCCGCGAGCTCTTCGAGGAGACCGGCCTCCGCGTCGAGACGGTGGGGGAGCCGGCCTGGGAGCACGACTACGCGCGCCGCCGCATCGACGGCGCGCTCGACGTCGGGCACTCGACGTTCTACCTGGTGCGGGTCGACGCGTTCACGCCCGTGTCGGACAACTGGATGCCCGACGAGTTCGACGACATCCACGCCCACCGCTGGTTCGCGCTCGACGAGCTCGCGGCGACCGCGGACCCCGTCGAGCCGGCCGAGCTGGTCGAGGTCGCGCGCGAGGTGCTGTCCCGACGCTCCTGAGCGCGTCGTGCGCTGAGGCCCCCGCGGGAGCGGCGCCGCGACGACCGGCGCGGACCGGTCCGACCGGGCCCGGCCGTCGCGGGGCGCTGTGCGTCAGGGCGCCTCGGTGCCGCCCGTGATCGCCCGTCGGATCCGCGCGATGTCGGTCTTCGGCTGCCGGTCGGCGGTCAGCAGCCCGTTGGTCTCCTGCATGGTGTCCGTGAGCTGCGTGTAGCAGGACCCCGCGAGCACCCGGCTCAGGCGGACGGCGTCGTACAGCCCGGTGATCCGGGCGATCCAATCGTCGGCGTCGACCGCGGCCGTGTAGCCCCAGGCGTCCTCGCGGGCCTCGCCCGGCTGGTAGTCGATCCCGCCGAACTCCGTCAGCATGAGCGGCCGGCCCCCGTCCTCGACGCCGTCGACGAGGATCCGCCGGCCGCTCGGCCCCATCCCGGAGAGGAGGCGGGTCCGGGCGGCCTCGTCGGCGAAGGTGCGGGCGAGCGCGTCGCCGTCGCCCTCGTAGTCGTGGACGCTGATGATGTCGCTCGACGTGTGCTCCCAGCCATCGTTGGAGATGACGGGCCGCGAGGGGTCTAGGGCGCGGGTGACGTCGGCGAGCGAGCGCGAGTAGGCCTGCTGTCGCGGGTCGGACGCGACCTGCTGCACGCCCCAGCTCTCGTTGAGGGGCACCCAGGTCACGATGCACGGGTGGGAGACGTCGCGCTCGACGGCGTCCATCCACTCGCGCATGAGCCGCTGCACGGCGGTCGCGGAGAACGCGTAGGCGTTGGGCGCCTCCCCCCAGACGAGGAGGCCGAGCCGGTCGGCCCAGTACAGGAAGCGGGGGTCCTCGATCTTCTGGTGCATGCGGGCGGCGGTGAAGCCGAGCTCCTTGATCAGCTCGACCTCGGTGCGGTGCGCGTCGTAGGAGGGCGCGGCCAGGTGGGAGGCCGGCCAGTAGCCCTGGTCGAGGACGGAGCGCACGTCGTAGGGGCGGTCGTTGAGGAGGAAGGAGCCGCGGTCCGTGGCGACCGTGCGGAGCCCGAGGTAGGACGCGACGGCGTCCACGGGCGCGCCGTCGGGGGAGAGGAGGGTCACCGTGGCATCGACGAGGCGCGGCTGCTCGGGGCTCCACAGGAGCTCGTCCTCGGCCTGGCCGTGGGTCTGCCGGGAGACCGGGACGACGAGGTCGACCGTGTCGCCCGCGGCGGGGAGGGTGGTCTCGATCGTGCCCAGGTGCTCGTCGCGCTCCTCCCAGCGGAGTTCGACGCGGACGCGCGAGCCGGCGGCGGCGCGCCCCCGGAGGGCGACCCCGAGGGACACGAGCGCATGGTCGACGGGGACCCAGCGGAGCGCGCGGATGGAGACGTCGGGCACTGCCTCGAGCCAGACCGTCTGCCAGATGCCGGTGGTGCGGTGGTACCAGATGGCGTGCGGCGCCTCGTGCCAGTCCTGCTTGCCGCGGGGCTGCGTCACGTCGTGCGGGTCGTCCTCGGCGCGCACGACGACGGTGTGCTCGGGGCCTTCGGCGACGAGGGCGGTGACGTCGAAGGTGAAGGGGGTGTGGCCGCCCTCGTGCGTCCCCACGAGGCGGCCGCCGATCCACACGGTGGCGCGGTAGTCGACCGCCCCGAAGTGCAGGAGCATCCGCGGTGCGGCGTCGGAGCGCCCCGCCTCCTCGAGGTCCGCGGTCGTGATGACGCGGGAGTACCAGACGACGCGGTGGAAGCCGGGGTCGGCGATGCCGGAGGCCTCGGACTCGGGCGGGAACGGGACGATGATGCGCTGCGCCTGGTCGAAGCCCGCGGACCAGCCCTCCGCCAGGCCGACGTCCGCGTCGTCGTGCCGGAAGGACCAGGGGCCGTCGAGGCCGGCCCACTGGCCGCGCACGGACTGCGGGCGGGGGTGGGAGCCGTCCTGCCGGGTGGCGATGGGGAGCTCGGGGCGCGTCGGGGGAAGGGATGCGGCGGTGGGCATGACGAACACTTTACAGCGCTGTAAGAGCGCCGCGTCGATACCATTCCGGCATGGGACGGGTCACGCTGCAGGACGTCGCCGACCTCGCCGGCGTCTCGATGAAGACCGTGTCCAACGTCGTCAACGACTACCCGCACATCAGCCCCCGGATGCGGGAGCGCGTGCGGACGGCGATCGATGAGCTCGGGTACCGGCCGAACCGCTCGGGCCGGAGCCTCGCGACGGGCCGCTCGAGTATGATCGGGCTGGCGTTCCCCGACCTTCGGCGGCCGTACTTCGCGGAGCTCGCGCACGCGTTCGCGCGCGTCGCCAAGGCGCGCGGGTACGGGATGCTCCTCATCGAGACCGGCGGCACCGCCGACGGCGAGCGCGCGGTGCTCCACGACCGGGAGGCCGGGTTCGTGGACGGACTGATCATCCATCCGCAGGCGCTGACGGCCGCCGACCTCGACGGGATGCGCGGGGACGCGTCCGTCGTGTTCCTCGGCGAGGACCCGCAGCCGGCGGGATCGGATCAGGTCGCCGTGGACAACGTCGAGGCGGCCCGCGCCGCGGTCGCGCATCTCGTGGCGCTGGGTCGGCGCCGCATCGGGTTCCTGGGACACGAGCGCGGCACGATGTCGCGGACGTCGGCGCTCCGGCTGGAGGGCTACGGCGACGGGCTCGCGGAGGCGGGCCTCGCCGTGGACGACGGCCTGCTCGTCGCCCGCGACGAGGGCGACGCCCTCGGCGCCGAGCGCGCCCTGTCGGAGGCGCTCGACCGGGGGATGGTCGTCGACGCGCTGCTGTGCCGGGAGGACCTGGCGGCCATCGGCGCGCTGCGGGCGCTGCGGCGGCACGGGCTGTCGGTGCCGGACGACGTCGCCGTCGTCGGATGGGATGCCATCGAGCTCGGGGCCAGCGTCATGCCGAGCCTCACGTCGGTGGCGCCCGACACGACGGAGCTCGTCGAGCGCACCCTCGACCTGCTCCTGCAGCGCGTGACCGGCGACGAGCGGCCGGGGCGGCACGTGACCGTCGCGCACGGCCTGGTCGTGCGCGAGAGCGCGCCGGCGCCGTCCTGAGCGCGGGATGCGGGTCGGCGGGCGCCGCTTCCCGGCTCGTGGTAGATAGCCGATAATGCACATTATGTCATGTGAGGGCGGAGACGCCCCTCCGCTCTCGCCCTGCCTGGCGCTCTGCACGACGATCACCGAGGGATGACGCGGTCGGCCTCGGAGCGCGTGCGCCCGCGCACCGCGCCGGTCGCCGCGCCGGTGGCGTCGCGCACGATGTCCCGGCCATGCTGGTGTCGATGCAGATCCACCGGCGGCTCGTCGCCGCCATCCGGACCGTCGCCCCGGGCAGCGGCCACGACATGCGAATGGACGAAGAACCATGACCCACGACCTCCGCCCGCTCGACCCCGCCACCCTGCCGCACCCCGTCGACGTGTCCGACAACGACGCCGCCCTGGCGCGCCTTCGTGCCGTCATCGACGCCGGCCCGTTCCGCGACGACTGGGACTCCCTCCGCAGCTACACGCCCCCCGAGTGGTACGCCGACGCGAAGCTCGGCATCTTCATCCACTGGGGCGTGTTCTCCGTCCCCGCGTTCGGGAGCGAGTGGTACGCCCGCGAGATGTACCGCGAGGGCACGCCCGAGTTCGCCCACCACGTCGAGACCTACGGACCCCAGAGGGAGTTCGGCTACAAGGACTTCATCCCGTCCTTCACCATGGAGGACTTCGACCCCGACGCGTGGGCGCAGCTCTTCCGCCAGGCCGGCGCGCAGTTCGTCGTGCCCGTCGCCGAGCACCACGACGGCTTCGCCATGTACGACACCGACCGGTCGAGATGGAGCGCCGCCCGCATGGGACCCGGCCGCGACGTGTTCGGCGAGCTCTCCGCCGCCACCGACAGGGCGTGGATGGTCCGCGGCGCCTCCACGCATCGGGCGGAGCACTGGTTCTTCATGAACGGCGGAGCCCGCTTCGACTCCGACGTCCTCGACCCCGAGTACCAGGACTTCTACGGCCCCGCTCAACGCGAGGAGACCGGCCCGAACGAGCGCTACCTCGAGGACTGGCTCCTGAGGACCGTCGAGATCATCGACAAGTACCGCCCGCAGGTGCTCTGGTTCGACTGGTGGATCGAGCACCCCGCGTTCGAGCCCTACGTCATGCAGCTCGCTGCCTACTACTACAACCGGGCCGCGCAGTGGGGCCGCGAGGTCGTCATCAACTACAAGTGGGACGCCTTCGCCGAAGGCACCGCCGTCTACGACATCGAGCGCGGCACGATGGGCGTCATCCAGCCCACCGTCTGGCAGAACGACACCGCCGTGTCCAAGGGCTCGTGGTCGTGGGTGCGCGACCACGAGTACAAGACCGTCGAGGACATAATCGCGGAGCTCGCCGATGTGGTCGCGAAGAACGGGAACCTCCTGCTCAACGTCGGGCCCAAGCCCGACGGGACCATCCCCGAGGCCGAGGCGGACCTGCTCCGCGGCCTCGGCGCGTGGCTCTCGGTCAACGGCGAGGCGATCTACGGCACCCGCCCCTGGGCCATCGCCGCCGAGGGCCCCACGCAGGTCGTCGTCGGCTCCTTCGTCGACGGCGCACCCGCTGCGTTCACCGACGCCGACTTCCGGTTCACCTCCCGGGCCCACGTCACGGGCGACTACGTCTACGCGATCTCGCTGGCGCCGTCGGCAGAGGGCGAGATGCGCATCCGCGCGTTCGGCCGCGGCGCCGGGCTCCTCACCCGTCGCATCACCGAGGTCACCGTCCTCGGCCGCACCGGACCGGTGGACTGGGAGCAGTCGGCCGGCGACCTGGTCGTGCGCGCACCCGGCGCCTCCGTGGTCAGGCTGCTCCTCGCACCCGAGGACGTCCAGCCGCGGACGGACTTCCTGCACCAGTGACGTCGGCTCACGTGCGGGGCGTGAGCCGCACACGGGGTGGCGCCGAGCAGCGCGACGGCGGCGCGGGCAGCTGTTCCGCGTCGCATCCGGACCCACGACCCGGAGCGCTCGTCGCCAGCCTCGCGAAACCAGCACTACTGGTACCCCAGCGGATCCGGGCACTCCTCACCGCCAGCGGGGAGCGCGAGTCGATGACGGCCCTCGCCGGGACGCTCCGGGCCGATCGACGTGCTTGCATGGGACGCACGGTCGCGCACGCGGCGGTGCCACCGGATGGCGAGCCCTTCCTGCTCCGCACGATGAGGGGAGATCGCCCGACCGGAGGTGATCGACGCGGACGCCGTGCGCGGAGGCGCTCGCCGCCGCTCCCCCGGAGGCGCGGGACTCCTCCCCTGCCGGTGCCAGGACTCCGTGCGGGGATGGGCGCCACGCGTGCCTCGTCGCGAGCGGCCGAACCGTGGGGATCACGCATGTCAGACGAACCGGCACCGGATCCCCGGTCCCTGTCGCACGTCCGTCAGCGCCTCGCCGTGTCCGAGGGCCTCGCCCTCGGCTTCGCCGTGCACGGCCGATGGAGGGTCCGCTTCGACGCGCTCGCCATCCACCGCGCGGTGGTGAGCGCGTACCTCGACTGGCCGCAGGCCGACGCCTTCCCGCGGGTCCGGGCCGAGCTCGCATCAGGGCTGTCCGGCGTCCACGCCCTCACTCGGGCGGACGACACCGCGCACACCTTCGCCCTGTACTGGACCCGGGACGCGGAGACCGACGGGGACCTCGTGCTCCGCTCCTGGTTCGACGACTGGACGCCCGATTCCGCCGAGGACGTGGACTACGCGGTGGAGGTCGTCCCCGGTCCCATCACCCGGGATCAGTGGCACGCCCTGGCGGGTGCGGTCATCGGACGGCTCCCCGCCTGAACGCTCGACATGCACTCCCGCGGCACCGGACCGCCCCTCCCGATGCCCCGGCGGCTGCGGGCGCCTCCCCGGCGCGGGCCCCGCGAGCTCGCCACCAGGATCGTCCGCAGCTCCTGCTGAGGGGCCGACCCGCCGCCGCTGGCCTAGCCTGGATCCACCTTCGACGGGAACGAGAGCACATGACGCGGTCCGCCTCGTCGCGCGACGACCGGTGGGCGAAGGTCGCCATGCTCACCGGCGCCGTCGCGCTCGGCGTGTACGCCGTGCTCTGGTGCGTGATGTGGATCCCGTTCCACGTCGACGGGACCGGGCTGCTGATCCTCTACCCGCTGTTCCTCCTCGCGTGGGTGCCGATCGAGCTGCTGGCGACCCTCAGCCTGATGTTCGCGATCGTCGCCCTGGCGAAGCGGCAGGGCAGGACGGCGGGGACCGTCGGGATCCTGGTCGCCGACGTCGTGTTCGTCGTCCTCTCGCTCCCGACGCTCTGGTTCGGCGAGTTCCCGTGGTACGTCCTCACGCCCGGTGGGGCGTGAGGAGCACGACGTGACGAACCACCACGCCCCCTCTCCGGATCGGCCTCGGACTCGGCCATCAGCGCCCTCCGGGTGCGCGGCATCGGACGAGGCCGCCGCCCCGGTCCGCTGCGCGGGCAGCACGCCCGCGCTGGCGCCGATCGTGTAGGTTCTCCTCATCTGAGGTAAAAAGCAGACCGCGCTCGATCGCGGTCTGCGCGCACACGCGGCATCGAACGATCCGCCACTTCTCCCCCGAGAAGGAGTGCGCCCATGGTGCCCGATGCCCCCCGATCCACCCCGCGCGACGCGGTGGAGGATCCCTCTCCGCGTCGCCTGCGTGACGCCTGGATCGCCCTGTCCGGCCTCTCTGCCGTGTTCCTGTTCGAGATGCTCGACGACTCGGTGCTCGACGTCGCCCTGCCCACCATCGGGCGCGACCTCGACGCCTCGACGGCCGGCCTGCAGTGGGTGACGGGCGCGTACTCGGTCGCGTTCGGCGGTCTCATGCTGCTGTTCGGCGCGATCGCCGACCGCTTCGGGCGCCGCCGCGTCATGCTGGCCGGGCTGGTCGTGCTCGCCGTCGCCGGGTCGGCCACCGCGTTCGCGACGTCCACGGAGCAGCTGATCGCCGTCCGCGCGGCCATGGGGATCGCGGCGGCGATGACCACGCCCGGGTCCATGGCGCTCGCCTTCCGGCTGTTCGACACCCAGGCCCTCCGGGTCCGCGCGATCACCGTCATCTCCACCGCGGGGCTCGCCGGGCTCGCCGTCGGACCGACCGCCGGCGGGCTCGTGCTCGCGGTCGCCCCCTGGCAGGTGCTCCTGCTCGCGAACGTGCCCATCGCGGCGCTCGCCGTCATCGGCATCCGCGTCGGCATCGCAGCCGACGCCCGAGCCGAGCTGCACGCGGATCCGATCGACGTCGTCGGGGCGCTGCTCGGCACGGCGACGATCACCGCGGCCCTCGTCGCGCCGACGCTCTTCGTCGGGGACGGCCCCGGATCCTGGGCCCCGTGGATCGCCTCGGCGTCCGCCGTCCTGGCCGGGACCGCCTTCGCCGTCCGCCAGCGCACCGCGCGACACCCGCTGCTGGAGACGCGCCTCCTCGCGCTGCCGGCCGTGTCGAGCGGCCTGGCATCCAAGGCGGCGGCCGGTCTGGCGGTCGCGGGCCTGTCCTACCTGGTGACGCTGCAGCTGCAGCTCGCGTGGGGGTGGACCCCGGCTCTGGCCGCCGTCGCCATGCTCCCGCAGGTGGTCGTCCTCCTCGCCAGCGGGCGCCTCGTCGGCCCGTTCGTCCAGCGCGTCGGCCTGGACCGCGCGGCCGCGGCGAGCGCGACCGCCGTGGTGGCGGGGCTCGCCGTGTTCGCCCTCCTCGGGCGACTCGGCTACGCCGGGGTGCTGATCGCCCTCGTCCTGGTCGCCGCCGGCGTGCGCGTGGTCGGCGTCGTCGCCGGCACGGCCGTGCTGCACGGGCTCCCGGCCGACCGCACCTCCGTCGGCGCCGCGCTGGTGGACACCTCCAGCGAGCTCGCGACCGCGACCGGCATCGCCGTGACCGGCACGATCCTCGCGGCCCTCGTCACCGGGAGCATCACGAGCGCACCCGCGACCGCGTCCGGGCTCGCGCAGCTGCAGGGCGCGATCACCATCGCCGGCTCCACCCTCGCCCTCGCCGCGGCCGCCCTCGTGGCGCTCGGTGCCATCCGCTCACGCACCACCACCACCACCACCTCGACACAGGAGCCCGCCGATGACTGACGCACTCGCACGACCCCCCTTCGACCCCGAGCTCGCCGCCTTCCTCACCCGGATGCAGGAGCACGGACCCTTCACCCTGACCACGGAGATGCTCCCCCGCATGCGCGAGCTGGGGATGACGGAGCAGGAGCTCGACGAGTCCCTCCGCGCGCGCGGGCTCGAGCGCCGGAGAGTCATCATCGCCGGGCACGGCGGGGATCCGATCGCGCTCGGCATCATCCAGCGCATCGGGCGCGAAGGCTCCGCCCCCTGCTTCCTCACCATCCACGGTGGCGGCATGATGTTCGGCCACCACCTCGGGAACCTCGACTCCTACGACGAGTGGCTGCTCACCCACGACGTCGTCCTGATCACGGTGGACTACCGCCTCGCCCCCGAGCACCCCGATCCCTACCCGATCGAGGACTGCTACGCGGGCCTCGTCTGGACCGCCGAGCACGCCGACTCGCTGGGGATCGACGCGGACCGCATCGTCCTCGTCGGCCAGAGCGCCGGCGGCGGACTGGCGGCGGGCACCGCCCTGCTCGCGCGCGACCGGAAGGGACCGCCGCTGCGGGCGCAGATCCTGATCTCGCCCATGCTCGACGACAGCGACTCCACCGTCTCGACCCGGCAGATCGACGGCGTGGGCGTCGCCGACCGCGCGATGACGCGCTTCGGGTGGGACGCCTACCTCGGCGGCCGCCGTGGCGGACCCGACGTGTCCGCCTACGCCGCACCCGCACGCGCCGAGGACCTGTCCGGGCTGCCCGAGACCTACATCGACTGCGGCAGCGCGGAGGTGTTCCGCGACGAGACGGTCGCCTTCGCGAGCCGGCTCTGGGAGGCCGGCGTCCCGGCCGAGCTGCACGTCTGGCCGGGGGCGTTCCACGGGTTCACCAGCATGGTGCCGGCCGCCGTGCTGTCCCGGACCGCCGTCCACGCGCTGGCGGGATGGACGACGCGGCTCCTGAGCAGGTGACCGCACGGCAGGGCGTCCGCGTCCGGCACATGGCGTCCCCGCCCTCGCGTCGGGAGCGGGTCGCTGCTCCCGGACGCGCCGCGCCCGCCCGGCGGTCGAGTGGCGGGTCCGTGCGGGTGCCCTGTTCCACGGGGCGAGTGGAGGACCGGGCCTCGATGGATGCCACGGCGCCGGATCCCCTCACGCGCTCGTCGGCTCCTCCACCGGATGGGGATCCCCTACCGGACGTGAGCGTCGAGGGACTCGAGCGCCTGGTGGACCGTCTCCTCGAGCGGGCGGGTGCTGTCGATCACGAGACGGTCATGCGTGCGCGGTTCGCACTCCTCGGTGGTGCGCTGCACCGCCTCCCATGTCGGCAAGGTGAGGCCGGGCAGGTCGTCGTCACGGTGCTCCACGCGCCGACGATGCTCGTCGGCATCGGGACGCACGACGTCGATCACGCGCAACTCCGCGCCCGCGGCCTCGGCTGTCGGAACCCAGCCGGCTCGCGCCGGCTCCACACCGCTCACCGCGTCCGCGATGACCGTCTGGCCTCGGCTCAGGTTCGGGACGGCGATCGCATGCATGACCGAGTATGCGGCGATCCCCGACTGCTCTGGCGGGATGCCGTGCGTCCACATCGCCGCCTCGATCTCATCGACCCGCAGCAGCACGGCGGGGAGCTCCTCCGCGATCGCGGCCGACAGCGTCGACTTGCCCGCACCGGGCAATCCACATACCTGAACCAGCATCATCGACCCCTTCGTCGACACGTCCGACATGTCCACCGGACAGGCCGGAGCGACGCATCGACCGTCTCCTACCGGGTCTCGGACGCAGCCGCACCGTCACCGGCGCCGAGGCCTCGGCCGGGGATCCCCTACCGGCGGGCTCCACCCGGGTCCGGACGGGTCCTGGCCGTTCGGCGCGTCCGGCGGATGGACCAGGAGATCGTCAGGGCGAACGTCGCAAGGCAACCGAGGGCCGCAGCAGAGGACTCCACGACGACTCGCCCGTCCCCCCATTCGGCGAATGAGCCGAAGACCACGAAGGCGCAGCACCCCGCGGCCGCGGACGAGACCCGGATGCGGATGCGATCCCGTCGTGTGACGCTCGAGATGACGGCGAAGACCGTCAGGGCGACGGCGCTGACGACCACCCCGAAGCCGAGGCCCACGGCGGCGCCGACGATCGCGCCGAAGATGGAGAGCCCGGCGGACCCGGTCCCTCCCGTGGAACTCGGCGAGAGGATCCATTGGGGAAGCGTGTGAGCGAGCGAGTAGGCGATGCCCGCGAGACTCCCTCCGACGGGACCGAGGCCCGCGATCAGAGTCCATGTGAGCGGGCTGGTGGGCTCTCGATCAGGGATCGGCCGCCGGCTGGTCGAGATCGACCCGGGCCTGCGACCCTCCGACCTCACCGGACCCCGCGGCGGCGAATCCGCCGTCGCCAGGGAGCGGGAGCGGGTCGTCCGGGCCCTCGCCGACGCGTGCACGCTCCTCGCGATCGCGTACGGCGCCGACACCCTCGTGCTCGGCGGCGGGGTGCTCCATCACGTCGCCGGCCTGACGGGCGCCGCGGACGCGCTCCTCCGGCATCGCGCCGCGGACTCGCCGTTCCTGGCGGCCCTCGGCGTCGCGGATCGGCTGGTGCTCGCCCCCCGTGAGCTGCCCGTGGCCCAGTTGGGAGCGGCCATGCTGGGCATCCCGGAGGGGCTCCGCGGCCAGGTCGCGCTGCCGGTCGCGTGGGACAGGAGCCCGTCGTGGAGGTGATCATCGAGGACGACCCGCTGCACGTCGGCCGTGTCGCCGCCGCGCGCATCGCCGCGGTCGTCCGCCGCGACCCGACCGCGGTGATCGGCCTGGCGACCGGATCGAGCCCGCAGGGCGTCTACGCCGAGCTCGCGCGCCTCGTCGCGGCAGGGGGGATCTCGTTCGCGGACGCCCGCGGCTTCGCGCTCGACGAGTACGTGGGCATCCCCGTCGACCATCCCGAGTCCTACGCCAGCGTCATCGCGCGCGACGTGATCGGACCCCTCGGCTTCCGCGCGGCCCGGGTCCGGGTGCCGGACGGCCGCGCCGACGACCTCGACGCGGAGGCCTCCGCGTACGACGCCGCCATCCGGGCGGCGGGCGGCATCGACGTCCAGATCCTCGGCATCGGTGTGAACGGGCACATCGGCTTCAACGAGCCGACCTCCTCGTTCGCCTCCCGGACCCGCGTCGCGACCCTGGCCGCGTCGACCCGGGCGGCGAACGCGCGGTTCTTCGCGCGTCCCGAGGACGTGCCCGTCCACTGCCTGACCCAGGGGCTGGGGACGATCATGGAGGCTCGTCGCCTCGTCCTCGTGGCGACGGGCGAGGCGAAGGCCGCCGCGATCGCCGCCGCCGTCGAGGGCCCGCTGTCCGCCAGCGTCCCCGCGAGCGTGCTGCAGCTGCATCCGCGGGCGACCGTGGTCGTCGACGAGGCGGCGGCGTCCCGGCTGCGGCTCGGGGACTACTACCGGGATGTGCAGGAGAGCGCGTCGCTCCTCGCCGGCCGCCCATCGTCGTCGGGGGGGGGGGCCGCGACCGTCGTGACGAGCTCCGGCCAGCCGGCACTCCCCCGCTCACCCGGCCCCGGCGCGCACCAGTCCCGTCTCGTAGGCGAGGACCACGGCCTGCACCCGGTCGCGGATGCCGAGCTTGGCGAGGATCCGGCCGACGTGCGTCTTCACCGTCGCCTCGGCGAGGAACAGGTCGCCCGCGATCTCGGCGTTCGAGCGGCCCTCCGCGACCCGGCGCAGCACCTCGGTCTCCCGCGGCGTGAGGCTGACGAGCCGCGGGTGGACGCCGTCGGCCGCGGTCGCGGTGGACGTCACGGGCAGCACGTCCGCGAACATCTCGAGCATCCGGCGTGTCACGCGCGGCGCGACCACGGAGTCGCCGGACGCCACGACGCGCACCGCGGACGCGAGCTCCGCCGGCGTCGCGTCCTTGAGGAGGAACCCGCTCGCGCCCGCGCGGAGGGCGGCGAACGCGTGCTCGTCCACGTCGAAGGTGGTGAGGATCAGCACGCGCACCGCCGGGTGCTCGGCCACGATCCGCCGGGTCGCCTCGATGCCGTCGACGCCCGGCATGCGCACGTCCATCAGCACCACGTCCGGGTGCAGCGCGGCCACCTGGTCGATCGCGGTCCGGCCGTCGGCGGCCTCGCCCACCACCTCGAGGTCGGGCGCGCTCTCCAGCACGAGCCGGAACCCCATGCGCACCAGCGACTGGTCGTCCACCAGCAGGATCGTCGTCATCGTCCCTCCTCCTCGTCCTCGTCGTCATCCCACGGCAGCTCGGCACGCACGCGCCAGCCCGTGCCGTGCGGGCCCGCCTCCACGGTTCCGCCGAACGCGGCGGCCCGCTCGCGCATGCCGACCACGCCGCGGCCCGAGCCGAGGGCCGGCTCGCCGCGGACGCCCGCGCCCTGGTCGACGACCGTCACCGCGACGCGGCCGGGGAGGCGCCGGATGGCGAGCTCCACACCCGTCGTCGCCGGCGCGTGCCGGAGCACGTTGGTCAATGCCTCCTGCACGATCCGGTGCACGGCGAGCTGCAGCGTCGCATCGGCCTCCGCGAGCCGCGGGTCGGCGAGGCCGGAGGCGCGCACGGGCAGACCCGCCAGCCGGAAGCGGTCGACCAGGGGCTCCAGGTCGCGCATCCCGGGCAGGGGTGCGACGCTCGCCTCCCCGACCGTGCCCACCGGTCCGCCCTCGTCGTGCAGCACGCCGAGGACCCGCCGCATGTCGGTGAGGGCCGTGCGTCCCGTGGCCACGAGCTCGTCGAGGGCGGTGCGCGCGCGGTCCGGCGCCCACTCCACGGCCATCGACGCACCGCCGCCGAGCGCGACTATGACGGAGATGCTGTGCGCGACCACGTCGTGCATCTCCCGCGCGATGCGGGTGCGCTCGGCCGCCTGAGCCAGGAGCGCGCGCTGCTCCGCATCACTGGCGACCGCGTCGGCAGCCTCCACGAGCGCCGCCAGGTGCAGCCGCCGCCCCCGGGCGCTGGTGCCGGCCGCCACGGCGACGAGCACCAGGACGAGGACGGGCAGGGCGATCTGCTGCCATCCCCCGGCGAGCGGATCCCACGGGTCACCGCGGTCCGGGGCGCGCGGCGGGAGCCCGCTCATGACGGCGCTCACCTGCATCGACAGCGGCAGCAGCCGGGCGGCGACGAGCAGGACCACCACCGCGACGACGCACGTGACCCACGTGACGAGAGGTCGTCGGGCGACCGCGACCGCGTACAGGGCGAGCGCGAGCCCGAGCTCGGACCCCGATGTCGAGCCGGTGAGGGCGAGGGCCGCGACCCCGAGGACCGCCATCCCCGCGGCGACCGCCGTGGGGCGGCGACGCCGCCCGAGGAGCAGCACGCACCCCAGGGCCGTGAGCGCGAGCGACGCGACCTGCATCCGCTGCACCTGCGCACCGCCGAGGTAGGTGGAGAGCCCGTACATCGAGTCGGCGCCGACGCCGGTGACGAGCGCCCAGGCGGCGAAGCAGGCGATGACGACGGCGTCCACGAGGGCCGGCCGCCGTGCGGAGAGGCGGCCGAGCGGCCCCCGCGGGCGCACCCGCAGCTCGGTGAGGAGGGAGGCCGGCCCCTGTCCCGCGCTCACGCTCGCTCCTGCCCCATCGACCTCACTCTGGCAGGTGCCGGCCGGACCGTGCGGATCACCGGGCCGGTGCGTGCGGCCGGAGACGGATCCCGCGACGCGCGCGTCAGGCATCCCGGCGGCGCAGCAGCACGAGCGCGACGACGAGCACGCCGAGGACCCAGAGGAGCATGACGCCGTAGCCGCCCCACGGCGACAGGTCCGTGCTGTTCGAGACGGTGATGACGGAGCCGACCGCGTCCGACCGCAGGAGCCGGCTGCCCGCGCTCGACGGCAGGTGCGCGGCGAGGGACTGCAGGGGGGCCCACGGGATCGCGGCGAGCAGGTTCTCGACGACGAGCAGCAGGCCGACCACAACGGAGATGCCCGCGGCCGGGCTCCGGACGAGCATCCCGATCCCGAACGCGAGCGCCGTCACGGCGGCGAGGTAGAGCGGCGCGCCGAGGATGAGGCGGGCGTCCTCCGCTCGCAGCAGGTCGATCGACATCCCGGTGGGACCGAACCAGGGCGCGCAGGCTGCCCAGGCGGCCAGCACGGCGACGGTCGATGCGGCGGTCACCGCGAGCACCACGACGAGGAGCTTGGCGAGGATCGCCCGCACCCGCATCGGCGTGACCGTGAGCGTGGTGCGGATCTGGCCGGAGCCGTACTCGCCCGCCACGACCATGACGCCGAGCACGGCGAACGCCAGCTGCGCGAGCGCGATGCCGCCGGTGGCGTACGCGGCGCCGACCATGCCCTCGGATCCGACGGCCTCCGGGACCCCCGCGATGCTGAGGACCCGGGAGACCGCGAACGCCGGGATGACGGCGGTGCCGAGCGCGAGGATCCACCAGGTGGAGCGCAGGGAGCGCAGCTTGATCCACTCGCCCGCGACGAGCCGGGCGAACGTCCCCGGGTGGACGGCGGGGTGCTGGACGGGGAGCGTGCGGGTCGCGGTCATGCGCGTCCTCCTGGGGTGTCGTGGCGGATGCCGGCGGGTGCGGCGGAGCGGTGCTCGACCGCGTCGGCGGTGAGCTGCAGGTAGGCCTCCTCGAGGGAGACGTGGACGGGGGCCAGCCCGTGCAGGACGATGCCGGCGGACGCGGCGAGCGCGGCGACGCCGGGTGCGTCGATCCCGGTCGCGTCGAGCACGTCGTGCTCGACGGCGACCGCGCCGACCCCGGGCTGCCGTGCGAGCTCGCGCTCGAGCTCGCCGCGCATGGGCGTCCGGACTCGGACGGTGCGGGTCTGCGCCCGCTCGACGACGTCGCGGGTGGGCGCGTCGACGAGCACGCGGCCTCGGCCGAGGATCAGCAGGTGATCGGCCGTGAGCGCCATCTCGCTCATCAGGTGCGACGACAGCAGCACCGTCCGGCCCTCCGCGGCCAGGCCGCGCAGCAGGGTGCGGATCCAGTGGACTCCCTCGGGGTCGAGCCCGTTGACGGGCTCGTCGAGGATCAGGGTCCGCGGGTCACCGAGGAGCGCGGCGGCGATCCCGAGGCGCTGGCCCATCCCGAGGGAGAAGGTGCGGACGCGGCGGCGGGCGACGTCCGCGAGTCCCGCCATGTCGAGGACCTCGTCCACCCGGCGCGGGTGGATCCCGTGCGTCGCCGCCAGCGAGAGCAGGTGCGCCCGCGCCGACCGGCCGCCGTGCACCGCGGTCGCGTCGAGTAGCGCGCCGACCTCCCCGAGGGGCGCCCGGTGCTGCGCGTACGCCTTCCCGTTCACGGTGACGTGCCCGGACGTGGGCCGGTCCAGGCCCACGATCATGCGCATCGTCGTGGACTTCCCCGCGCCGTTCGGCCCTAGGAAGCCGGTGACGACGCCGGGTCGGACGGTGAAGTCGACGCGGTCGACCGCGCGTCCCCCCGGGTGGTCCTTGGTCAGGCCGGATGCCTCGATCATGTGCCCTCCTCTGCTCGGCCTCTCGAGCCTGACGCCGGGCGGCGGCGGCCGGGACGACCGCGAGGAGCAGATCCCGGGCGCGAGCGCCTACGCCGCGGGGATGACGGCGTCACCCGGAGGGCGGAGGAGCGGCCGGGCCCGTCACGCGCGGCCGCGCGCCGCGGGCCGCCCGGGCGAATCCCGCCGCCTCCCCCCGGGATCACGACCGCATCCCTCCCGCGGCCGCGACCGCCCTAGCCGGTGGGCAGGTCCAGGGCGTGCTCGCGGACGTGCGTGAGGGCGCGTTCCACGGCGCCGAGGGTCACGACCGCGTCCCCGAGGGTCGAGGCCACGACCACGGGCGGCTCCCGGTGGGTGAAGCGGGCGAGCCACTCCCGGGTGCGGTCCAGCAGGAGGCCGATCGACGGCGCGACCGCTCCCGCGACGACGATGCGGTCGACGTCGAGCATCCCGCCGAGCACGGCGCAGACCCGGCCGAGCCGCTCCGCCGCGTCCTCCACGATGGCGAGGGCACCGGCGTCCCCGGCATCCGCTGCCGAGAGGACGGCCAAGGCGTCGAGGTCGCCCAGCGGCAGGCCCGCGAGCGGCGACGCGTCCGCCAGGGTCCCCAGCATGCGGGCGGCCCGCGCTCCGTCTCGGAGGATGGCGCCGAGCCCGTCCGCCGATCCCACGCCCTGCACCAGGTCGAGGAGCCGCATCTCGCCGGCGGCACCGCGGCTCCCCCGCACGAGGGTCCCGTCGAGCACGAATCCCGCGCCGAAGCGCTCCCCCGCGAGCAGCGCGATGAACGAGCCCCGCGGCCGGTGCGCCTCCGTCGGGTCGCCGGAGGACCGGGCGAGGTCCGCCGCCTCCGCCACGGCGGCGAGGTTGGCGTCGTTCTCGACCACCACGGCCCACCCTCGTCGCGAGAGCAGCGCGCCGTAGTCCGGGTTCACGCGCTCCCAGAAGTCGCCGTCCACCTCGTGCGGGGAGCGCCCCCGGGCGTCGGCGGGCGCGGGGACGCCGATGGCGATGGCGAGGACGTCCGCGTCGCCCATGGACGCCTGCGCGAGCACCTCGTCGACGATCCGCGAGACGGCGGCACGCCGGTCCTCCGCGGACCCGTCCGGGTCGACGCGGCGGACCAGGCGCGCCACGGGGCGTCCGCGGAGGTCGGCGATGATGCACGTGACCTGGTGCCGACCGGCGTCGACGCCCATCACGTGGGCCGCGCCCGACGCGAGGGCGTACCTCCGCGCGGGTCGACCCGCGCGCTGCTCACCGGTGGCGCGCGCATCCGGCAGGACCGTGAGCCACCCGCGTCCGATCAGCTCGTCGCACAGGCTGATGACGGTCGACCGGGTCAGGCCGGTCGACCCGATGAGGTCGCTCGCGGTCACCGCCTCCGCCCACCACGCCCGCTGCAGGACGACCTCGGCGTTCAGGCGCCGCGTGCCCACGAGAGGCGACGATCCCGTGATCGTCGTCATGGCGGGCTCCTCGCTGCTCGTCGTCGGTGTTCGGGGCGTGCCCATGGTGCCACGCCCCCAATTGATCTAGTGTCTAAATCTAATCGCTAGATCAACGGATGCCGTCAGGGTCGACGGCATCACGACCCGGGAGACGACGACGTGCCCACACCCCCACTGCCCACCCCCGCGGGCCTGAGCCGCCGTGCGCTGCTCGGCGGGATCGGCGCCGCCGGCGCCTCGCTCCTCCTCGCGGGCTGCGCTCCCAGCATGGGCGGGAGCCGCGGCGGGCGCACGGAGATCACCTTCTACCAGACCAAGCCGGAGGCGATCGGGTACTTCTCCGACCTCGTCGCGCGGTTCAACGAGTCGCAGTCGGGCGTCCGCGTGATCCACGACTCGACTTCCGGCATCTCCGCCGGCTTCGTCCGCGGCAACCCGCCCGACATCGCGGCGTTCACCTACAACCTCGAGATGGCGCGCTTCATGGAGCGCGGAGCACTGAGCGACCTCGGCGACATGCCCGAGGCCGCCACCATCCGGCCGGAGGTGCAGGACCTCGTCGACCAGTACGCGACCTATCCCGGTCGGACGAGCGTGCTCCCCTACTCGATCACCGCGGCGTCGGTGATCTACGACCAGCGCATCTTCGCCGACCTCGGCGTCGAGGTCCCCACCACCTGGCAGGAGTTCCTCGCCGCGTGCGAGACCTTCACGGCCGCGGGCATCACCCCGATCTACAGCACGTTCCGCGAGCCGTGGACCGTGGCGCAGGGGCTGTTCGACTACACCACCGGCGGCATGCTCGACGTCGCGGCGTTCTACCGCACGATGGACGAGGAGGGCACGAGGGTCGGCGAGGGCAGCGCGGTGTCGTTCGAGAAGGACTTCCGGGAGCCCGTCGAGCGCATGCTGCAGCTGGCCGAGCTGTCGAACGCCAACCGCAACAGCCGCGGCTACGGGGACGGCAACCTCGCCATGGCCCAGGGCGAGGCCGCGATGCTCATGCAGGGCCCGTGGGCCCTGGGCGAGATCACGAAGGCGAACCCGGACGCGCGGGTCGGCACATTCCCGCTCCCGATGACCGAGGAGCCGGACGACCGCCGGGTGCGGGTCAACCTCGACCTCGCGCTCTGGGTGCCCGAGCAGTCCCGCAAGCAGGACGCGGCGCGGGAGTTCCTCGCCTTCCTCATGCAGCCCGAGATCCACGACGCGTACAACGAGGAGTTCCTCGCGTTCGGCACGACGACCACGGCCCCCGCGGTCACCGACGAGCGCATCGTCGGCATGCAGAGCTACTACGACGAGGCCCGGTTCTACCAGGGCGCGTCGAAGGCGATCCCGCTGACCATCCCCGCGGAGAACTACGTCCAGGGCATCGTCACCGGCGCCAGCGCCGCGGACACCCTCCGCACCATGGACGCCGACTGGCGCCGCCTGGCGCTGCGGTCATGAGCACCGCGTCCGCCTCCCCCACGAGATCCGGCCGAGTCGAAGGAGACCCGATGGCCACCACCCGCACCGAGGAGGGCCGCCGCGCCTCCCTCCCCCGAGGCACCACCGGCAACCCGAGGCGGCGGGGTGTCCGCGTCGACCCCGTCTTCCACCTCTTCCTGCTGCCGACCCTCGCGCTGTTCACCCTGTCGATCACCTTGCCCGCCGCGATGGGGGTCTTCTACAGCTTCACGAACTCCATCGGATTCGGGGAGTTCCAGATGGTGGGCGTCACGAACTACATCGCGATGGCCAGCGATCCGGCGATCCTCAGCTCGTACGGCTTCACCATGGGCTTCGCGCTCGTCACGGTCCTGGTCGTGAACGCGATCGCGCTGCTGCTGGCCATCGGCCTCACGGCGCAGATCCGGGCGAAGACGGCCCTGCGCGCCGTGTTCGTGATCCCGATGGTCATCTCGGGCATCATCATCGCGTTCGTCTTCCAGTTCCTGTTCTCGAACTCGCTCCCCGCGATCGGGACGGCGCTCGGCATCACGGGGCTGCAGGACAGCATCCTCGCGGACGCCGGCACGGCCTGGATCGGCATCGTGCTGGTCACGGCGTGGCAGGCGATCCCGAGCACGCTGCTGATCTACATCGCGGGCCTGCTCGCGATACCCGGCGAGGTCTACGAGGCCAGCGCCCTGGACGGCGCATCCGGCTGGAAGCAGCTGCGGTCGATCACGCTCCCGCTGATCGCCGGGTACATCCTCATCAACACGATCATCGGCTTCAAGAACTTCCTGAACTCCTACGACATCATCGTCGGCCTCACCAACGGCGGGCCCGGCACGTCGACGCGCAGCATCGCGATGACGATCTTCACCGGCTTCACCGGCGGCGACTACGCCTACCAGATGGCGAACGCGACCATCTTCTTCGTGATCGCCATCGCGATCGCGCTCGTGCAACTCCGGATCACCCGCGGAAAGGCGGCCGTCTGATGGCGAACACCGCTCTCGTCACCCCCGCCGCCTCCTCGGCGCCCACCCCCGGCGGCTCCCGCCGCGACGCCGACGCCGCCACGCGACGGCGTCGGGGGCGCATCGGCCGCGAGCGCCCCAACCGGCTCGTCACCCTGCTGCTGGCGCTCGCGAGCGTCACGGTGCTGATCCCCATCTACGTGACGATCACGATGTCGTTGAAGACGTCGGCCCAGGCCGTCGACGGGAACGCCTTCAGCCTCCCGGCGCCCATCGACCTCTCCAACTTCGCCGCCGCGTGGCAGCTCACGGACTTCCCGAGGGCGTTCACGGTCTCGACCCTGGTCACGCTCGTGACCGTCGCCGGGACCGTGGTCCTCGCCTCCATGGCCGCATTCGCCATCGCGCGCAACTGGGACCGCCGGCTGTTCCGGTGGTCGTTCTACTACCTGCTGGCGGCCATGTTCCTGCCGTTCCCGGTCGTCGCGCTCTCGCAGATCAAGCTGACGGGCCTCGTCGGCCTCGACAACCCCGCCGGCGTCGCCCTGCTGCACATCATGTTCCAGCTCTCCTTCTCCCTCCTGCTGTTCACGGCGTTCCTCCGGTCGCTGCCCGAGGAGCTCGAGGAGAGCGCGCGGCTCGACGGGGCGACCACCTGGCAGGTGTTCTGGCAGCTGGTGTTCCCCCTGCTCGCCCCGATGAGCGCGACGGTCGGCATCTTCGCCTTCCTCGCCTCCTGGAACGACTTCGCCATGCCGTCGCTGATCACCGCCGACCCGTCGCTGCAGACGCTGCCCGTGCTGCAGCAGATCTTCCAGACCCAGTTCAGCAACGACTACAACGTGGCCTTCGCCTCGTACCTCATGGCCATGGCCCCCGCGATCCTCGTCTACCTCTTCACCCAGCGATGGGTGATGTCGGGCGTCACCCAGGGCGCCATCAAGTAGGCCGACGACGCGACCCGCGCGACCCGCCCCGAGACCCATCACCCCGAGAGGACCCTCCATCACGATGACCGACACGCTCCCGAGCACCCCGAGCACCCCGAGCACGCCGAGCACCTCGACCGGCCCGTTCCCGGCCGGCGACGCCACCTGGTGGCGGCAGGCCGCGGTGTACCAGATCTACCCCCGCAGCTTCGCCGACTCCGACGGCGACGGCATCGGCGACCTCCGCGGCATCACCGCGAAGGTGCCGTACCTGCGCGACCTCGGGATCGATGCCGTCTGGCTCAGCCCCTTCTACCCGTCGGCGCTCGCCGACGGCGGCTACGACGTCGACGACTACCGGGACGTGGACCCCCGGATCGGCACCCTCGCCGAGTTCGACGACATGGTCGCGGCGCTCCACGGCGCCGGCATCCGCGTCATCGTCGACGTCGTGCCCAACCACTCCTCCGACCGGCACGCCTGGTTCCAGGAGGCGCTGGCCTCCCCCGCCGGGTCCCCCGCCCGCGCGCGGTACGTCTTCCGCGACGGCCTCGGCCAGGACGGCGAGCTGCCGCCCGCGGACTGGACCAGCATCTTCGGCGGGCCCGCCTGGACCCGCACCGCCGACGGCCAGTGGTACCTGCACTCCTTCGCCCGCGAGCAGCCCGACTTCGACTGGACGAACGAGGAGGTCCGCGAGGACTTCCTCACGACCCTGCGCTTCTGGTCCGACCGCGGCGTCGACGGCTTCCGGGTCGACGTCGCCCACGGCCTCGCCAAGCACCTGCCGGAGGTCCTCCCCTCGCAGGCCGAGCTCGACGCCGCGCCGACCGACGACGGGCAGCACGCCCGCTGGGATCGCGACGAGGTGCACGAGATCTACGCGGCATGGCGCCGGGTCTTCGACTCCTACGACCCTCCGCGCATCGGCGTCGCCGAGGCCTGGGTCGACGCGTCCCGTCGCGCCAGCTACGCCAGCGCCGAGGGCCTGGGCCAGGCCTTCGACTTCGACCTCCTCGAGGCCGACTTCGACGCGGCGGCGTTCCGGGAGAGCATCTCCGACAACGTCCGGGCGGCCGCCGAGACCGGATCCTCGAGCACCTGGGTCCTGTCCAACCACGACGTCGTGCGCCACGCGACCCGCTACGGCCTCCCGCCCGCGGCCGGTCGCGACATGCGCTCCGGCACCCGGTGGCTGCTGGACGGGGCGCCGTCGGACGCCATCGACGTGGAGCGGGGCCTCCGACGCGCGCGCGCCGCGACGCTGCTCATGCTCGGCCTCCCCGGCTCGGCGTACGTCTACCAGGGCGAGGAGCTGGGCCTCCCCGAGGTCGCCGGCATCCCCGACGCCGACCGTCAGGACCCGACGTTCTTCCGCAACCCCGGCGTCGACGTCGGACGCGACGGATGCCGCGTCCCGTTGCCATGGACCCGCACCGGGCCCTCGTTCGGCTTCGGCCCCGCCGGCGCGCACCTGCCGCAGCCCGGCTGGTTCGGGGACCTCTCGGTGGAGTCCGAGGACGCCGACCCCGCCTCGACCCTGTCCCTCTACCGTTCCGCCCTGGCGCTGCGCCGCGAGCTGCAGACCGACGAGCTCCTCGCGTGGGAGGAGCCGACCGCGGGCGACGTCCTGCACTTCTCCCGCCCGGGCGGCTGGCACGTCGTCGCCAACCTCGGCACGGACACCGTTCCCCTGCCCGCCGGCGAGGTCCTCGTCGCCAGCGGCCCGCTCGGGGCGCACGGCGAGCTGCCGGGCGAGACCACCGCGTGGGTCCGCACCAGCTGACCCGCGACGCGGACGGCGGCGGCTGACGGCGAGCGCCGCCGTCGGCGCGCCGGAGACGGGCGCCCGAGGTCCGCTCGGCCGTCCGTCGTCCGCCCGTGACGACGCCCCCGACGACGACTCCGGCACCTGCGCGGGACGGATCGATGCTCCGCCTCATAGGAGGCGCATGGGGGCGTCATGGCTGCCCCATCGAGCGGGTTCGTAGCTTCTCCCCATGATGAAGCACACGGACACGACGAAGCGCCCGCGACGGAAGACGATCCTCGCCGGCACGACCACCCTGCTGCTCGCCGGGCTCCTGCTCGCCGGCTGCGCGGCCGGCGGCACCGGAACCGCCGGCGGGACGACGGCCGCCTCGGGCACCGCATCGGCCACCACGGTCTCGGCGGCGTCGGAGGCGGTCACCGGCTCCACCGCCTCGACGACCGCCGAGACGATCGCGAACACGACCGCGGCGGTCCAGGCGTTCCTCGCGACCCTCTCCGACGAGCAGGTCGCCGCCGTCACCTACGACTACGACGACGAGACGAAGACCACCTCCTGGTCGAACTTCCCCGTCACCTTCGTCGAGCGCGCGGGCCTGAACGTGGCGGACCTCACCGCGGAGCAGCAGGTGGCCGCGATGCAGGTGATGGAGGCCCTGCTGAGCGACGACGCCTACGCCACGGTGTCGGGCATCATCGGCGGCGACCAGTACCTGCGGGAGGACAGCAGCAGCACCGAGGACTCCCTCGGCCAGTACTTCATCGCCCTCTTCGGCGACGCGTCGGACACGGGCGCGTACGAGGTCCAGTTCGGCGGTCACCACCTCGGCATCAACGCCACCCTCGACGGATCCGCCGACGCCATCACCTTCGCGCCCACCCACCTCGGCGTGCAGCCCGCCGAGTACACGGCCGCGGACGGCACCGACGTGCAGCCCTTCGACGGCATCTACACCGACGCGTTCGCGTTCCACGACTCCCTCAGCGCCGAGCAGCAGGCGACCCTGACCTCGGGCGAGGTCACGTCCTGCGCACCCGGCGACGTCTGCGACTTCAGCGCCGGGACCGGCCTCACGGGCGCCGACCTCACCGAGGCGCAGCGCGCGCTGCTGCTGGACCTCATCGCGAACTGGTACGGCATGGCCGACGCGGAGAGCGCCGCCGCGACCCGCGCCGAGATCGAGGCGACCCTCGACACCACGGTCATCGCCTGGACGGGTGCGACCACCTACGACATGACCACCGGCGACGGCATCTCGTTCTCGATCTCCGGGCCGGACGTCTACGTCGGCTTCCAGGCCCAGGACGGCTCCGCCGGAGCGGACGTCGCCGGCGTGGACACCTCCGGCTGGGGCCACGTGCACACCATCTACCGCGACCCCACGGACGACTACGCGGGCAGCGTCACCCAGCAGGCGGCGTCCGGCGGCATGGCCGGCGGCATGCGCGGCGGCGATGGCACGCCGCCCGGCGGCGGCACTCCCCCGACCGACGGCTGACCCGGATGCGTCCGGTGGCGCCGCACCTCCCGGGTGCGCCCGCCAGCGCCCTCCGTGCCCTGTCGCGTCGGTGTCGGGCGGCTGTCGGGCGGCTGTCGGGTCGATGTCGTGGCCCGCGCGGGCGTGGTTCCCTAGCGTGGAGGCCATGAACGAGACACGGATCGTCGACCTCCGCACGCGGCGCGGCTGGACCCAGGAGCGGCTCGCCGACGCCAGCGGCATCACCGTCCGCACGGTGCAACGGCTCGAGGCCGGCAACGACGCGAGCCTCGACACGCTCTCCCGCGTGGCGAAGGCGCTCGATGTCCCGGTGCGGGACCTCTTCGCCACCGTCGACGAGAGCGACTTCGGACGCTCCGTCACCGCGCTCGACGACCGGGCGGCACGGCAGCAGGAGCGTCGGGACACGATCACGGACGGGCTCGAGGCCCTCTACTACGGAATCGGCGCGCTGTTCACGATCGCCGTCATCGTCGGCGTCGCCTCGAGCGCCCTCCCCAACCTCGCGGTGTTCCTCATCCCCGCCTACTGGATCGCCGGATGGCTGCTCTCGCTGTTCCTGTTCCTCGTCGTCCTCAGCCCGCGCCTGGACCGCCGGTACCCGCTTTCGCGCGACCGGAAGGAGCCGGCACCCGACGGTCGTCCGTGATCGGCGTCGACGGGATGCGAAGCGGTCGCGGAACCGGGGAGGAGATCGAGCCCAGGAGGACGGCGGTGCGGCCGGACCCGACCACCGGCCGGGTGGCGCTCGCCCCTCCTCGTCAGCGCTCCGCGGGCGGATCGCCCTTGCGCGCGCTCAGCTCGCGCCCGAGCTGGACGCCGCCCAGGACGACCAGCAGCAAGCCGGCCGCGAGGCTCAGGATCGTCACCCACAGCTCCGCCCAGCCGCCGAAGACGATCACCGGCGTCGCGAACACGAACGTCGCCGCGATGAAGCACCAGACCGCCCGTTGCGGCGGCGTGTCCGGTCTGCCCTGCGTCATGGTCATCCCCCTGTCCTCGCTCCCACGCTAGGACCGCGGCTCGCCGCGCGCGTCCGCCTCCCGACGGAACCCGGATCGGCAGACGACCCGTACCCGGGACGCCGACGTGGCCGCCTCGTGGACGAACAGGGGGCTGTCGCCCACTCCGGCGAGCCGCCAGAGTGGGCGCATGTCACCTCGCAGGATGTCCGCCGCCGCGGTCATGACCCTCATCGTGTCGCTCGCCGCGGCCGGCTGCTCCTCGCCTGCTGCGGGACTCAGCGACCTCGAGCGAGACGCGACGACGGATCACCCGGTGCCCGTGGAGGTGTCGGACGACGCCCTCGCGGACCTCGACCTCGACAGCATCCGCTGGGTGGGCGAGCACGACGGCACGGACCTCTGGCTGGCCGCGGGCGCGGAGGACCACGACGCCTGCCTGCTCATCTACCCGGACGCCACGGACTGGGTGGTCGCCTGCGGCGTGGGGCCCATGCAGAGCAGCACCGGCGCCGGCCGCACGTTCGCCGTCGTCCCCGACGGCGCGACCGCGCCGGCGGGCTTCGAGGCCGTGTCCCGGAACGTGTTCGCGTCCTCCTAGCGTTCCGGGCGCATCCGGCCCCGACGGTCGCGGACCGAGTACCGGGGAACCACCGGTTCCCCCTCGCGCTCTTGCGCCTCCGAGGGTGCCGACGCCTACGATCGCCCATGGAGATGGTCAGGGTCAGCGCCGACGTCCGAGCCCCCGCGCGCGTCGTGTGGGACACGATGCTCGCCCGGGACACCTACGAGCAGTGGACGGGCGCGTTCCACGAGGGATCGACGTACGAGGGCAGCTGGGACGAGGGCGCGGAGATCCGCTTCGTGGGCCCGGGTGAGGACGGTCACGCGGGCGGTCTCGTCGGCACCGTCATCGAGAGCAGGCGGGACGAGTTCGTCTCGATCCGGTACGACGGGGAGATCGACCGCGGCACCGTGTCCCGCGAGAGCCCGATCGTCGGCCTCCACGAGTCGTACGCGTTCCGGGAGGCGGACGGGGTCACCACGCTCGACGTCGAGCTCGAGGTCCCCGACGAGTGGGCCGCGAGCATGCGCGAGATGTGGGGCGAGGCCGTCATCGCGCTGAAGCGGCTCGCGGAAGCCGCGTCGGCCTCGAGCGTCTCCGAGCGCTGACGACGGCGATCGCGACGGAGCGCCGGATGCCGCAGCACGAGATCAGGCCGCTCACGCCGGAGACCTACCCCGCCTGGCTCGCGCTGGCGCAGAAGCACGGCGGGGTCTGGGGCGGCTGCTACTGCAGCTACTTCCACGGCGACACGGAGCGGACCATCAAGCGGGAGCACGACGGCCCCGCCTTCAAGGAGAAGCTCGTCGACGAGGGCGTCGCCCACGCCGCCCTCGTCTTCGACGGCGCCGACGCCATCGCGTGGTGCGAGTACGGCACCCCGACGGAGCTGCCGAACATCTACCACCGCACCGAGTACGACCGCGGCGAGACCCGCCCCGCCCCGTGGCGCATCACCTGCTTCTTCGTGGACCGCGACCACCGGCGGCAGGGCGTCGCCCGCGAGGCGCTCGACGGGGCCCTCCGCCTGATCGCCGATGCGGGGGGCGGCGAGGTGGTGTCGTTCGCCAACGAGCTCGTGCCGGGGAAGAGGACCTCCTCGTCGTTCCTCCACAACGGCACACGGGCCATGTTCGAGAAGGCGGGCTTCACCTTCGAACGCCACCTCGGCAAGCGGAAGACCGTGATGCGCATCACGGTCGCGCCGACGCCCACCTGATCCCCGCGGGACCCCGCGATCGGTTCGTGCGCTACGTTCGCACTGCACCTCGTGCTGGTTCCGCGGCGTCCCCGCGTGATCGTCGAAGCCCAGGCCGACCTGTCTGCCGATCGATCACCATGCGCCGCGCCGGAGGCCTCGTCGATGACGGCTGCGCACCCTCTCCTGTCCGCCATCGGCGGCTCCGTCCGCTCCCTGACCACCCGGTACCGCGAGGTCCTGGTCCTGCCCGGGGCGCGGGGCATCGTCGTCCCGGCCGCCGTCGCCCGACTCGGCGTGGCCATGACCGGGCTCGGCCTGCTGCTCTCCGTCCAGCACGCGTCGGGGTCGTACGCCGTCGCGGGGGCGGCGACCGGCGTCTTCGCCGCGGCGGAGGCGGTCGTCGGTCCGCAGCTCGCCCGCCTCGTCGACCGGTGGGGTCAGGGCGCCACGGTCCCGGCAATCGTGGCCGTGCACGCGGCGGCGATGATCGTCGCCCTGGCCTCGGTCGGCTCGGTGCCGACGCTCCTGACCCTCGCCCTCGTCGCCGGTGCCGGCGCGACCGTCCCGCAGCCCGGAGCGCTGTCGGCCGCCCGATGGGTGCACCTCGTCGACGATCCGACGAGGCTCCGCACCGCGTTCGCGCTCGAGGCGAGCGTCAACGACGCGGCGTTCCTCTGCGGCCCGGTCCTCGTGACCGTCGTGAGCACGTCCCTCTCCCCGTGGGCCGGCTCGATCGCCGCCGGCCTGCTGCTCGTCGTCGGGTGCGTCGTCCTCTCCTGCCGCCGGAGCACCGACCCCGGGCCGCGGCGTCGCGAGCGGCACCCGGGCCGATCACGGACGACGTCGCTGCGGACCCCGCGCTTCGTCGCGACGCTCGGGGTCAACGCCGGCCTCGGGTGCTTCTTCGGGGCCGTCCCGCTCCTCGTGGCCGCCCGCGCCACGGAGAGCGGCCTCGAGGCCCTCACCGGCGTCGTCCTCGCCCTCTCCAGCGCGGCCAGCATCGTCGCGGGGCTCGGGTACGGATCCCTGCGGCGGAGCCCCCGGCCCCCGGTGGTCCAGCTGGTGGCCGCGGTCGTCCTCGCGGGCGGCGCGGCGGTCGGCGCGCTGTGGCCGTCGCTCCCCGGGTCGGCGCTCATGCTCGTCGTGGGCGGAGCCGCGATCGCGCCGCTGCTCGCGTCGTCGTCGCAGATCGTGCACGCGACGATCGCCCCCGCGGAGCTGACCCAGGGGTTCACGTGGATCAACACCGCCTCCGCCACGGGCATCGCCGCCTCCGCCGCGCTCACCGGCACGCTCATCGCCACCGCGGGCATCCGCGCCGCGACGGCCGCGCTCGTGGGGCTGGTGCTGATCGCCGTCGTCTCCGCGGCGCTAGCGGCACGTCGTGGGAGGCCCGACGCCGTTCCCGCGGCGTCCCGGTGATCGATGCGCGACCACGTGCGGACGACCGATCGTCCTGACGGCTGACGCGGGGGGTCCGCACCGTCCGTATCGTCGGAGCATGGTCATGATGCGACGGAACGTGCCACTCGTCCTCGGCGCCGTGCTCACGCTCATCGGCGCGGCCGTGACGGTGCTCTACCTCTTCCAGCCGTGGCGGACGTGCCCCTACGACGACACGGCCGCCGGATGCGGGATGCTCGCCGGCGACGCGGTGGTGATGACGGCGGCCATGGCGGTCACGCTCCTCGGCGCGGTGCTGCTCCTCGCCGGGGCGCTCCGGTGGTGGCGGCGCGGCGTCCGCTGAGGGTCACCAGCCAGACGGCCAGCGTGAGCGGGATGAGCAGCTCGGTCAGCGACGGCCGGTCGGTGACGGTGAGGCCGTCCACGAGCCACGTGCAGGTGCGCCCGAGGGGGAACCAGCTCCATCCCGCGTCCCCGAGGACCGAGGAGCCGGGCGACAGCTCGCAGCCCGTCGTGTCGCCGAACAGCACCTGCTCGGCGAGGACCGAGCCGACCCAGGCGAGCGTCAGGACGCACCACGGCAGGAATCGGAGGCGGGGATCTCGTGCGGCTCGCATCCCTCCACCCTCGCAGCGACGCGGCGTCGGCACGTCCTCCCCGGTGATGATCGGCGGGCCGGCGAGCACCGACGCCTGCCGGGCGGCGATCGAAGCCGTGACCCGGTAGCGTCCTACGGTGGTCTCCCGCCCGTCGCAGGAGACGCCGCCCGCGGGAGGGGCTGGGCGCCGTGATCGGGTCCGCTCGCGTGGGCGCCGCTCGTGCACGTCCCCGCCGTTGAGATCCGACCCCAGGAGAGAGGGAGGCGAATCCGATGGGAGACGTCGCGCGCTGGCTGTCCCCGCTCCTGCTCGGCGCCGCATGGGGGAGCCTGTGGGCCGCCGTCGCCGCCGGGCGGCAGGGCTCAGCAGAGGCGGTGCCGGTCCTCCTGGGCGCGGCGGCCGTCGTCGCGTGCCTCGCGCTCCCGGCGATCGCGATCGCGTCCCGTCCCCGGGTGCGGTTCTTCCTCGGCTCCTCGCGGCGGACGTCCGCCGTCATCCTGCTGGTCGTCCTCGCCGTCGGCGGGCCGCGCCTGGCGCTCTCGGGCGAGCCCGTGATCGACGCCGTGACCCTTGTGGTCGTCTCCGTCGCGCTCGCGGCCGTCGCCGCCGCCGCGGCGCAGCACGCGCTGCGGCGGGAGACGCCCGACTCCCCCGACGGGCTCGACGGCGACGGCTGACGCCCGCGCGCCCGGGGCGCGCGCGACCGCCGTCACGTGGACGCCCGCACCACCAGCTCCGTCGGCACCCGCTCGATGCCGGTGCGCGCCTGCCCGCCGATGGCGGCGAACAGCGCCGACACGGCCGCCCGTCCGACCGCCTCCAGGCGCATGTCGATCGTCGTGAGGGGCGGGCGGCTGCCGGTGGCCATCAGCTCCCAGTTGTCGAACCCGACGACGGCCACGTCCGTCGGCACGCGCCGGCCGCGGTCCCGGAGCTGGTCGACGACCCCGCGGGCGACCATGTCGCTCCCGCAGAAGATCGCGTCGAAGTCCGTCCCCCGGTCGAGCAGGGCGTCGACCGCGTCGTGTCCCGTCGACTCCGCCCACTCCCCCTGGATGGGCTCCGCCGGGGGCCGCAGACCCGCCTCGTGCAGCGCCGCCCGCCAGGCCTGGGCGCGCCGCCCGGTGGCCGCGTACCAGTCGGGGCCCGTGACGTGCGCGATGCGCGTGCGCCCGTGGCTCACCAGGTGACGGACCGCGTCGCGCGCCCCGCCCTCCTCGTCGGGGACGACGGAGAAGTCGGCCGGACTCGTGGACGCGCCGTACGCGTACACGACGGGCACGCCCAGCGGGCCGAGCGACGGCTGGTCGTTGGTGTTGTCGGCGAGCACGATGAGGCCGTCGATGCCGTGCTCCAGCAGGGTGTTGAGCTGGTACGCGCCGCGCACGTCGTCGCCCCGGCTGTCGCACAGGAGCACGGACATCCGCTCCGTCCCGACCGCGTTCTCGGCGCCGAGCAGGACCGGCAGGCTGAGGCGCCCCACCCCGTCCTGCGTCAGCAGGCCCACCGCGCGGGTCGACCCGGACCGGGCCGGTCGGCCGCTCCCCCGCGGCTGGTACGACAGCTCGAGGGCCGCCCGACGGACGCGGATGCGGGTGTCCTCGCTGATCTCCTGGTTCCCGGACAGCGCCTTCGAGACGGTCGAGATGGAGACCTGGGCGCGCGCCGCGACGTCGCGGATGGTCGCTCGGGTCATGGTCGGCCTGCTTTCGGAAGTTTTCGTCGAGGGTGCTTGTCGTAGATCGTATCCCCCACCTAATTTTTCCCTACTGTTTCGCTGCCATGGCGAGGCGGGACCCGCGGTACCCGGCCGCACCGATCGAAGGAGATCCCATGTCCCACCGCACTCGAGCCCGCGGCCTCGCCGGCATCGCGGGCCTCGCCCTCGGCGCCGTCGCGCTGAGCGGCTGCCAGGCCGGAGCCGGGGGCGGGGGCGACGCCGCCCCCGTCACCGCCACCGACGACGGCACCACCATCACCATGTGGACGCGCTCGTCGACGAGCGACTTCACGACGGCCCTGGTGGACGCCTACAACGCCTCGCACGAGAACCAGGTCGACCTGACCGTCATCCCGTTCGACGCCTACCAGCAGAAGGTCGGCTCCGCGGCCGGCAGCGGCCAGCTGCCGGACGTGGTCTCCAGCGACGTCGTCTTCACGCCCAACTACATCCAGCAGGGCATCTTCCGCGACATCACCACCGAGGTCGCGGCGCTGCCCTTCGCGGACGACCTCGCCCCCGGGCACATGTCCGTCGGCGAGCAGGACGGCAAGAACTACGCCGTCCCCCACGACCTCGACCTCTCCGCGATGTTCTACAACAAGGTCCTGTTCGCGGAGGCGGGCCTCGACCCCGAGGCGCCGCCGACGACGCTCACCGGGTGGGTCGAGGCCGCGGAGGCGATCGACGCGCTCGGCGGCGACGTGAACGGCTTCTACTTCGGCGGCAACTGCGGCGGCTGCATGCTCTTCACCACCTGGCCCTCGGTCTGGGCCGGCGGCGGCGAGGTCCTGAACGAGGACGGCACCGAGGCGGAGCTCGACTCCGACGACGCCGGCGACGTGTACGCCCTGTACCGCGAGATCTGGGAGAAGGGGCTCGCCCCGGAGGGCGCGCAGACCGAGACCGGCGCGACGTTCAACCAGGTCTTCGCGGACGGCTCCATCGGCATCCAGCCGCTCGGCGCGACGGCCTACGGGTCGTTCGAGCAGAGCGACGCGCTCGAGGTGGGCGTCGCGCCCATCCCCGGTGTCGACGGCGGCACCTCCACCTTCCTCGGCGGCGACACGCTCAGCATCTCCGCCACCAGCGAGGAGGCCGCCGCCGCGTGGGACTTCGTCGCGTGGACCCTCTCCGACGAGGCCCAGACCGACGTCGTCGCGAAGGGCGGCTACCTGCCGGCCCGCACCGACCTCGCAGACAACCAGTACAGCCAGGCGGACCCGAACGTCGCCACGATGACCGCGCTCGTCGAGGTGGGCGAGACGCCGAAGTCGAACGCCTTCGGCGCCACGTTCAACGACGCCAACGGCCCCTGGACGACGTACTTCCGCGACCAGGTGTTCGGGGACGCCGGCAAGCGCGCCGCCGACAACGACGCCATCACCTCCGCCCTCCAGTCGGGCCAGTAGCCCTCCCCCACGCGGCCGCCGCCTCCCCGGAGGCGGCGGCCGGTCACCCCCTCCCGGGAAGGCCCGACCATGACCACCACGACCCGGCTGCCCGCCGCCGCCCCGCGGCCGCAGCCCGCCACCCCGCGCTCCCGCCGTCCGCTCTCCCGCGACACGGCCCGCACCGGGCTCCTCTTCGCGACCCCGACGGCCCTCGTCGTCGGCGTCGTGTTCGTCGTCCCCCTCGTCCTCCTCATCTGGATGGCGTTCAACGACTGGCCCCTCATCGGCGCCTCCTCGCCGAACTGGGGCGCGAACTTCGCCGAGATCAGCGACCCGCTGTTCGTCAAGGCCATCGGCTTCACGGCGCTCTACACCGTGATCACCACCGTGCTCCTCAGCGCCGTCGCGCTCGGGCTCGCGCTCCTGGTGCAGCAGTCGCGGCCCGGGACGGCGCTCTACCGCACGGCGTTCTTCATCCCGGCCGCCATCGGCCTCGCCTCCACGAGCCTGCTGTTCTACGGGCTGTACACGCAGAAGGACAGCGGGCTCAACGAGCTGCTCGGACTCGTCGGCATCGGCCCGCTCAACTGGATCTCGACGCCGACCGGTGCTCTCTGGTCAACCGTGCTCCTCGTCGTGTGGCGGTTCTCCGGCTTCTACATGCTCATCCTGCTCACGGGTCTGCAGGCGATCCCGGACGAGGTCTACGAGGCCGCCCGCGTCGACGGCGCCTCGTGGTGGCGGACCTTCGTGTCGGTGACGCTGCCGCTGCTCCGCCCGTCGATCGCGCTCATGCTGATCCTCTCGGTGACCGGATCCGTGCTCGCGTTCGACCAGTTCTACATCCTCACCAGCGGCGGGCCCGACAACTCCACCGTCACCCTCGTCGTCGCCCTGTACCGCAAGGCGTTCGTGCAGTTCGACCTCGGCACCGCGGCCGCCCTGTCGCTCGTGGTGCTGGCGTTCCTGCTGGTGCTCAACCTGATCCAGTTCACGTTGCTCCGACGTGACAACACCGCGTGAGGCCGTCATGAAGCGAACCAAGATCCTGGGCATCGCCGCCCACCATGTCACCAGCACCGTCCTCGCGCTGCTGTTCCTGCTGCCGCTGCTGTGGACCCTCCACGGGTCCCTCTTCGGCACCGGCGCCTCGCCCGAGGGCGGGTTCGGCTTCGCGAACTACCGGAGCGTCGTCGAGTACGGCAGCGGCCTCGGCACCTACCTGCTGAACACCACGGCCGTCGCCCTGATGACCGTCGCGGGGGTGCTCGTCGTCTCCGCGTTCGGCGGATACGCGTTCGCGCGGCTCCCGTTCCGCGGGCGGAACGTGCTCTTCATCCTCACCCTGGCGATCCTGATGGTGCCGTACGCGACGATCCTCATCCCGCTCTACGTGCTGCTCGGCTGGCTCGACCTCCAGGACTCCCTCGTCGGGCTCGCCCTGGTGATGGTCATGCTGCAGCTGCCGTTCAGCCTGTTCATGATGCGGAACTCGTTCGAGGCCCTGCCGAAGGAGCTCGACGAGGCCGCCCTCATGGACGGCTGCAGCGTGGCCGGGGCGTTCTTCCGCGTGCTGCTGCGCGGCACCGTCCCCGGTCTCGTGACCGTCGGCCTGTACACGTTCCTGTCATCCTGGAACGAGTTCATCGCACCGCTGATCTTCCTGACCAGCGGCGACCTCTTCACCCTCCCCGTGGCGCTGGTGAGCCTGCGCACCGGGGCGCTCGGCTCGGTGGACTACGGCGCGCTGCAGGCCGGCGTGATCGTGTCGGCCCTCCCCTGCCTGCTCCTGTTCCTCTTCCTGCAGCGCTACTACGTCCGCGGCTTCACCTCGGGCGCGCTCAAGGGATGACCCCCCGCCGCGCCGCCGCAGATCCCCTCCCCACCGAAGGACACCCCATGGACACCCTCCGCACGCACCGGGCGACGACGCCCGCCCCCCTCGCCGACGTCGACATCGCCGATCCCTTCTGGAGCCCGCGCATCGAGACCGTCCGCACCGAGACGATCCCCTTCCAGCACCACCAGCTAGAGACGATCGGCCACCTCGAGTCCCTCCGCCACCGGCGGCAGGACGGGGACCCGGTGCCCCACATCTTCTGGGACAGCGACATCGCCAAGTGGATCGAGGCCGCCAGCTACAGCCTCGTCTCGCACCCGGATCCGGAGCTCGACGCGCGCCTGGACGAGGTCATCGCCCTCCTCGCCTCCGCCCAGGGCGCGGACGGGTACCTCAACACCTACTTCACGGTCATCGCGCCCGAGGCGCGCTTCACCGACCTCCGCGACGCCCACGAGCTCTACTGCGCCGGGCACCTGATCGAGGCGGCCGTGGCGCACCACGCCGCGACCGGCAAGACCACCCTGCTCGACGTGATGCGCCGCTACGCGGACCTCATCGGGACGGTGTTCGGCCGGGGCGAGGGGCAGATCCGCGGCTACGACGGCCATGAGGAGATCGAGCTCGCCCTGGTGAAGCTCGCCGCGGCCACCGGCGAGCGCCGCTACCTCGACCTGGCGTCCTACTTCGTGGAGGAGCGCGGCACCGAGCCCTACTTCTTCGACCTCGAGGCGGAGCGCCGCGGGACCCCCGGGTACTTCGGCGACCAGTTCGGCGGCGAGGCCCACCCCGGCCGCACCCGCGAGTACCTGCAGGCCCACGCTCCGGTGCGGGACCAGCACGAGGCCGTCGGCCACTCCGTGCGCGCGATGTACCTGTACTCCGCCATGGCGGACCTGGCGCGCGAGCAGGACGACGAGTCGCTCCTCGCGGCCTGCCGGGGCCTGTGGGAGCACCTCACCACGCGGCGCATGTACGTCACCGGCGGGATCGGCAGCTCCGCCGTGAACGAGGGCTTCACCCGGGACTTCGACCTGCCCGACGAGTCCGCGTACGCGGAGACGTGCGCCGCGATCGGGCTCATGATGTGGGCGCAGCGGATGCTCCGCATCGACCGGCACCGGCGCTACGGCGACGTGCTGGAGCTCGCCCTCTACAACGGCGTGCTGGCCGGCCTGTCGGACGACGGCACGTGCTTCTTCTACGACAACCCCCTCGCGAGCCGCGGCGGCATCGAGCGGAGCGCCTGGTTCGACGTCGCGTGCTGCCCCCCGAACCTCGCCCGCCTGCTCACGTCGCTCGGCTCCTACGCCTTCGCCACCGGCGACGCCGAGCTGGTGGTGCACGTGCCCGTGTCGGGGACCGTGCGCGTGCCCGTGGGCGACGCGGTGGCCGTCGTCGCGGTCGACGCGGACGTGCACGGCAGCGGCCGGGTCGCCCTCCGCATGGTGGACGCACCGGACGGCGAGCTCACGCTCAGCGTCCGCGTGCCCGCGTGGTCGGCGACGACGACGCTGCACCTCGACGGCCGGCCGCTCGACCTGGACGACGGCGACCTGCTGGGCGAGGACGGCTACGCGACCGTGACGCGGCGCTGGCAGGACGGCGAGGAGCTCGTGCTGCAGCTGGACACCTCCCCGCGCCGCCTGCGCCCCGACCCCCGGCTGGTCGACCACGCCGGCCGCGTGGCGATCGCGCGCGGGCCGATCCTCCACGCGCTCGAGGAGGCCGACAACGGCGCCATGCTGCACATGCTGTCGCTGCCGGCGGACGCGGAGCTGTCCGCCCGCGACGCGGACGGGACGCGCGTGGTGACCGCGCGGGGCCGCCGCACCGACGTCGCCGGGGAGGGCCTCTACCGCAGCGGCCCGGTCACCTCGGAGGACGCGGAGCTGGTCTTCGTGCCGTACTCGTCGTGGGCCAACCGGAGCGCCGGGGAGATGCGGGTCTGGACGCGGGAGGGCTGAGACGCCGCCGGCCGGGTGGTCCGGCCGGAGAAGCGGCGCGTCCGCGCGTACGGCTCGTGGTCGAAGGACGGTCCGACCGTGTGGACGGAGAGGATCGCGCATCCGCTCGCCGCGAGATCGGCGCTGACCCGCTCGACGAGGAGCCGGCCGATGCCCCGTCCCTGCGCCGCGGGAGCGACGGCGATCAGGTGCAGCTCCGCCGCCTCCGGGAAGTGCCGCCGGAGGAGCGCGACACCGAGCACCTGCGTGCCGTCGGATGCCAGGAGGCTGTCGTACCGGTCGCTCTCGGCATCCACGACGTACGCGTCGATCGCGCCGGGGTCGCCGAACCAGTCCGGGACGGACTCCAGCACGCGCCGGACGTCCGTGCCGCTGCGGCCGTGCACGACGTCGATCTGCATGGGGCCATCGTGGCAGCCCCGGTGCGGACGCGCCGTGCCGCGGGCCGGCGCGCCCCTCGCGGCAGCGGGCTCGTGGAGTGCGGGGGCCCGCCGGCGACGCCGCGCTCGGGACCGCCCCAGTGCGAGGGGTCCGCCGGGCGGGGCCTGGCCTGCTCGGGGATCCGCGCCTAGCCTCGGCGAGGGACACCCGTCCCGAGCCGTCGACGGAGGAGCGCCATGACCGAGACCACCAGGGTGGGACGCCGGGGCGCCGAGGGCATCGCCCGTCACGGCCGCCTGCGGAGGCCGAGCGCCGCGCGCACGGTGGCCGCCGCGATCGGAGCGGTGGCCGCGGTCGCCGTGGTCGGCAGCGGATCCGTCGCCGCGATCGCGGCGTGGGACATCGCCCGCACCGTCCAGGCCAACTCGGTCGACATCTCCGACGGGGACGCCCTGCCGCCCTCGATCGGCGCGATCGACGGCGGGGCCAACGTGCTGCTCGTCGGCGGCGACACCCGCGAGGGGCAGGGCGACGGCTTCGGCACCGGGCAGGAGGTCGCGACCGGCAACCTCAACGACGTGACGATGCTGCTCCACATCAGCGAGGACCACACCCGCGCCACCGTCATCTCCTTCCCCCGCGACATGCTCATGACGATGCCCGCGTGCCGGAGCCAGGACGGCACCGCGGAGGTGCCGGCGCAGGACGACGTGCAGATCAACGTCGCGCTCAAGAACGGCGGGCTCCCCTGCGTCGTGCGCGCCGTGGAGAGCATCACGGGCCTCGACATCCCCTACGGCGGCGTCATCCAGTTCACCGGCGTGATCGAGATGTCCAACGCCGTCGGCGGCGTCCCCGTCTGCATCGCCAACCCCATCGACGACTGGCGGACCGAGCTCGACCTCCCCGCCGGCGTGGTGCCCCTCCAGGGCGAGGACGCGGTCCAGTTCCTCCGCCTCCGCCACGGCATCGGCGACAACAGCGACCTCTCCCGCATCAGCAACCAGCAGGTGTTCCTCAGCGCGCTGCTGCGGACCGTGACGAGCACCGACACCCTCACCAACCCGGCGAAGCTCTACGGGATCGCGCGCGCCGCCGTCGACAACATGAGCCTCTCCACCTCGCTCGACAGCCCCGCCGCGATCACGTCCCTCGCGCTCACCATCAAGGACATCCCGCTCGACGAGTTCGTGTTCGTGCAGTACCCGACCACGTACCTGGAGAGCGGCCGCGTCGCGCAGGACGCGGCGAACGGGGACCGGATGATGCGGCTCATCGCCTCCGACGCGGACTTCGCGCTCGCGCCCGACAGCACGGGCCAGGGCGTGGTGCTCGCCGAGCCGACGGATCCCGCGTCCGCTCCCCCGGCGGATCCCGCCCCGCCCGCGCCGGACGGCTCGGCCGCCCCTCCCGCCGTGCTGCCGGACGGCGTCACCGGCCAGACCGCGGCGACGGAGACCTGCGCGAACGGCTGACGCGGGGCGCGCGCGTCACGCGGGAGCGGGGGTGACCAGGGCGAGCAGCGGGAAGGCGCCCAGCCAGAGCACCGACGGGGACACGACGAGGCACACCGCGTCGACGACGAGCATCGTGATCGCGCGCCTCCTCCGGCCCTCCCGCCGCGCCAGCGACATCACGGCGAACACGAGGCTCACCAGTGCGAGGAGCCCGATCGGGACCCATGCCACGAGGAACAGCGGATACAGGATCAGCCACCCGGAGCCGAGGAGGGCGGACGGGACCCACATCACGCACCAGAGCAGCGCGAACGTGCCGAGGGCGATGAGGCCCGTGACGGAGGCGACCCTCCCGCGGCTGTCGTCCCGGGGCGACGTCCGATCCTCCACCCGGTCCCCCACCCCCTGCATCGCTCCAGCGTAGGGGCGGGATGCCGGCGGGCGGGACGCGATGGCCGCTGGGGCCCCGGTCACCCCGGAGCAGGCCGATCCTGGCATGCGCGCGCATCTGCGGGCTGCACACGGGGAAGGGGAGGCCCGGCGTCGCCGCCGGGCCTCCCCTCACTCGCT
The DNA here is from genome assembly GCF_059422605.1 of Clavibacter sp. GW821-FHT01D01. Classification (NCBI taxonomy): domain Bacteria; kingdom Bacillati; phylum Actinomycetota; class Actinomycetes; order Micrococcales; family Microbacteriaceae; genus Clavibacter; species Clavibacter sp. GW821-FHT01D01. The sequence continues at coordinate 375,063 of NZ_JBWKXC010000002.1, forward strand.
GCCCGCGGGATCGCAGGCCTCCCCGGTGCTAGCGGCCGCCCATCCCGCCGGTCGCGGCCTCGCCCGCGGTGACCGTGACGGAGGGGGCCGCTCCCGTGGCGTCACCGGACGCCGCGAGGCCCCCCGTGCTCGCACCGGAGGCGGTGCCGCCGATCGCGACCGAGTAGCTCTCGCCCGTCGTGATCGCGTCGGAGGAGTAGACGATGCTGCCGAACGACTTGCCCGCCGTGAAGGACGCGACGACGGCGCCGTCCGCGTCGAGGACCTGCACGACCGTGCCGGCGTCGTAGGCGCCATCGAGGGTCGCGGAGATCCAGCCCTGGGCGCTCGTGGTGGCCGGCGAGACGACCATGCCGCTGCTGCCGGCCGCGAGGAGCGTGCCCCCGGAGACGTCGAGGGTGCCGTTCACGTCGAGCGCGCCGTTGCCGCTGCCCTCCGGCCCGTTCACGACGACGGTCCCGCCGGAGATGGTGGCGGAGCCGTTGGAGTCGAGTCCGTCGCCGTCCGCGTCGATGACGAGCGTGCCGCCGGTGATGGTCACCGTGGACCCGTCGTCGCCGCCCATCGCGCCGCCGCCGCCCGTGCCGCCGCCCATGCCCGCGCCGCCCGGACGCGTCCCCCCGGCGGGGCGCTCGCCGGTCGGGGCGGTGCCGTCGGGCGGCGAGGCGCCCTCGGCGGGGGCGGCACCCGCATCGGGAGCCGCGGCGTCGGCGGCGGCGGGCTCCGAGGCCCCGGTCGTCGTCTCCGTCGCGGTGGAGCCCACGGTGGCGTTCACGCCGTCGTCCTGGGTGACCAGCGACGTCTCCCCGCCGTTCACGGTGATGGCGGCGCTCTCGAGGCCCTCGACGGCGGTCGTGACGTCGAGGGTGCCGCCGTCGATCACGAGCGCGGTGTCGGCGTGCACGCCGTCGTCTCCAGCCGCCGCGTCCACGCTGCCGGAGACGAGGTGGAATCCGCCCGCGGCGTTGATCGCGTCGTGCTGCGCGTCGATGGTGGTCGTCCCGCCCTCGATGACCGCGATGACGCCGGCTGTGATGCCCTGCGCGGAGGAGTCCGTCGCTGCGGCGGCCGCGTTCGCGGCCCCGCCGCCCGTGGTGACGTCGAGCGTGCCGCCGGTGACGACGACGTCGGTCGTGGCCGCGAGGCCGTCGTCTCCGGCGGTGACGGTCACGTCGCCGTCCGCGATCGAGATGAACCCGCGCGTCGGGTCCTCGTCGTCGTCGGACTTGAGTCCGTCCCCGCCCGCGGTGACGCTGACGGTGCCGCCCTGGACGACGAGGGCGTCCTTCCCGCGGATGCCGTCGTCCGCCGCGTCCACCGCGATGTCCCCGGAAGCGATCACCAGGCCGTCCTGCGAGGCGATGCCGTCGTTGCCGTTGCCGGTCACCTCGAGCGAGCCGGTGCCGGTGATCGTCAGGTCCGTGGCGCTGTAGAGGGCCGCGTTCGCGCCGGCGGAGTCGTCGTAGGAGGAGGCGTCGCTCAGCGCGTTCTCGGTGCCGGCAGCGAGCGAGACGACGGCGGAGTCCGCCTGGCGGATGTCGATCGCGGCCGTCGTGGTGGAGGAGATGCCGGCCCCGTCCAGGATCAGGGCCACGGTCACGGTGTCCGCCGTGTCGACGACCACCTGGCCGTCGTCGAGCGTGCCGCTGATGCGGTAGGTGCCGGCCGCGGTGATGGTGACGGTGCTGCCGTCGACGGTCACGCCGTCGCCGGAGGCCGTGGCCGTGTCGCCGTCGAGGGCGATGTCGACGGCTTCCGCGTCGTCGACGTGGTCGCTGGAGTCCACGACGGCGTCGTTCGCCGCCAGGACCCGTGCGGCGCTCTGGGTGGCATCCACCTCGACCGCGGCTGCCGCGGCCGTGGTGGTGTCGGTGCCGGTGGCGGTCGTGGCGATGCCGCAGCCGGCCAGGAGACCGACGCTGAGCAGGAGGGAGACGGCGAGGGCCGTGGGGTTGCGGATGGAGCGCTTCGGGTTCATGGGGTGTCCTTCGGTGGGCGCAGGTCAGCGCGGGGTGTCCGGGATGCCGCGCTCAGGCGGCGGAGGAGGAGGTGGAGGAGGTCGAGGTCGTGCAGCCGTCGGCGAAGTGACGACGGAGGACCCGGCCCCACCTGTTCGACGGCAGGTCGTCGCGGAGGGCCGCGAGGCCCGTGCCGTACTTCGAGATGGTCGACGGTCGGTGCCCGTGGCTCCAGAGGAGGCGATCGACGGCGGAGGGCCGGGAGCCGGACTTGGTCTCCACGATCGCCACCCGCGGCAGCTCGAGTCGGCGGTCGTCGAGGATCCACGCGAGCGAGGTGTCGACGGTCGCGCGGCTCTCGTCGCTCGGGACGAACAGGGTCGTGCGGTCGTACTCGGTCACGAGCGTGGGCCGCAGCCGCTGGGGGGCGATGCCCCGGATGCCGGCGTCCCGCAGCGTCGCGTCGACGTGGGCGAGGCCCGCGGCGGAGAGCGTGCGCTCGTCGCCGGCCACATGCGCGACCCGGTCCTTCACCGTGCTGCTGCGGCCGCCGCGGGTCTTGACCTCGAGGTTGCACCCGCCGGAGTCGACGTAGCTCCGGGTCCGGACCTTGAAGCGGCGGCGCCGTCCGTGCGCGGCCAGGTGGAAGCTGGCGAGCTCGGGGGTGTCGAAGTACACGCTGCGGTACGCGGATGCCCGTCGCCCCTCGATCTCGAGGGCTCGCGTCCCCGGCTCCAGGCCCGCGAGGGCCGCGTCGAGCGCGTGCATCGGCACCACGTACTTGCGGTCCACCCGGGTGAGCAGGGCGGCGCGGGCCACGAGCTCGTCCAGGCCGATGGGCTCGAGCAGGCCGACGGCGGTCAGTCCGCGGACGCGGCTCACGCGGTCACCTTGCCCTGCGGCATCGCCTCGCGCAGGCGGGCGGGGCTGCCGCTGGGGCGGACCCGGTAGCGGACGTCCACGACGGTGGTGTCGTCCACGAGGTCGAGGTGCTTGACCTGCGCGCCGCGGATCTCCGCGCCGAGCACGAGCCCCAGGTGCTGCAGGAGCGCGTCGTGGTCGGAGATGGCCGTGTCGATGGTCATCGTCTGCTGGCGGTACCGGCCGAACAGGCGCGGGTGGTCGCCCACGACGAGCACGAGCAGGATCAGCGCCATCAGCGACACGTGCAGCGGGTTCATCGAACCGGAGAGACCGGTGATGAGGCCGAGCGCGAGGGCGGAGAAGTAGTAGGCGACCTCGTGCTGGGCGATCTCGTCCGACCGCAGCCGGATGATCGACAGCACGCCGAACAGGCCGAGCCCGAGGCCCGCCCCGATGGTGCTGGACCCCAGCACGAGCGACACGGCGAGGACGCCCACGTTCACGCCCAGGAACGCGACGACGAGGTCCCGGCGGTGGTGCCGGGGGAAGTAGATGGCGAAGGTCAGGATTCCGACGGCGACGAGGTCGACGGCGATGGGGAGGATGTAGTCCACGGTGGTGCTCCACTGTTCTGTCGGGGTGGAGCACCAGTACGCCGTGCCGGCCTATGACGAGCCCATGGACCGCCGATGGGCCGCATATGGGTGCCGGGGGCGACGGGGAAGCGCAGGTGCGGGACGCGCTCCACCCCGGCGGCCACCCGGCCGGGGACCGGGGTCCCGCCGCCCCGCCGCCCCGCCGCCCGACAGGCGGCTCGGTATGCTCGCCGATATGCTCCCCCGGACCCGTGACCGCCGTCGTCCGCGGGTCCTGGTGGCGCCCGACAAGTACAAGGGCAGCCTCACGGCCGCCGAGGTGGCGCACTGGATCAGCGCGGGCCTCGCCGAGGGCGCGGGCCCGGACGGCGTCGACTGCGACCTCCTCCCCCTGGCGGACGGCGGGGACGGCAGCGTCGCCGCGGCGCTCGCCGCGGGCTACGAGCCCGTCGTCCTCGAGGCGACCGGGCCGACCGGCCAGCCGGTCCGCACGACCGCGGCCCGGCGCGGGGACACGGCCGTGGTCGAGGTCGCCGGCACGAGCGGCCTGGCGGTGCTGCCGGACGGTCGGCGCGACGCCCTCGGCTCCTCCAGCCACGGGGTGGGCGAGGCGATCCGGCACGTGCGCGGGCTCGGCGCGCACCGCATCGTCGTCGCCCTCGGCGGCAGCGCCACCACGGACGGCGGCGCCGGCCTCCTGCACGCCCTCGGCGTGCGCTTCCTCGCCGTGGACGGCACCGAGGTCCGGCCGAGCGGCGGCACGCTGGGGTCGGTGGACCGCCTCGACCTCACGGGTCTGCTCCCCCTCGACGGCGTCGAGCTGCTCGGCGCGAGCGACGTGACCAACCCCCTCACCGGTCCCCTGGGCGCCGCCCGCGTCTTCGGCCCCCAGAAGGGCGCGGGCCCCGCGGAGGTCGACCTCCTCGACGGCGCCCTCGCGCACCTCGTCGACCTCGCCGAGCGCGCCGGCGTCCCCGGAGCGCGCGCCGCGGCCGCGTCTCCCGGCGCCGGCAGCGCGGGCGGGATCGGATACGCGCTCCTCCTCCTCGGCGGTCGGCTCGTCTCGGGGGCGGGCTTCTTCCTCGACCTGCTCGGCTTCGACGCCCGGGCGCGGGCGGCGGACCTCGTGATCACGGGCGAGGGGTCGATGGACGAGCAGACACGCGACGGCAAGCTCATCTCCGTCGTCGTCCAGCGGAGCGGCGGCCGTCCCGTCGTCGCGGTCGTGGGCCGCGACGCGCTCTCCGCCGAGGGGGTCCGCGAGCTCGGGCTCCACGCGGTGCACGCCCTCGCGGACCGCACGGACGAGGACAGCTCGCGCGACCCGGCCCTGTCCGCGCGCCTGCTGCAGCGGATCGGGCGCGACATCGCGGCGACCCTGCTCGCGACCCCGACCCCGGCCCGCACCCCGCCTTCGGCGCCGGGCCCGGCGACGGATCCCGGGCGCGCGCCCGACCGCCCCGCATGACCGCCGGCCCCGCGGACCGCGGCGGCCGCACCCACCCCTCGACACGACGAGAGCAGGACGACATGACACGACGCGTGTGCTTCACGATGCAGCTCAAGCGGGACCGCATCGCGGACTACCTGGCGGCGCACGAGACCGTCTGGCCCGAGATGCGGGAGGCGCTGTCGGAGACGGGCTGGTCGGACTACTCGCTCTTCGTCCGCGAGTCCGACGGCCTGGTCGTCGGCTACCTGGTCACGGACGACTTCGACCGGGCCCGCGCCCGCATGGCGGAGCAGGAGGTCAACGCGCGCTGGCAGGCCACCATGGCGCCGTACTTCGAGTCGTCGGAGGATCCCGACCGGTCGATGGTGCGCCTGGAGGAGTACTTCCACCTCGCGTGACGACCGGCGCCACCGCCTGAGTGGAGGGCAAGCGTTTTCCCAGCTAGGGTGCTGAGGAGCGCGGCGCCGCTGCCCGCACCGTCGCCCCGACCCGCGAGGACGCCCATGGACGCCGACACCCCTCCGCCCTCCGCCCGGCTCCGGGTGGGGATCATCGGCACCGGCGGGGTCGCCCACCTGCACGCGGCGGCGCTCCGGGAGCGCGACGACGCGCTCCTCGTGGCGGCGGTCGACCGCGACCCGGACCGCGCCCGGGACTTCGCCCACCGGTACGGGATCCCGACGTGGGGCGCCTCCTTCGACGACCTCCCCGAGGTCGACGTGCTGCACCTCTGCACGCCCCCGGGCGTCCACGCCGAGCAGGCCGAGGCGGCGTTCGCGCTCGGGGCGCACGTCGTCGTCGAGAAGCCGCCGGCGCTCTCGCTGGCGGAGGTCGACCGGATGACGACGGCCGCGGACCGCGCCGGCCGGCGCCTCGCCGTCGTGTTCCAGCAGCGCACGGGATCCGCCGCCGCGCACGTCCGCGGCCTCCTGCGGTCGGGGGCCCTCGGGCGTCCGCTCGTGGCGCGCTGCGACACGCTCTGGTACCGCGACGCCGACTACTTCGACGTGCCGTGGCGCGGACGCTGGGAGACCGAGGGCGGCGGCACCACCACCGGGCACGGGATCCACCAGCTCGACCTGCTCGCGCACCTGCTGGGCGAGGTGGACGAGGTCACCGGGCAGGCGTGGCGCGTCGACCGGGAGGTGGAGACCGAGGACGTCTCGACGGCCGTGCTCCGCTTCGCGTCGGGCGTCGTCGCCGTGGCGCTGACGAGCGCGGTCTCCCCGCGGCAGGCGAGCGCGATCCGCATCGACGCCGAGCGCGCCACCGTCGAGCTCGAGCACCTCTACGGGCACGGCCACGCCCACTGGCGGCTGACGCCCGCGCCGCACGTCCCGGAGGAGGAGGCCGCGTCGTGGGCGTTCCCCGACGCGGAGACGCCGAGCGGCCACGCCGCCTACCTCGACGCCGTGTACCCGGCGCTCGCCTCCGGCGCTCCCCTGCCCGAGGTCTGCGCGGCGCCCGCCCGCTCCCTCGAGATCGTCGCCGCGATCTACCACTCGTCGCGGCGGGGCGCCCCGGTCGCGATCCGCGAGCTGCGGGACGACCCGGCGATGCGCGCGGCCGTCCGCGCGGACGTGGTCGACGTCCGGCCGGGGCGCCGCCCGTGATCCCGGACGACGCCGTGGAGGTCGGCGACGGCATCGCCCAGCTCGTCCTCGACGATCCCGCGACGCCGCCCCGCGACTCGCCCCGCCCGTACCTGCACCCGCTCCGGACGCCCGGCGGCCAGGTCGTCTCGGACCTCCGGCCCCCGGACCACGACTGGCACCTGGGCCTCTCGCTGGCCGTCGCCAACGTGGGGGTGCCCGGCGAGGCGGACGACGTGAACCTGTGGGGCGGCGTGACGTGGGTCACGGGCGCGGGCTACCGCCAGCTCGCCAACAACGGCGCGCAGCGCGTCCTCGACCGGGACGGGTCGACCCTGTCGCTCGCGTGGACGGACGCCGCGGGCCGGGTGCTCCTCACCGAGCGCCGCACCCACGCGGTCGCCCGGCCCGCCGCCGATCGCGCGGTCCTGACCGTCGAGAGCACGTGGACCCCCGTCGTGCCGGGCCTCGCCTTCGGGTCGCCGACGACCGCGGGACGGCCGGACGGGGGCTACGGCGGGCTCGTGCTGCGGCTCGCCCCGGAGTTCGGCGCCGCCCGCGTGCTGTCGCCCGCGGGTCCGACCACCGCGGACGCGGCCCGGGGCGCGTCCCTGCCGTGGCTGGCGCTCGCGACGGAGGAGGCGACCGTGGCGATGGCCGCCCTGGCCGGCGACCCCGTGCATCCGTCGCCCTGGTTCGTCCGCACGGGCGCGACCCCGATCCTCTGCGCGGCGCCGTTCGCCCGTCGGGTCTGGACGATGCCGGCGACGCCCGTGACGTGGCGCTGGCGCGTGCTCGTGGCCGACGGCGCCCTCGATCCCGACGCGATCGCGGCGGCGCTGGCCTGAGCTGCCCGCCCGTGCGCGCCCCCGTGCGAGGGCGGCGCGACGGGCGCCGGCGAGCGGGTCCGACGACGGTGCTTGACGCGTCGATCCGCGGGACGTACTTTGGGGCAAACGCTTTCCCGAAACGTTTCATCCACGTGCCGGGCATTCGAAACGATGATGTTCTCGAAAGGACGACGATGTTCCGCTCACACAGCACCCGCGTCGCGGCGGCCGCCGCCGTGGCCGTGGTCGCGCTCGGTCTGACCGCCTGCTCCGGCGGCGGCTCCGGCCCCTCCGCCACCCTCGACCCGGACGAGGAGATCACGCTCGACTACACGTTCTGGGGCAACGACGACCGCGCCGCCCGCTACGACCAGGCCATCGCGCTCTTCGAGGAGGAGCACCCGAACATCACCATCAACTCGACCTTCACCGACTACCCGGGCTACTGGGAGAAGCGGCAGACCGAGGCGGCGGGCGGCGGACTGCCGGACGTGATGCAGTTCGACTACACGTACCTCCGCCAGTACGGCGAGAACGGCCTGCTCGGCGACCTGTCCGAGTACTTCGGCGGCGTCATCGACGAGACCACCGTCGCCGACGACCTCCTCGCCACCGGCGAGCTCGACGGCGCGACCTACGCGATCCCCACCGGCTACAGCGCGTGGGCCGTGTTCCAGAACAAGGACCTGCTGGACGCCAACGGGCTCGAGCCCTACGCGGGCGGCGGGAGCTGGGAGGACTACGCGGCGTACGTCGCCGACGTCACGGAGAGGACGGGCGGCGCCGTCTACGGCGGCACCGACTACACCGGCCGCATCCAGAACCTCGAGCTGCAGCTGCGCGCCGAGGGCAAGGAGCTCTTCACCGAGGACGGCGAGCTCGGCTTCACGAAGGCCGACCTGGCGTCGTTCTGGGAGCAGGGCGACGAGATGCGCACGACGACCGGCGTGCCGGCCGCGCGCCTGCAGGAGCTGCTGCCCAAGTCCGGCTTCGGCGCCGCGCTCGCCACCAGCGAGATGAGCTGGAGCAACTTCCTCGGCGGCTACGTCGGCGACAGCGGCGCGTCGGAGATCGTCATGAGCGCTCCCCCCACCTCCGACGAGGGGACGAAGGACCTGTACCAGAAGGTCGGCCTGATGCAGGCGATCTCCTCGTCCACCGACCAGCCCGAGGCGGCGGCGACGTTCCTCGACTTCCTCATCAACAGCCCCGAGGTGGGCGCGATCTTCGGCGCGACGCTCGGCATCCCCGCCTCCTCCGAGCAGCTCGCGGGCGCCGACCTCGAGGGGCCGGACAAGCAGGTCGCCGACTACCTCGACTCGGTCGAGGACCGCATCGGCGAGGCCCCGGCCGCGCCGGTGGCCGGCTACGGCGCCATCGAGGCCGACTTCCTCGACATCGGCACGAGCCTCGGCCTCGGCGCCCTCAGCGTCGACGACGCGGTGACGCAGTTCTTCGACGAGTCCGCCGTCACGCTCGGGAACTGAACGACGACGGGCCAGGAAGGCACCCCATGACGACGACGACGTCGACCCGGAGCGGCACCCCCGCCTCCGATCGCGTCGCACCCGCGGCCGGCCGGATGAGCACCCCTCGTCCGGTCGGCCGCCCGGTGCGGCGGCGCCCCCGCAGGGACACCCTGGCCGGGTACGCGTTCCTCTCCCCCTGGCTCATCGGCTTCGTCGGGCTCACGCTCGGCCCGATGCTGATGTCCCTGTACTTCTCCTTCACCGACTACAACCTCTTCCGCGCACCCGAGTGGATCGGGCTCGGCAACTTCGAGCGCCTCCTCGGCGACCCGAAGTTCCTGCAGTCGGTGCAGCTGACGCTCGCCTACGTGTTCGTCGGGACGCCGGTGAAGCTCGCCGCCGCCCTCCTCGTCGCGATGCTGCTCAACTACAGCGCACGCGGCACGGGCTTCTTCCGCTCCGCGTTCTACGCGCCGTCGCTCATCGGCGCGAGCGTGAGCATCGCCATCGTCTGGCGCGCGATGTTCTCCACCGACGGCCCCGTGGACTCGGGGCTGCAGGTGCTGGGTCTCGACGTGGGCGGGTGGGTGGGCGTGCCCGCCCTGATCCTGCCGATGATGATCATCCTGGCCGTCTGGCAGTTCGGCGCCCCGATGGTGATCTTCCTCGCGGGCCTCAAGCAGGTGCCGGCCGAGCTCTACGAGGCCGCGATGGTCGACGGGGCGGGGCCCTGGCGGAAGTTCCGGAGCGTCACGCTGCCGATGCTCTCCCCGGTGATCTTCTTCAACCTGCTGCTCGAGATGATCAACGCGTTCCAGGTGTTCGCGTCGGCGTACATCATCGGCAACGGCACCGGAGGGCCGGCGGGGGCCACCAACTTCTACACGGTGTACCTCTACACGCGCGCCTTCACCAACAACCAGATGGGCTACGCCTCGGCGATGGCCTGGGTCCTGCTGCTGTTCGTCGGCGTCCTCGCCTTCGTGCTCTTCAAGACCCAGAAGAGCTGGGTGCACTACTCGGGAGACTCACGATGACGACCTTCGACACGACCCTCCCCTCGGCCGACACCCAGGTGGTCACCGAGCCCACCCCGCGCCCGGCCCCGCGGGCCCGGCGACGACGGCCGAGGACCGCGACGCTCGTCTGGATCGCGGTGATGATCGTGCTCACCGCGGTGGTGCTGTACCCGCTCGTCTGGATGGGGGCGGCGGCCTTCAAGCCCAACACGGAGTTCGGCGGGCGGACCTCGCTCCTGCCCCAGGACCCCACGATCGACAACTTCGTGAAGGTGTTCGCGGGCGTGGGCGGCGTTCCGCTCTGGCGGTTCTTCCTCAACTCCACGATCCTCGCCGTCGGCTCGGTGATCGGGGTGGTGCTGTCGTCCTCCATGGCGGCGTACGCCTTCGCGCGGCTCGACTTCCGGGGGCGGCCGCTCTGCTTCGCCCTCATGATCGGCACGCTGCTCCTGCCGATGCACGTCCTGCTCATCCCGCAGTACACGATCTTCCGCACGCTCGGGATGATGGACACGTACTGGCCGTTGCTCATCGGCAAGTTCCTCGCGACGGAGGCCTTCTTCGTCTTCCTCATGGTGCAGTTCATCCGCAACCTGCCCCGGGAGCTCGACGAGGCGGCGCGGATCGACGGCGCCGGCCACCTGCGCATCTTCCGCTCCATCACCATCCCGCTGATCCGCCCGGCGCTCATCACGTCGTCGATCTTCGCGTTCATCTGGAGCTGGAACGACTTCCTCGGGCCGCTGCTGTACCTCAACACGCCGGACCTCCAGCCGCTGCCGCTCGCCCTCCGCGTCTACAACGACCAGACGTCAGCGTCCGACTACGGGGCGACCATCGCCGTCTCGGTGCTCGCGCTCCTCCCGGTGCTCATCTTCTTCATGGTCTTCCAGCGGTTCCTGGTCGACGGCGTCGCGACGCAGGGGCTCAAGGGATGAGCCGCGGGGACGGGCGGCGGCGGTCGCGCCAGGCCCGCGCCGCGGGAGCCGACGGCACCGCCCTGCGGTGGCCGGGGGCGGCGGACCGATTCGCCCTCTTCGCGGAGGTGCTGTGGACCGGTCTGCTCGTCACGCTGCTCGCGCTCCCGCTCGTCACCCTCCCGCTCGCCCTCGCGGTCGGCGCCCGGCACCTCCGGCGGTTCATCCTCGACGAGCCCGCCCCGCTCCGGACCGCCCTCGCCGAGGGGCGGACGGGACTCGTGCGCGCGCTGCCCGTCGGGCTCGCGGCGGTCGGGGCGGGCGGCGTGCTCGCGCTCGACCTCGCCCTCGTCGCCGGGGGCGCGCTGCCGGGAGGCGCCGCCGTCGGCGCGGTCTGCGCCGCCGCCCTCGCGACCGGCCTCGTGGTGCTGCTCACGGCGTGCACGCTGTGGTCGCCGGAGGCGCGATGGGGTGCCCTCCTCCGCGAGGCGGCGTCCCTCGCCGTCCGGGACCCGCGGGGATCCGGCGCGCTCGTCGTCGCCCTGGTCCTCACCGCGGTGGTCACCTGGCAGCTGGCGCCCCTCGTGGTGCCCGCGCTCGGCTGCACCGTGTTCGCGGCCGTCGCCGTGCGCCTGTCGCGGACGCGGGCGTCGTCCCGCGGCTAGCGCTTTCCCGCGCCACCGCCCGGATGGCAGGATGGTGACCATCGCGCCGGCACGGCGCCGGCCGAGGAGCGAGCGATGCACCCGAAGGACCGCGGCACCGCCGTCACCCTGCACGACGTCGCCCGCGAGGCCGGCGTCTCGCTCGCCACGGCGTCCCGCGCCCTCAACGGCAGCGCGCGCAAGGTCAACGAGGACTACCGGGCCCGGGTCGTCGCCGCGGCGGCGTCCCTCGGCTACTCCCCGAACCTCTCGGCGCAGGCCGTGGCGAAGGGCGCCACCTCCACCGTCGCGCTGCTGGTGAGCGACATCGCCGACCCGTACTTCTCGAGCATCGCCTCGGGGGTCCTCGCGGCCGCGGAGGCCGCCGGGCTCGTGGTCACCATCGGCGTGACGCACCGCGATCCCGTGCGCGAGCTGGAGCTCGTCCGCGCCCTCCGCGGCGGACGGCCCCGCGTGATGCTCCTCGCCGGCAGCCGCTTCGACGACGAGGCCTCCCGCGACGCCCTCGTCGCCGAGCTGCAGGCGTTCGAGCGCGCCGGCGGACGGGTGGTGATGCTGAGCCAGCGCTCGCTCCCCTTCCCCACGGTGCAGCTCGACAACCGGGCGGGCGCGCGGGCCCTCGCCGACGCGCTCGTCGACCTCGGCTACCGCCGCTTCGCGGTCCTGCACGGCCCCGCGACCCTCGTGACCTCCGCCGACCGCCTGGCGGGCTTCGCGGAGGGCCTCGCCGCCCGCGGGGTGGACCTCGACCCGGCGCTCGTGGTCGCGACGGACTTCACGCGCGACGGCGGGCACGCCGCCATGACCCGCCTGCTCGACGAGCACCCCGGGAGCATCGAGCTGGTGTTCGCCGTGACCGACGTGATGGCGATCGGCGCGTCGTCGGCGCTGCGCGACCGCGGCGTGGAGCCGGGCACGGGCATCGGCGTCGCGGGGTTCGACGACATCCCGACGGTCAGCGACGTGAGCCCCGCGATCACGACGGTCGCCGTCCCACTCGGTGAGATCGGGAGCCGCGCCATCGGCCTGGCGCTCGACGAGGACGCCGACGCCGACGCGACCGTCGTCCTGCCGACCTCGGTGGTCGTCCGGCCGAGCACGCCCGACCGGTCCGGCCGCTCGGCCTGATCTGCACGCTCGGCCTCATCCGCGCGATCCGCCCGCTCCGCCTGATCGGTCCGGCCTGCCCGACCCGCCAGACCCGCCTGACCGCTTGCGCCGGCATGCGATCCGGTCGAGGTGTCCCCGACGACGGGAAACCTCTTGCCGGAGGGCGGCTTCTCGGCATAGCATCCGGGTAAACGCTTTCCACCAATGAAAGGGCCCCCGTGTCAGAGACGACCACGCCCCGCACCCTCGGCATCATCATGAACGGCGTGACGGGCCGCATGGGCTACCGCCAGCACCTCGTCCGCTCGATCCTCGCCATCCGCGAGCAGGGCGGCGTCCTCCTCTCGGACGGGAGCCGGGTGCAGCTCGAGCCGCTCCTCGTGGGCCGCTCGGAGGCGAAGCTCGCCGAGCTCGCCGCCCGCCACGGCCTCGAGCACTGGACGACGGACCTCGACGCGGCCCTCGCGGATCCGCGGTGGCAGGTCTACGCCGACTTCCTCGTGACGCGCTCGCGCGTCCCCGCCATCCGGAAGGCCATCGCGGCCGGCAAGGACGTCTACACGGAGAAGCCCGTGGCCGAGTCCTACGTCGAGGCGCGGGAGCTCGCCGAGCTCGCCAGGGCCGCCGGGATCAAGAACGGCGTCGTGCACGACAAGCTCTACCTGCCCGGACTCCAGAAGCTCAAGCGGCTCATCGAGTCGGGGTTCTTCGGCCGGATCCTGAGCGTCCGCGGCGAGTTCGGCTACTGGGTGTTCGAGGGCGACTGGCAGGACGCGCAGCGCCCCAGCTGGAACTACCGCAGCGAGGACGGCGGCGGCATCGTCGTCGACATGTTCCCGCACTGGAACTACGTGCTGGAGGACCTCTTCGGCCCCATCGAGGGCGTGTACGCGAAGGCGACCACGCACATCGAGGAGCGCGTGGACGAGCACGGCGTGCCGTACACCGCGACGGCCGACGACGCCGCGTACGCGATCTTCGACATCGCCGGCGGCGTGACCGCGCAGCTGAACTCGTCGTGGGCCGTGCGCGTGGACCGCCCCGAGCTGGTGGAGTTCCAGGTCGACGGGACGCTGGGATCCGCCGTCGTCGGGCTGTTCGGCGCCAAGGTGCAGCCGCGCGTCGCGACGCCCAAGCCCACCTGGAACCCCGACCTCCCGGAGACGCACGACTACTCCCGGGACTGGCAGGAGCTTCCCGTCAACGACGTCTTCGAGAACGGCTTCAAGACCCAGTGGGAGCAGTTCGTCCGGCACGTGGTGGAGGACGCGCCCCACGAGTACGACTTCTTCGCGGGGGCCCGCGGGGTGCGGCTCGCCGAGCTCGGGCTGCGGTCGTCCCGCGAGGGCCGCCGCATCGACGTGGCCGCGCTCGACGCCGAGGCCGACGCGGAGGCGCTGGCGGCCGTCGAGGTCGCGCCGTGACCCGCGTCGCCCTCCTCGGCGCCGACGGCGCGATCCGGCCGCACGAGCTCGGCCCGGCGCCCGCGTTCGCGCCGCCGACGGGACCGCTCGTCTCCCGGGTGGCGTACGCGGCCGCCCACGTCGTCCCCGTCGCGCACGGGGAGAACGTGCCGGGGCAGCCAGCGCGCATCGACTGGGACGCGACCCTCGGCTTCCGGCACCGCATCTGGTCGTGGGGGCTCGGCGTCGCCGACGCGATGGACACCGCCCAGCGCAACATGGGGCTGGACTGGGCGGCCACCCGCGAGCTCATCCGGCGCAGCGCCGCGGAGGCCGCCTCCGTCGGCGGCTCCGTGGTCGTCGGCGTCAACACCGACCAGCTCGTGGACGACGTCGTGCCGCTCGAGCGCGTCGTCGACGCCTACCTCGAGCAGCTCGCCGTGGCGGAGGACGCGGGGGCCGGCGTCGTGCTGATGGCCAGCCGGCACCTCGCCCGCACCGCCACCTCCGCCGCCGACTACGAGCGGGTCTACGCGGCCGTGCTCGCGCGCGCCTCCCGGCCCGTGATCCTGCACTGGCTCGGCGCGGCGTTCGACCCGGTGCTCGCCGGCTACTTCGGGTCCGCCGACACGGCGGCCGCCTCGGACACCGTCGTGCGCATCATCGAGGACGGCGGCGACGCCGTGCGGGGCATCAAGATGTCGCTCCTCGACGCGGGGGCCGAGGTCGCCCTGCGCGCCCGCCTCCCCCGCGCCGCCTCCCTCTTCACGGGCGACGACTTCTCCTACGTCGGCCTCATCGAGGGCGGCGAGGACCCGGACGGCGTCGTCCGCCGCTCCGACGCCCTCCTCGGCGCGTTCGCCGCCCTCGCGCCGTCCGCGTCGGCGGCCATCCAGGCCCTCGACCGCGGCGACGTCGCGGGCTACCGGCGGATCCTCGGCCCGACCGAGGCGCTCTCCCGGCACGTCTTCGCCGCGCCGACGCAGTACTACAAGACGGGCATCGCGTTCCTCGCCTGGCTGAACGGCCACCAGCCGGCGTTCTCCATGGTGGGCGGCCTGCACTCGGCGCGCTCGCTCCCCCACCTGTCCGGGATCGTCCGGCTGGCGGACGAGGCCGGGGCGCTGGAGCGGCCGGAGCTGGCCGCCGAGCGCTGGAACGGGATGCTCGCGCTGGCCGGCGTCGAGGCGCCGAGCATGGTCCGCGCGTGACCGCGCCGCGCGAGGCCGACGTCGCGGACGCCCCGGCCGCCGCCGCGCACCCCCGGCTCTCGCTCAACCAGGCCACCGTCAAGCACGCCCCGCTGGCGCGCGCCCTCGAGGTGGCCGTCGCCGCCGGCATCCCGGCGATCGGGCTGTGGCGGGAGCCCGTGGCCGACGTCGGGCTCGACGCCGCCCGACGGCTCGTCGACGCGAGCGGCCTCCGCGTCTCGTCGCTCTGCCGGGGCGGGTTCTTCACCGCCGTCGAGGGCCCGGCGCGGCGCGCGGCCCTGGATGCCAACCGGCGCGCGCTCGACGAGGCCGCGGCCCTCGGGGCACCCGAGCTCGTACTCGTCGCCGGCGGCCTGCCCGACGGATCCCGCGACCTCGTCGGCGCCCGCGGACGCGTGCAGGACGCCCTCGCCGAGCTCGTCGCGCACGCCGAGCGGACGGGCGTGCGGCTCGCGATCGAGCCGCTGCACCCCATGTACGCCTCCGACCGCGCCGTGGTCTCGACGCTCGCCCAGGCCCTCGACCTCGCGGCGCCGTTCGCCGCGGAGGCCGTGGGCGTCGTGGTCGACGCGTTCCACGTGTGGTGGGATCCGGAGGTGCTGGCCGGGATCGCGCGCGCCGGGTCCGAGCGCCGCATCGCGAGCTACCAGGTGTGCGACTGGGCGACGCCGCTGCCCGCCGACGTGCTCCTCGCGCGGCACCTCCCGGGCGACGGCGTCATCGACCTCCCCGGGCTCACGCGCGCGGTCCGGGAGGCCGGCTACGCGGGCGACGTCGAGGTGGAGGTGTTCCACCAGGCCGTCTGGGACGAGGACCCCGCGACCGTCGCGTCCCGCGTGGTGCGCGCGTTCGCCCAGCACGTCGCGCCGCACCTCTGATCCCGCGTGCGGGCGCCGGTCGGCGCCCTGTTTCTTATACACACCTCCAAACCCCCGAGACC